>NZ_WVUH01000334.1 GCF_017614955.1 Micromonospora echinofusca
GGGACGGGCGCCGGGGAGCGGGTGTCCGCCTACTCGCCCAGGTACAGCACGGCGTCGACCTCGATGTCGAAACCGTCGAGCGCCACCGGCAGCGTGGTCCGGGCGGGCAGGTTCTCGGTACCGAAGAACTCCTGGTAGACCTCGTTCATCGCCGGGAAGTCGGCGAAGTCGCGCAGGTACACGCCGACCCGTACGGCCCGGCCGAGATCACCGCCGGCCGCCTCGGCCACCCGGGCCAGGTTGGTGAAGGCGGCCCGTGCCTGCGCGACGAAGTCACCCCGGACCCACGTGCCGTCCGGTAGCACCGGACACGCCCCGGCAAGATAGGCGTGGTCCCCGGCGACCACGGCGTGTGAGTACGGCCCGCCGGGCGGCGCCGCCCGGTCGGCCATGACGATCTTCTTGGGCATGGTCAGCCTCCGTTTCGGGGGAACTGTTCGGTGAGCCCCTCCGGACCCACCAGGGGGGTGGTGAGCAGACGGCGGATCGCACGGTCCCGGGTGGCCAGGGCGTGCCGTTGTGCGTCGGTGAGCGGCACCCACGGTGGGACGGGCGGGGACAGTCGCGGTGTCATCGGCCGACCGGCGCGGTAGGTCACCTCGTTGACCAGCCGTAGCGGTGCCGTACGGCGCTGTCCGTGCACGTCGACCAGCTCGAAGCGGCCCGGCTCGACGGTGAACACGGCGATGTCGGCGGGGGCGCCCGGCGCGAGCGTACCGACGCCGTCGGCCAGTCCGAGGGCCCGCGCCGGGTTGACGGTCGTGCCGGCCACCACCTGTTCGAGGCTCAGGCCGGCGGCCATCAGCTTGGCCATCGTGGTCGGCAGGTCGAACACCGGCCCGTACAGCGACCTGCTGTGCAGATCGGTGGAGATGGTGTGCGGTGGCATGCCGGCCGCCAGGTGGGCCTCCAGCACGTCGAACGCGAAGCCGCCGGAGCCGTGCCCGATGTCGAACAACACCCCCGCCTGGTACGCCTCCTTGGCCGCCGGGTCGTACCCGTCCGGACCGGCGGCGATCCCGCTGGCACAGTGCGTGATGATGTCCCCCGGTCGCAGCAACGGCAGCATCTGCGCGATCGACGGCGGAGCCGCACCGATGTGCACCATCACCGGCAGTCCGTAGGCTCCGGCCACCTCGGTTGCCCGGCGCAGCGGGGCGAGTCCGTTCGAACCGACGTTGTGCCGGTCCATCCGGACCTTGATGCCGACGATCGTGTCGCGGTGCGCCCGGACGGTCCGGGCCGCCAGGTCGACGTCGCAGTTGGCCAGTTCCCGCGACTCGCCGACCGGTGCCACCAGGCCCATCGCCGAGATGTTCAGCAGCACCGGCACCCGTACGGCGTAACCGGCGGCTGCCGATGCGAGTGCGGGGAACGTGTACGCGCCGGACGAGCCGGCGTCGACCCAGGTGGTGACGCCGGAGTGCCAGGCCACCGGGTCGGGGTCGATACCCCAGTAGGTGGCCCCGACGTGGACGTGGGTGTGCAGGTCGACCAGTCCTGGCGTGACCAGCCGACCGGTCACGTCGACCACCTCGTCGGCGTCCTCGTGGGGCAGCTCCGGTGCCACTGCGGCGACCCGACCCCGGTGGACCGCGATGTCGTGCCGACCGGTCCGACCGGTGCCCGGGTCGAGCAGGTCACCGCCGGTCAGCAGCAGATCCCAGGTCATTGGCGCTCCATCGCGTTGCTGATGCACAGCTTGTACAACTGGGCGGGCCGGCCCTTGCGGTGCATCTGGGTGCTGCCCTGGATCGCCACCAGACCGGCGTCGCCCAGCTTCCGGATCAGCCGCCGGCCACTGGGGTCGGTGATGCCGAGGTGCTGCGCGAGATCGCTGGGCGAGATGGCCCGTCCCTCCAGGGTCCGCTCGACGGCTATCAACCGGGACAGCGTCGTGGCGCTGAGCCCCACCTCACCGGCCAGTTGCTCCACCTCGGCGGTGTGGTCCCGGTAGGTGAAGGTGACGGCGGAGCCGGCGGGACTCATCGGGCCGATGATGACCCCGCTGTCCTCGATCAGGTATGCGCTCGGCCGACCCTCCTGCTCGGCCCGGGCGGCGGCCCGCTCGGCCAGGTGCAGGCAACTGCGGGCGGAGGCGCCCACCCCGAAGCCTGCCGCGACCCGGATGCCGAGGATGTCCCGCGCCTGGCCCAGCGTGGGCAGTGAGACCCAGCTCCCGGTCGCCTGCTCGAACAGCGCCTGGTGGGCGAAGACGACCAACCCGCGCGAGCCCCGGTCCTCGATCCAGGCGTCCGCGAATCCCGGTGTGTTCACGAGCAGGTTCATCAGGCCCACCCGGGCCCGGTCCAGGTCGCGTTCCGGGCCGACCTTGTCGACCAGGAAGACGCCGGCGGCGAACCGCAGCGCGCTGGCCTGCCGGGACTGCACCCGCAGCGCGAGTTCGTGCAGTTGCGCCCGCAGCGTGGCCGGTCCGGGCAGCCCGCCGAGCACCCCGAGGTCGCCCTGCAACTCGGCGGCGACCGCGGTGCGCAGGCTGATCGCGTAGTCGGCGCCGGTGCGGGCGGCGGTCTCGCGGTGGAACGCCACGATCTCGGCGAGGCTCTGCTCCGGGTCGTACGGCAGGCAGATGACCTCGGTCGGGTCCAGCTCCAGTGCCTGGACGACGTCCGCCACCGTCTGGATGTCGTAGGTGTCGATGCTGACCGGGGTGGGGCGCCAGCCCCGGGCCAACGCCTTGAACAGGGCCAGCGACAGGTCCAGTCCGGCCGAACGCAGGATGGCGACCGGCAGGTCGGCCGGCAGCAGGTCACGGCACTTCGCGTACGGGACGGGGCCGAGCAGCAGTCCGTCGACGCCCTGCTGGGTGAGCAGCGCGTCGACGAGGTCGTGGACCGCGTCCTCGTGCTCGTAGACGACCCACTCGAAGGTCACCCCGGCCAGGGTCCGCGCCGCGTCCGCGAAGACCGCACGGTGGCTGGCATGGATGACCAGACCGATCACCATCGACCCTCCTGGTTCGAAAATAGTCCGTTAACGTTGGCGGCGACATCGTGCGCCCTCCTGGTGGGTTGCGTCAAGACGTTGACCAGCAGTCCTGGATCCGGCAAGCTGTGGCGACCAAAAGCGAACCACATCCGAACCTGTAGGGGGTGCCGGTGCGCCGCGACCACCGCGACGGACAGCTACTCGACTGGCGCGCCAAGGGCTTCTGGCAGCCCGGCCCGCCGGTCTCCACCGCGACGTTCGCCGCTGCCGGCCACCACCTCTTCGACGGTGCCCTGTCCTGGCCGGTACTGGTCGCCCGCCAGGGTTCGCTCGCCCACAACATCGGGACCATGGCCGCCTTCTGCCGCCGGCACGGTTTCTCCTTCGCACCGCACGGCAAGACCACGATGGCACCCACCCTGTTGGCGGCCCAGCTCGCCGCCGGGGCCTGGGCGGTCACCGTGGCCACCGCCGGCCAGTTGCTCGCCTGCCGGACCTGGGGCGTGCCCCGGGTGGTGCTGGCCAACCAGCTACTCGATCCGGTACCGCTGCGGTGGTTGGCCGGCGAACTCGACCAGGGCTTCGACGCCCTGTTCACCGTGGACTCGGTCGCCGGGGTCGAGGCCGTCACCGCCGCCCTCACCGGACAGCCCGGCCGCACCCCGGTACGCGTCCTGGTCGAGCTGGGTCACTCCGGTGGCCGGACCGGCTGCCGCACGGTCGACGAACTGGTCGAGGTCGCCGAGGCGGCCACCGCCGCGCCCCGGGTACGCCTCGACGGCGTCACCGCCTACGAGGGTGGTCTACCGGACGTCGCAGCGGTCACGGCCTATCTGGACCGGACCCGGGCGGCGGTGACCGAGTTGGCCACCCGGGGGCTGCTGCCGGCGGAGGTCGTCCTCAGCGTCGGAGGCAGCGCCTACTTCGACGTCGTCGCCGACCGGCTCGGTGGCACGTGGCTCCCCGGCCACCGGCTGCGGGTGGTGCTGCGCAGCGGCGCGTACGTCAGCCACGACCACGGTTTCTACGCCGAGCGCACACCGTTCCGCCGGATACCCGGTGAGGGATCGCTGGACCCGGCGCTGGAACTGTGGGCGCAGGTCCTCTCCACACCCGAAGCCGGACTGGCGATCGTCGGGATGGGGAAGCGGGACGCGCCGTACGACGAGGGACTGCCGGTACCGCTCCGCATCCGGCAGGTCGACGGCACCGTCGGGGACGGCACCGGGATGAGCGTCACCCGCCTCAACGACCACCACGCCTATCTCACGGTCCCGTCCGGGACCGCGATCCGCCCCGGCGACCTGGTCTGTTTCGGCATCTCCCACCCGTGCACCGCATTCGACAAGTGGCGGTTCATCCCGGTCGTCGACGCCGACCACACCGTGGTCGACGTCCTGGACACCCACTTCTGACCCGTTCCACGGAGGGCCCGGTCGACATCACCAGCGGCCCGACACCGCGGTGGCGGACGCCGGCCCTGTCGTGGGCCGACCACGCCGGTCGGCGGACCGTCACCGGGTCGAATGAGCGGGGGCGGCTCACGATTCTCGGTGGTCGTCCTCCCACCGTGCGGTCGACCACCAGCGTTCGAACTCGCCCCGGTCGATCTCCCGGTCGGCCAGGAGTGGGTCGAAGAGGTCCACGACGGGAGGATTGAAGAGCCAGTCCCCGGTGTCGGTCCTGGTCGCCGTCCCGTTGCCGGTCCGCTCCACCTGTCGGACACGCCGGCCGTCAGCGCCGATCTCCAGCAGGTACGTCGCCGGATCGTCGTCGTCCCACTCCTGGCGCAGATAGACGATCTCCCGGTCGGCGAGCGCCCCGAAGCCCGGCAGGGCCCGCTGCCGGTCGCGTTGGACGCGTAGCTCGTCCAGGCCGGCGGGCATCACCGGTGCGTCGATGTCCACCTCCGCCAGTCGCCAGTCCTCGGCCTGCGCCAGGCTGTCCGGTGCGACGACGACCTCGACCTCGGCGAACGTCTCCCGCACCTCGCGGACCGACCGGGCGTGGATCCACCACCACAGACCACCCATGCCGTAGTCGTGCAGCACGAGGTACCGCTGTTTGACCACCGGGTGCTGCGGACTCATGACGCCGGAGCCGTGGTCGGTGCCTGGTCGAGCAGGGCGCCCAGCAGGGCGGCGGACTCGTCGGAGAGCCGGTAGAGGCCCTGGAGGCTGACGGAACGTTCGAGACGGCCGTCGACGACGTACTTCAAGGCGCGACTGTCTCCGCGCCGGTTACGCCAGGTCAACACGCTGAGCAGCTCTCCCGGCACGGCGATGTCGAAGCGGATCGGTGTCGCGTCGACGTGTACCGGGCTCGCACCGCACCCCTGGGCGCCGAGTACCGCCCAGGCGTCGTGACCGGGGTAGGCCGGGTCACGCCAGGTCGCAGGAGCGGCGCCGCAACAGTCGCGCCGCTGCTTGTCGACGACCCGTAGCCGGCTCAGTACGTACACCACACAACGGTCGACGTGCAGCGCGTACACGTCGTCACCGACTCCGACGCTGCTCCAGCGGGGGAGGGACTGGTGCACGCCGCTGAAGGCCACCGGGGGTCGCTCGCCGGCGCGGTGCCGACGTAGCTCCCGGCAGACATCCTGCGTCCACAGGGTCGTGAAGGCCGCCATGATCGTGAGCATAGGAGCAGGGCCCGACCATTTCGCCCGGCACCGTACCGCCGCCGGGCCGCGCGGTGCGGGTGCTCACCGGTGTGCGCGGGCGATGCCCCGCCGGACGAGGCCACGGATCCCGGGGAGGGTGATCGCGCGGATGGTGAGGTCGCCCATCCACACGTGGAACCGGGTGGGCGGCGCGTACTGGCGCATACCCCGCCGGGCGATCGCCTGACGTCTGGTGATCTCCGGGCGTAGTCCGGTCTCCCAGTCGGTGAGGGCCGCCGGGATGTCGTCGTGGCGGTGCAGGGCGGTGCCGAGCCGGTCGGCTCCGGCCAGCGCGAGGGCGGCGCCGTGCCCGGCGAAGAGGGTGACGCACCAGGCCGCGTCGCCGAGCAGTACCACCCGGCCGGTGTGCCACCGGGGCATGGTGATCTGGCTGACGGCGTCGAAGTAGGCGCCGGCCGGGTCCCCCGCGAGTTGCCGGATCGCGTCGGGTACGCCTCCGGCGAGGTCCCCGAACGCCGCGTCGATCGCGTCGACCGGCCCGCGTGCCAGTTCGGTGGGCGGGTCGGCGTGCCGGTACGTGAAGAACGCCGACGACCGTCGTGGGCCCAGGTTGACGATCGCGGCGGTGCGTCCCGGACCGATGAACGTGGTGGCGGAGGACCCGGGGACGCCGGGCACCGGGTGGGGCAGCGGAAAGGCGGCCACCAGGTACGGCAGGTCGACGCGGTGACCGGGGCCGAACACGGCGGTACGGGTGGCGGAGTGCACCCCGTCGGCGCCGACCAGCAGGTCGGCGTGGTGGGTGCTGCTGTCGCTCAGGGTGACCCGTACGTGGTCGCTGTCCTGGTGGATGGCGGTGACGGTGGTGCCGAAGCGGATGTCGGCACGGTCGTACACCGTGTCGTGCAGCGCGGCTTCCAGGTCGCCCCGGAACACGGTCATGGCCCGGGTGCCGAGGGTGGCCTCGGCGATGGCGGCCGGCACGGTGAACTTGGGCCGCCCGTCGCCGTGGACCAGCACGGTGGTGAACGGTCCCAGGGCATGGGCGGCGAGTCGGGGGAGCAGGCCGAGGTGTTCGGCGGCGTCGTAGCCGGGTCCGATCAGGTTCACCAGGTAGCCGCTGCGGCGTCGGGCGGGGGCGCGTTCGACGACCAGGGTGCGCCATCCGTCCTGTCCCAGTCGCCGGGCGGTGGCCAGTCCCGCGATGCCCGCGCCCACGATCACTGCCTGCTTCATCCAACGCCTTTCCCGAGCCCAGTATGAACAACTGTTCAAACCAGTATGAGCGCTTGCTCATACTGGCGCAACGGCACGCTCCGCCACCTAGACTTCGGGCATGCCGCGCGGAGTAGCCATCCCAGGACTCAGGCAGGAACTCTTCGCCGCCGTCGAGCGGTTGATCGCGGCGGACGGTCCGGGCCGGCTCACCGGTCGGGCGGTGACCCGGGAGGCGGGCGTCGCGACCGGACTGCTCCACGCGCACTTCGCGAACTTCGACGACTTCCTGACCGGGTACGCGGTCGACCGGTCCTTCCAGATCTCCGGCGAGGTGGCCGGCCTGCCGGACCGTGCCGGCTCCGGCACGGTCACCGGGAACCTGTGCACGGCTGTCCTGGCGACACCGCTGGCCACGCTGACGGCGCTGACCCGGCTGACGGCCAGCCGGCCGGAGTTGACGGCGCACGTCGAAGCGGTACTGGGCAGCGACGTCGCCGGCCTCCGCGGAATCGAGCGCGCCGTCGCCGGTTACCTGGCCGCCGAGCAGCGCCTGGGGCGGATGCCGGCAGCCGCCGACGCCGGGGCGCTGGCCACGGCGCTGGTCGGCGTACTGCACCACGTGGCGCTCACCGACCGCGACGACTCGGCGCAGGACCAGATCCGGCGGGTGATCCGGGCGCTGACCCAGGGTTCCCCCGCCGCAGCTCCCTCCTGAGCGGCGGTACCCGCCTCCGGTCGTCAGCTCGTTCGACCCCCGACCCGGCCGGCTGCCCTGGGCGTCCCGCACGGCGGGACCACCCGAATGATATTGATCAGATACGATATGCCGATCGATCGGTCATGAGGGGGAGTGACGTATGGGTCGTCGATGGAGGACCACCTGGCGGTATGTCACCGCCATGCTGCTGGCACTGACGATGGGAGCGGTCGTTCTGCCGGCGCCCGCGCAGGCGGTGGACTACCCCGGCGGGCGGCGCATCTACAGCGTCGCGCTCGGAGCCATCCCCGCCGCCCGCCGGGGT
>NZ_WVUH01000335.1 GCF_017614955.1 Micromonospora echinofusca
GGCCGGTGGTAGGGGAGGTGAGTTTGGCGATGGTGCGGTCTCTGGTCCAGTCGATGGCGCCTTCGGTGGCGCCGGCGGTGGCGGCCCAGCCGGCGGGGGCTTCGCGGCGGCCGTTGAGGATGAGGTCGGCCGCGGCTTCGGCGGTCCATTCGTGCAGGGCGCTCTGTCCCATGTGGCCGGCGAGGCTCCCGGCGTGTCTGAGGGTCTGGTGGGTGACAGCGGTGTTGAAGCGGGTGGCGACGAGGTGGGCGAGTGGGCTGAGGAGGGCGCCGACGCCGGAGCCGATGGTGGCGGTGAGGGCGGCGCCGGCGGTGCGGTTGGTGTCCCATTCGGTGCGGTCTCTGCGGGCCACCTGCGCGGCTTGGATGGCGACGTCGAGGCTGACCTGGAGGCCGAGGTTCCAGGCGAGGGAGCTGGCGAGTTGGCGGATGATCTGGATGGCGAGGTGCCGGCCGAGGGCTTGTGCTGCGGTGATGGCGGCTGCAGCGGCAGGTGCGGCGGGCGGGAAGGCGAGGGCTTTGAGGAGGGGAACGACAAAGGTGAGGAAGAGGATGACGAGTTGGCCGATGATCATCATCTTGGCGTACTCGACGTTGAGGGCGGCCTGCTGGGTGTAGGCGGTGAGGGCGGTGCTGGTGTCGCGGAGGGCTTTGATGTGGCCGGTGTCGACGAGTTGGTCGAGTCGGGTGGTGAAGGCGTCGGCGCCCTGGCCGGTCCAGGAGGTGGTGACCGACTGGCGGGCGGTGCGGATGGTGGTCTCGGTGTCGGCGAGTTGGGTGGCGAAGGCGTTCCACACGGTGGAGAGGGCGCGGAGTTTGTCCTCGTCGGCTTCGGGCCAGGATTCCCCGGTGGTGATGAGGAACATGGTGCGGGTCCAGTCGGGGATCTCCATGCCCATGAGGCGGCACCTTCCAGGCGGTTCGACGCTTCCGCAACGCGTGCGGTCGTGGGGAGTGGTCTGACCGCACGGAGGCGGTGGGGCCGGGTCAGGTGCGGCCGGTCAGCTCGCTGCCCGGTGCGTGTTGTCGGTCTCGGCGTTCTCGTAGCCGGTCATCGCCTTGTTCACCCGGTCGGAGCTGTCCTGTAGCAGGGTGACCACCTGTCGGCCGGCTTCGAGGACCTCGTTGCGTTTCGGTTCGTACGACTGCTGGAAGGCGTGCGCGGTCTCGTCGGAGGTGCCCCAGCAGGGGCCGATGGCTTCAAGTCCCTTCTGGAGGTCGGCGACCGCCTGCCGGATCCGGTGGGCCTCGGCGCGTACCGACGCGGTCATGCTCCGGGTGGTGTCGGTGTCGACCGACAGGTTCTCCATGGTTACCCGCTCCCTCCTGCGACCCCGAGGCGTCCGGACAGGCACGCTTCCGGGCCGGAGACATAGATGCCGGCAGCAGTCTTCCGCTGGGACTGTTCGAGTGACAGGGCCCTGGGTGCCAGAACGGGGCCCAAGCTGCGGGCCGTCTGGTGGTCACCTTGCCCGGTCACGTACCAGATCTCCTGCCGGTGTCCGTCCCGCCCAACACCGACAACAAAATCTGTCTTGACAATTTGAACAATCGGCAGCAGGGTGGTGGCATGCACGACATCGCGGTGATCGAAGACCCGGCGGCCGCCGAGACGGCACTTGACCCGATCCGGGCCCGGCTGCTGGCCGAGCTGGCCGAGCCGGCCTCGGCGACGATGCTCGCCGCCCGGGTCGGCCTGCCCCGCCAGAAGATCAACTACCATCTGCGTGCGCTTGAGCAGCACGGGCTGATCGCACTGGTGGAGGAGCGCCGCAAGGGCAACGTGACCGAGCGGGTCATGCAGGCCACGGCCGCGTCGTACGTGATCTCGCCGGTGGCTCTTGCCGCCGGTCGACCCGAGCCGTCCCCGCCGCCGGACCGGCTGTCGGCGCGGTGGCTGCTCGCGGTCGCCGCCCGGCTCGTGCGGGACGTCGGCGCGCTGATCACCGGTGCGGACCGGGCGGAGAAACCGGTCGCGACCTTCGCCCTCGATGCGACGGTCCGGTTCGCCTCCGCCCGCGACCGGGCCGCCTTCGCCGAGGAGTTGACCGCTGCGGTCACCGCCCTGGTCGCCCGGTACCACGACGAGCAGGCCCCCGGCGGGCGCGAGCACCGGGTGGTACTCGCCCTGCACCCCAGCGTCAGCCCCGGAGCCGGCACGGACTCCCCGGAGTCCTGACCACCGGCACGACCCGCCCTGACCGATCCGACGACGAGATGTCACCACAGGAAACCGACCGGAGGACGCTGACCATGGGACACCACTTCGAGCTGCACAAGCACATCGAGCTGGCCGCCACCCCCGAGCAGGTGTGGGAGGCGATCGCCACCGGCCCGGGGGTCGACTCCTGGTTCATGGGCCGTACCGAGATCGAGCCGCGCGAGGGCGGACGGACCCGGCTCACCCTGGCCGGTCACGTCGAGGAGGCGACGGTCGCCGCCTGGGAGCCCGGCAAGCGGTTCGCCGACCGTACCGAGACCGCGCCGGACGGCACCTTCATGGCCACCGAATACCTCATCGAGGGCCGGGACCAGGGCAGTACCGTGCTCCGGCTGGTGCAGAGCGGCGTGCTCGGCGACAACTGGGAGAGCGAGTACGAGGCGATGCGGACCGGCTGGGACATGTACCTCGGCACGCTGGCCGCCTACCTCGCCCACTTTCCCGGCCGCACGGCCGTGCCGGTCTCGGCGTTCCGCCCCGGCGCCGGTGATCCGGAGCCGGTGTGGGCGGCGGTGACCGCCGCCCTCGGCCTCACCGGCCCGGTCACCGAGGGGCAACCGGTCACGCTCGCCGTCGACGGCCTGCCGCCGGTCGACGGGGTCGTCGACTCCGCCGGGCTGCCGACCTGGCTCGGCGTGCGGACCGCCGACGGGCTCTACCGGTTCCTCCACTCCGGCGCCGACCGGGGGAACACCCTGGTCGTCGGCCACCACCTGTTCGCCGTCGACGGCGGTCCGGGCCGGACCGAGCAGGCCTGGCAGAACTGGCTGACCGCCCTGCCCGTCGGCTGACACCCGGCGGGTGCCCCGGCCCGCCGACCGCCGCAGGTGACCTACGGACGGGGGAGGTCAGCCACGGCGGCCGGTGACCCCGGCCGGGTGTTCTCCCGATCCGACGGGAACCACCCGGCCGGGCCGGTGCGTCGGCCCCCTGTGGCGACGGCACGCCGGCCGGTGGCCCGCCGGACGGCGGTGATCCGGCCGGAGATCCACTCCGCCACCCGGGCCACCCCGACCCCGACCACCAGGCAGGCCACCAGCACCACCCAGCGGGGCAGGTCGTCCAGGCGCGGGTAGACCTGCCAGTGGCTGAGGTAGATGTAGAGCGAACTGCCGGCCAGCAGGGCGGCCACCCGGTTGAGCCAGGCCGTGCCCGGCACGTGCGGCACCCACACCAGCAGCGCGAACCCGGCCACGATGAGCAGCTCCCGTCCCGGTTCGCCGAAGAACCCGGGCACCGTGGCCAGGGCGACCACGGTGACCAGCACCCGCTGCGCCACCCCGGTGGCCCGGGCCGCCGCCCAGCCGAGTACGAACAGCCAGAACACCACCACCGCCGACGGCAGGTCCGGGTATCCGGCCAGCCCGAACAGCTCGTACCGGCCGACCAGCCCGACCGCCAGCAGGGCCACCGGCAGCCCGAACGGCCACCGCCGCTCGGCCCGGTCCACCCAGGGCAGCGCGGTCAGCACCGCCAACGCCAGCAGGATGTACACCAGCGCCTCGACGAACCAGAAGTGCCACTCCGACCGTCCGTCGTGCGGGCCGAGAACGGCGTTGAGCAGCACGACGTTGCTCAGCCGGTAGTCGTCGGTGAGCGCCCAGGCCAGCGCGATCCAGATCATGCTGGGTACCGCGACCCGGCCGATCGAACCCCACAGGTGCCGGTTGCGGTGGCGCCGGTCGGCACCGGTGAGCTGGAACCGGGCGAAGTTGAAGCCGGCGACGGCCAGCAGCAGGTGCGCGCCACCCTTGAGGTGGAACACCGGCAGGTGCGACCCGACGATCAGCACGATCGCCGCCGCGCGCAACGCCACGCTCGTCTCCAGGGCCCGCCACCGGCGGCGGGACGGCTGCCGGGACGGGTGCAGGTCCCGGATGGCCCGGGTGTGCCAGTCGGCCGGCAGATGCCCCAGGGTCTGTTCCAGGCGGACCGACATCTCCACGTACGACAGCGAGTCGCCGTCGAGGCCGACGAAGCTGTCCCGGTCGGTGACGTCGTCCCGGTCGAGGACCTCGGCGTAGAGCCGGCACAGGTCCACCGGCCGGCCGTCGCCCCCGCCGACGCCGTCGGCGGCCCCACCGTCGGCGTCACGTCGACCGTCGACCCCCGTCCCGGCGGCGTCCGGCCCGCCGTCGTCGGACCGCTGCGCGGCGGCCCGCCGTACCGCCGGGTAGTCGAGTTTGCCGGTGGCCAGCCGGGGGAGCGCGTCGAGGACCAGCACCCGGACCGCCCGGCCGGGCAGCCCGCACTCGCGGCGGACCAGCCGCCGGACCTGGGTACCCTCGACGCCGGCCGGCACGGCGACGACGAGCGTGTCGTCGTCCCCGAGGCAGGCGGCGGCGATGCCGTGCGTCTCCAGTACCGTCTCGACGCGCTGCGGGTCCACCCGCAGCCCGCAGATCTTGGCGAACCGGCTGCGCCGCCCGACCAGCTCGTACAGTCCGTCGTCGCCGCGGCGGGCCAGGTCACCGGTGCGCAGCTCGCTGACCTGGCGGCCCAGCCGCAGGTCGGACGGCCGGTGCGCGTACCCGAGCATCACGTTCGGCCCGGTGTAGACCAGCTCCCCGGTGCCGTCGGGCTGCCCGTCGACCGGTGCGATGCGGAAACTCCCGCCGGGTACCGGCACGCCGATGCTGCCGGGCCGGGTGGCGGCCAGCTCCGGCGGGAGGTACGCCATCCGGGCGGTCGCCTCGGTCTGGCCGTACATGACCACCAGCCGCCAGCCGGCGCGGCGACCCTGGTCGGCCCAGCGCACCACCCGGTCGGGGGCCAGGCGTCCGCCCGCGCAGGTGACGTACCGCAGTCGGGGCAGGTCCATCCCGGCGAACCCCACCCGCTCCAGCAGGTCGAAGGTGTACGGCACGGCGGCGAAGCTCGTGCCACCCCGGGCCCGGAACAGGTCCCAGAAGCAGGTGTCGGCCACCGACAGGTCGGTCAGGATCAACGCGGCCCCCCGCAGTAGGTGCGAGTTGACCACCGACAGCCCGTAGCAGTAGTGCATCGGCAGGGTCGTCGCCGCCCGGTCGGTGTCCCGGATGTCCAGGTACCCGGCGATCGCCTCGGCGTTGGCCTGCACGTTGTCGTGCGACAGCCGGACCAGCTTCGGCGAGCCGGTGGTGCCGGAGGTGCTCAGCAGCAGCGCCAGGTCGGGATGCAGGTCGTGGGCCGAGCCGGCGCGACGCTCACGCACCTGCGGGATGCCGTGCCCGCCGGGGCCCAGCACCACGTCCGGGTCGTACGCCTCGACCAGGCTGTCGGTGTGCCCGACCGGGGCGAGCAGGACCGGGTGTCCGCCGGCCAGCGCGGCCAGGTACCCGACGACCGCGTCGACGGTGTTACCGGTGACGGTGAGCAGCACCAGCCGGCGTCGGGTACCCAGCCGGTCGGCGGTCGCGGCGACCCGCCCGGCCAGTTCCCGGTAGCTGATCTCCCCGTCGACGGTCAGCAGCGCCGGCCGGTCGCCGTGCTCGGCGAGATCGCGGGCGAGGGGCACCGTACGCAGGTCGGGCAGCAGGTAGGTCGGGGAGGCCACGCGCGCACTCTAAGGCCAGGCTAGCCTTACCGCCAGGGTTGCCCTGGGGGACGCGAGACCCGTCACCTCACCATGACATCCAAGGTAAGGCTGTGCTAACTTCGGCGCGGTTTCGCGTCGACTGGGCGACCACCCCTCCCGCCCGGCAAGGAGTCAGCTGTGCCCCTGAAGTTCCTGCGCCGCGCGGCGGCGGTCACCGCCACCGCCGCTGTCGTACTTGGTCTGGCCGCCTGCGGCGGTACCGACGCCGGCGACGACGAGGCCGCCGTCACCCTCTACAGCGGTCGCAGCGAGAACCTGGTCAAGCCGCTGCTGGACACGTTCACCGCGCAGACCGGCATCACCGTCAAGGCCCGCTACGGCAACACCGCGCAGATGGCCGCGCAGCTGCTGGAGGAGGGCGACAAGTCACCGGCCGAGGTGTTCTTCGCCCAGGACGCCGGTGCCCTCGGCGCGGTCAACAAGAAGGGCCTCTTCGCCGCCCTGCCCGCCGAGACCCTCGGCAAGGTCCCGCAGACCTACCGGTCGGCCGACGGCAAGTGGGTCGGGGTCAGCGCCCGCTCCCGGGTCCTGGTCTACAACCCCACCCTGGTACCCGCCGCCGACCTGCCGAAGTCGGTGTTCGACCTGACCGACCCCAAGTGGAAGGGCAAGATCGCCGTCGCCCCGACCAACGCGTCGTTCCAGGCGTTCGTCACCGCGATGACCGTCCAGCACGGCGAGGCCAAGACCCGCGAGTTCCTCGCCGGCCTCAAGGCCAACGAGCCGCAGATCCGCGACGGCAACGTCCCGATCGTCGAGGACGTCGACGCCGGCAAGATCGCCCTCGGCCTGGTCAACCACTACTACGCCGGTGAGATCGCCAAGGAACGCGGCGTCGCCCCCGACGCCCTCACCGCCAAGCTGCACTTCTTCACCGGCGGCGACATCGGCGCCCTGGTCAACGTCGCCGGGGTCGGCGTCCTCACCTCCGCCGCCGAGGACGCCGACGTCCGCAAACTCGTCGACTACCTGCTCGGCCCGGAGGCCCAGAAGTACTTCGCCGAGGAGACCTTCGAGTACCCGGTCGTCACCGGCGTCACCGGCCCGGCCGGGGTACCCGCCCTCGCCGACCTGACCGCACCACCGGTCGACCTCAACGACCTCGACGGCCTCCAGGCCACCATCACCCTGATCAAGGAATCGGGGCTCACCCCCTGAAAACCCACACACTCCCTCCGGTACGACGGACGCGCACCACGGCGTCCGTCGTACCGGCGTTGCACCGGCTGGCCCCCCGACCGTGGCTGCTGCTGGCCGCCACCGCCGCGGTCACCGTCGCCCTGATCCCCCTGGTCTACCTGGCGGTGCGCACCGGCCAGGCCGGCTGGGCCGCCGTCACCGCCGAACTGACCAGCCCCCGGGTCGCCGACCTCGCCGCCCGCAGCCTCGCCCTCGCCGCCGTGGTCACCACCGGCTGCGTCGTCCTCGGCGTCGGCACCGCCTACCTGGTGACCCGCACCGACCTGCCCGGCCGGCGCACCGTCACCATCCTCGCCGCCCTGCCGCTGGCCGTGCCCACCTACATCGCCGCGTTCACCTGGGTCTCCACTATCGACGGCTTCGAGGGCTTCTGGGCGGCCGCCCTGGTGCTGACCCTGTGCAGCTACCCGTACGTGTTCCTGCCGGTGGCCGCCGCCCTGCACCGCGCCGACCCCGCCCAGGACGAGGTCGCCCGGTCCCTGGGGCGCGGCGGCTGGGCCACCTTCACCTCGGTCACCCTGCCCCAGATCCGACCCGCCGTCGCCGGTGGCGCCCTACTGGTCGCCCTCTACGTGCTCTCCGACTTCGGCGCGGTGTCCATCCTGCGCACCGACACCTTCACCCGCGCCGTGTTCATCGCCTTCGACCTCGGCTTCGACCGGGTCGGCGCGCTGGTGCTCTCCACCGTGCTGGTCGCCCTGACCGTGCTGCTGCTCGCCGCCGAGACCGCGACCCGCCGCCGGGGCGCCCGCTACGCCCGCGTCGGTGCCGGCGCCCGCCGCCCGCACACCCC
>NZ_WVUH01000336.1 GCF_017614955.1 Micromonospora echinofusca
GACCTCCCACCCTTTCGACCTCTCCCGTCGATCATGAAGTTGTTCTCGCGACACGCCGAATGACGTGACAACAACTTCATGATCGACTGCTGTGTCCGGTGCCGTCGTCAGGTGGGGGTCGAATGGGGAGCCGATCCGGCCGGATCGCCGGGTGGCGCCGGACGGTACGGGGTGCCCTGACAGAATGCGGGGGCAGACCGATCCAGATGAGGAGACGCTTCTCGTGATCCGTACCCATGACGCCGGGAGCCTGCGCGCGACGGACGCCGGCAGCACGGTGACCCTCGCCGGGTGGGTGGCCCGCCGACGCGACCACGGCGGTGTCATCTTCGTCGACCTGCGGGACGCCTCCGGCGTGGTGCAGGTGGTGTTCCGCGAGGGCATGGATTCGGCGCACGCGCTGCGCAACGAGTTCTGCGTGCGGGTGACCGGTGAGGTGACCCGGCGGCCCGAGGGCAACGACAACCCCGAGCTGCCCACCGGCCAGATCGAGGTCACCGCGAGCGAGCTGGTCGTCCTCTCCGAGGCCGCGCCGCTGCCGCTGCCGGTGGACGACCAGGTCGAGGCCGGCGACGACATCCGCCTGCGGTACCGCTACCTGGACCTGCGCCGCAGCGGCCCGGCGAAGGCGATGCGGCTGCGCTCGCGGGCCAACCAGATCGCCCGGAAGGTGCTGCACGAGCGCGACTTCCTGGAGATCGAGACCCCGACGCTGACCCGCTCCACCCCGGAGGGCGCCCGGGACTTCCTGGTCCCGGTCCGCCTCCAGCCGGGCAGCTGGTACGCCCTGCCGCAGTCCCCGCAGCTGTTCAAGCAGCTGCTGATGGTCGGCGGCATGGAGCGGTACTACCAGATCGCCCGCTGCTACCGGGACGAGGACTTCCGGGCCGACCGGCAGCCGGAGTTCACCCAGCTCGACATCGAGATGTCCTTCGTCACCGAGGACGACGTCATCGGCCTCGGCGAGGAGATCGTCACCGCCCTCTGGTCCGAACTGGCCGGGCACGACATCCCCCGGCCGATCCCCCGGATCACCTGGCACGACGCGATGGCCCGGTACGGCTCGGACAAGCCGGACCTGCGCTACGGCGTGGAGCTGACCGAGCTGACCGACTACCTACGCGGCACCGAGTTCCGGGTGTTCGCCTCGGCGATCGACGCGGGCGGGTACGTCGGTGCGGTGGTGATGCCGGGTGGCGCCGGTCAGAGCCGCAAGGAGCTGGACGGCTGGCAGGACTGGGCCAAGGCGCGCGGTGCACGTGGTCTGGCGTACGTGGTGCTCGACGCGACCAGCGGCGAGGCACGGGGGCCGGTGGCGAAGAACCTCTCCGCCGCGCACCTGGCCGGGCTCGCCGACGCGGTCGGCGCCAAGCCCGGCGATGCGGTCTTCTTCGCCGCCAGCACCAACACCCGGGAGGCGCAGGAGCTGCTCGGTGCGGCCCGGGTGGAGATCGCCAAGCGGGCGGGGTTGGTCGACGAGAGCGCCTGGGCGTTCTGCTGGGTGGTCGACGCGCCGATGTTCGAGCGGACCGACGAGGGCGGCTGGACGGCGGTGCACCACCCGTTCACCTCGCCGAACGCCGACTGGGTGGACCGGTTCGAGGAGGCACCGGACCGGGCGCTGGCCTACGCGTACGACATCGTCTGCAACGGCAACGAGATCGGTGGCGGTTCGGTCCGTATCCACCGGGGCGACGTGCAGAAGCGGGTCTTCGACCTGCTCGGCATCACGCCGGAGGAGGCCCAGGACAAGTTCGGCTTCCTGCTGGACGCGTTCAAGTACGGCCCGCCGCCGCACGGCGGTATCGCCTTCGGCTGGGACCGGGTCTGCATGCTGCTCGCCGGGGCGGACTCGATCCGTGAGGTGATCGCCTTCCCGAAGACCCGGGGCGGCTACGACCCGTTGACCGGGGCGCCGACGCCGATCACCGCGCAGCAGCGTACCGAGGCGGGGATCGACGCCAAGCCGAAGCCGGCGGCGGTGCCGCACACCGGTACCGCCGGGCCGGCCGCCCCGGTCGCCGACCCGGTCTGACCGACCGCGCCCGCGGCGTCCGCCGCTTTCGGCGCCGTGTCGCGGTCCCGGCTCCCGCACCTGCCGTTGATCATGAAGTTGTTGTCCACTGGCACGGCGTGTCGGGGCAACAACTTCATGATCAACGCGCGTTGGGCAGGTGTGCGACGACGGGGGAGTGGGCGGTGGCGGGACGGTGGCGGCGGTGAGGCTGCTCGTGGTCGGGGCCAGCGGGCACCTCGGTGGCGAGGTGTGCCGGCGGGCACGCGTGGCCGGGCACGACGTCGTCGGGACGTACCACCGGCAGTCCGTGCCCATCGACGGCGTTGACTGGCGGCGGCTCGACGTGCGGGACGGCGCCGCAGTGCGGGCGCTGGTCACGACGGTGCGCCCGGACGCGGTGGTGAGCAGCGCCTACCTGTACGCGGACTGGGCGGTCACCGCCGACGGCGCCGCGCACGTCGCGGCGGCTGCCGCCGAGCGGGGCGCCCGGTTGGTGCACGTCTCCAGCGACGCGGTGCACGGCGGTCGGTCGCAGCCGTACCACGACGACGAACCGCCGTCGCCGGTCTTCGCCTACGGCGCGGCGAAGGCGGCGGCGGAGACGGCGGTACGGCTGGTCGACCCGTCCGCCGCACTGGTGCGCACCTCGCTGATCCTCGGCGACGAGCACAGCAAACAGATCCGGCTCTGCCTGGACGCCCTCGCCGGCCGGGCGGCCCTCTACAGCGACGAGGTCCGCTGCCCGGTGGGCGTGGCCGACCTGGCGGACGCGGTCCTGGAACTGGTGGCCGGCGACTACGCGGGCACCCTCAACGCCGGTGGTCCCGACGGGGTGAGCCGGCTCGACCTGGGCCGGTTGGTGGCCCGCCGGTACGGGCTGGACGCCCGGCGGCTGCGCACGATGACCATCGCGGAGTCCGGTGGTGGGCGCCCCGCCGAGATCCGGCTGACCGGGGTGCGCGCTGCCGAGGTGCTCCGGACCCGGTTGCGCGGGGCCGCCGAACTCCTCGCCGGCTGAATCCACCGGTAACCGCACCGTCTCCGAGGTCCGCACCAAAAGTGCACAGAACTTGTGCACAACTTCTGTGCAGAGTTATTGTGCATTCATGCCTGAGCGCGACGACCAGCGGACCGTCCACCTCGACAGCCGGCAGATCCGGGTGCTCGCCCACCCGCTGCGGATCCGGCTGCTCGGCATCCTGCGCGCCGAAGGGCCGGCCACCGCGACGATGCTCGCCCACACCCTCGACACCAACACCGGCGCGACCAGCTACCACCTGCGCCAACTCGCCGACGTCGGGCTCGTCGTCGAGGACCCGGACCGGGGCACCGCCCGGCAACGGTGGTGGCGGTCCGCGCACCACCTCAGCTCGTGGGAACCGACCGACTTCGACCACGACCCGGACGCCCGCGCCGCCGCCGAGTGGATCCAGGCCGACCAGGTACGCATCCTCGCCGAGCAGGCCGACCGGTGGCTGGCCGTCCAGCACGACTACTCCCGCGAGTGGCGCGACGTCGCGGGCATGGGGGACATCCTGCTGACCCTGGGCCCGGCCCGGCTGCGTACGCTCACCGACGAGCTGTGGCAGGTGATCGAGCGGTACCGGAACGATCCGACCCCGGACGACGAGGACGCCCAGCAGGTGGTGCTCTTCCTTGCCGGATACCCGCGCCCCCGGGACACCCGGTGAGCGCGCTGAGCGTCCGGCAGGTCCGCCGACGGTACCTGGTCCTGCACGGGCTGCGCTGGGTCCCGGTGGGGCTGCTCTTCCCGGTGATGATCCTGCTGATGCAGGAACGCGGGCTCTCCCTGTCCCAGATCGGCCTGGTCCTGGCCGCCCAGGGGGTGGCCGTCCTGGCCCTGGAACTGCCGACCGGTGGGCTCGCCGACGCGCTCGGTCGCCGACCGGTACTGCTCGCCGCCGGTGTGCTGCACCTGGTCGCCCTGCTGTTCTTCGCCGTCGCCGACACGGTCACCCTGTTCCTGGTCGTCTTCCTGCTCCAGGGCGTGCACCGGGCCCTGGACAGCGGCCCGCTCGACTCCTGGTACGTCGACAGCACCCTCGCCGCCGACCCGGCCGCCGACTTCGAGAGCGGTCTCGGCGCCGGCGGGGTGGTCACCGGGCTGGCCGTCGGCGCCGGAGCACTGCTCAGCGGCGCCCTGGTGGCGATCGGCCCGGCCAGCCCGGTGCACGTCCTGACCATCCCGGTGACCGCCCTGACGGTCCCGGTACTGGTCGCCGCCGTCCTGCAACTGCTCTCCCTGATCGCGCACCTGCTGCTGCTCACCGAGAGCCGGCCGGCCGCCGGCCGGGCCAGCATCGGCGCGTCGCTGCGGGCCGTACCGGCCACCATCGGCGGCGCCCTCGGGCTGCTGCGCCGCTCCCGGGTGCTCCTGGCCCTGGTCGGTGTCGAACTCTTCTGGGGCTTCGGCATGGTGACCTTCGAGGGTCTGCTGCCGGTCCGGCTCGCCGAGGTGGCCGGCGACCCGGACCGGGCCGCGATCCTGCTCGGACCGGCCAGTACCGCCGCCTGGCTCGCCTCGGCCGCCGGTGCCGCGCTCGCCGTACCGGTCAGCCGTCGGCTCGGGACCGCCCCGACGGCCGCGCTGCTGCACGTCGTGCAGGGCGGCACCGTGGTCGCCATGGCGCTGCTTGCCGGACCGGTCGGCATCCTCGCCGCCTATCTGGCCTGCTACGCGGTACACGGTGCGGCCAACCCGCTGCACGTCGGACTGCTGCACCGGCAGGTCGACGGCCCGTACCGGACCAGCGTGATCTCGCTCAACTCGATGGTCTCGCTGCCGGCGGGTGCGCTCGGCGGGGTGGTGCTGACCGCCCTGGCCGGGGCCACCACGGTCAGCACCGCCCTGCTCGCCGGAGCTGTCGTACTCGCCTGCGCCGCACCCCTGTACCTGCCCGCCTGGCGGGCCGGCCGACGGACGGTCTCCCGGGTCGAGGACGCCCCGGTGCCGGTCGCGTCGTCGAGTGGTTAAGAGGGGACCCTTCCTCTACCAAAAGCGATAACAGGGGGCCCTTCCTTGCACTCCTCACAGCCCGTCCGGGGCGGCGATTGACGATCGGTCCGTTCGGGTACATCGGGGTCGACCTACTGGTAACCCCCACCGGAGGACTGGAATGCTTGCTATCGCTGCGGCTGTCGTCTTTGGTTTCGCGCTCCTGCTCGACCTGCTCGGCACCGACCTCGGCGCGCCCGACCTGTTCAACTGGCAGACCCTGACCCTGATCGGGCTGCTGCTGCTCTCGCTCTACCTGGCCGGCGTCGGTCGCGGTGCCGGCCGCACCGGCGGCGGAGGCGGGCGCTGGTACCGGGGTCGGCGGCCGGGTCGCGGCTGACCCGGAACGATCATCACCGGCTCGGCCCACGCCGCGTTTTCGTCGCCCGTGGGCCGGGCCGGTACTGTCTCCGTGATGGAGTCCGACGCCCTCTTCTCCCTCGCCGAGCCGGGCGAGGCGCGTGGCGCGCCCACCGGTACGGTGCGTGTCGACGGCTTTACGGCACCGGACCGGAACTCTCCGCTGCCGGTGCGGATGCGCCCGGTGACGATCGACGAGCTGGTCGGTCAGGAACACCTGCTCGCCCCCGGTTCGCCGCTGCGTCAACTGGTGACCGGCACCAGCCCGATGTCGGTGATCCTGTGGGGACCGCCCGGCTGTGGCAAGACCACCATCGCCCACCTGGTGGCCGGGGCCACCGACCGCCGGTTCGTCGCCATGTCGGCGCTGTCGGCCGGGGTCAAGGACGTCCGCGCGGTGATCGAGACGGCCCGCCGGGAGCGGCGGGCGGGCGGCCGGCCCACCGTGCTCTTCATCGACGAGGTGCACCGCTTCAGCAAGACGCAGCAGGACTCGCTGCTCGCCGCCGTCGAGGACCGGACGGTCACCCTGCTCGCCGCGACCACCGAGAACCCGTACTTCTCGGTCATCTCCCCGCTGCTGTCCCGCTGTGTGCTGCTCACCCTGCAACCGCTGACCGACGACGCGGTGCGGGGCCTGCTGCGTCGCGCGGTCACCGACGAGCGCGGGCTCGGTGGCGCGGTCACGCTCGCCGCCGACGCCGAGGACCACCTGGTACGCCTGGCCGGCGGTGACGTCCGTAAGGCGCTGACCGCCCTGGAGGCGGCGGCCGGATCCGCGCTGGCGCTCGGTGCCGGGCAGATCGACCTCGCCGTCGCCGAGCGGGCGGTGGATGTGGCGGCGGTCCGCTACGACCGGGACGGCGACGCCCACTACGACGTGACCAGCGCGTTCATCAAGAGCATGCGCGGTTCGGACGTGGACGCCGCCCTGCACTGGCTGGCCCGGATGCTGGTCGCCGGGGAGGACGCCCGGTTCATCGCCCGCCGGTTGGTGATCTTCGCCAGTGAGGACGTCGGGATGGCCGACCCGGGTGCCCTCGGCGTGGCGACCGCCGCCGCCCACGCCGTGGAGTACGTCGGCCTGCCGGAGGCCCAGCTCAACCTGGCCCACGCGGTGATCCACCTGGCCACCGCGCCGAAGTCGAACTCGGCGACCACCGCGATCGGGGCGGCCATCGCCGACGTGCGGGCCGGCCGGGGCGGTGGGGTGCCCCGGTCCCTGCGGGACGCCCACTACTCGGGCGCCCGGGGCCTCGGGCACGGGCGCGGCTACCGGTACCCGCACGACGACCACCGGGGCGTGGTGACCCAGCAGTACGCCCCGGACGACCTGGTCGGGGTGGACTACTACCAGCCGAGCGGGCACGGGGCGGAACGCGCGGTGGCCGGCCGGCTGCCGCTGCTGCGCCGGATCGTGCGCGGGCAGGGGCCGGTTCCGGCGGCGGACGGTCCGGGCCGGACCGAGCCGCCCACCCCGGCCGCGACGGTCACCCCGGCGCGGGCCGGGGAGCGGGTGCCGGCCGACGACCGGCCCGCAGGTGGCGAGGCGACAGGCGAGAACGGCAGCGAAGCCGGAAAGGAACACCAGTGAGAGGGCGCTCCGACCGACCGGAGGACGGTACCGACGACCTGCGGGACGGGCGTACCAAGGGACGCCGGTGGGGCAGGGGGAGAGGCGAGGAACCGGCCGAGGAGCCGGTCAGCGCCGAGGAACTCGGCTGGATCGACGACCTCCGCACAGCCAAGCAGCAGCGTACCGAGCTGGGACCGGACGGGGTCGCCGCTGCCGGTCCGTGGCCCGGTGAACCGGTCCGGCCGGCGGGTCAGCCGCGTAGCCCGCAGCCCCCGGCACCCCGGGTGCCGGATGGCCCCGTACCGCCGCCCGCCGTCGCACCGGCGCCGGATCGGCGCCCGGCTCCGCCGCGTACCCCGGCCGCACCGCCGCCCGGCGTCAGTCGGCCCGGAGGGCGGGACGCCGGGGGGGAACCGACCGGCGAGGTGACCCACCCGGGTGCGACCGGTGGACGTCGTCGGGCACCTGACGGCACCGGAGCCGGCCCGGCCCCCCGCACCGGTGGCATACCCGTCGTGCCGCAGTCCGGCAGTGCCCCGGTACCGCCGCCGGTGGTGCCGCGCTCGGGTAACGCCCCGGTACCGCCGGTCGTGCCGCAGTCCGGTAACGCCCCGGTACCGCCGGTGGTACCGCAGTCCGGTAACGCCCCGATGCCACCGCCGGTCGCAGGCCGGGCCGTGCCGGCACCCCCGCCCGGTCCGTCGCCGCGCCCCGCGCCGGTGCCGCCGGTACCGTCCCACGCTGCCGGACCCACCACCGTGGGTCGGGCCGGTCCCGACGTGTCACAGG
>NZ_WVUH01000337.1 GCF_017614955.1 Micromonospora echinofusca
GCCCTGCGGTGTCCCCGACCAGCCCCGGAGCGGTGCCGGCGCGGTCGGCCGGCACGGCTCCGGGGCTGGTCGGGGACACCGCAGGGCTGGCCGCCGCTGTGGCGGAACCCGCAGCCGGCACGGCGGCCAGCCCGGCGCAGTCGGCGAAGGGCGGCGGGCCGGACGGCGCCGACTGCGGGTCGTCGTCCGCCGTGCAGGCGGTACCGGCGAGCAGCAGGGGCAGGAGCAGCAGGGCGACGTACCGACGGGTCACGGCGCCTCCGCGACGACCGCCTGGACGGGTACCAGGTCGGGGTCGACGCCGGCCGCTGCGGCCAGGTCCCGGGCGCGGGGGCCCTTGAGCAGCTTCGCCGCCGGGGCCGGTTCGGTCGGCCCGGTGCCGTAGGACGGGCAGAGCGCGGCCAGGGTGCAGGCACCGCAGGCAGGTTTGCGGGCGTGGCAGACGCGCCGCCCGTGGAAGATGATCCGGTGCGACAGCATCGTCCAGTCGCGCTTCTCGAACAGCGCGCCGATCGCGTGCTCGATCTTGACGGGGTCGGTCTCGGTGGTCCAGCCCCAGCGGCGGACGAGTCGCTGGAAGTGGGTGTCGACGGTGATCCCCGGGACCCCGAAGGCGTTGCCGAGGATCACGTTCGCCGTCTTGCGCCCGATGCCGGGCAGGGTGACCAGGTCCGCAAGCCGACCGGGAACCCGACCGTCGTGCCGTTCGACCAGAGCCTGCCCCAGCTTGATCAGCGAGTCGGTCTTGTTGCGGAAGAAGCCGGTCGGCCGGATCAGCTCCTCCAGCTCGGTCCGGTCCGCGGCGGCGTAGTCGGCGGCGGTCGGATAGCGGGCGAAGAGCTTCGGGGTGACCTCGTTGACCCGTTTGTCCGTGCACTGGGCGGACAGGATCGTGGCGACCGCGAGCTCCAGCGGGTTGGCATGGTCCAGCTCGCAGTGCGCGTCGGGGTGTGTCTCGGTGAGCAGCCGGCCGATGCGGCGGGCCCGCCGCTTGCGACCAAGCTCTGTCTCGGAGGTGCGGAGGGAGGTAGCGGTCACGCCGGCCAGCCTACGTCGGTCCGGTGACGTTCCGACGGGGCCGGCCGACCGCCGGACCGTCCGTGTCGGCCCCGGCCGGGCCCGTTCCACGGGTACCACCGGAGCGCGCCGGTCAGTGGCGACCGGGACCTGGTCAGCCGGCGTCGGGTGGGGAGATCTTCCCGTCGGCGCCGAAGACCGCACCGGTCTTCGGGAAGTCGGACTTCGTCAACTGCCGGGCCAGACCGAGGCCACGGTCGTCCGGGTCCATGGTCGGCTTGCCGATCCCGTTCATGTAGGTGGAGACGAACTCCCCGCCGGCCCAACTGCCGTCCGGGTTGAGGGACACCTTGAGCACCCCACCCCAGCCCAGTCGGCCGGCGTTGCTGAGCGAGTTGCCGCCACCGGCGAAGTTGCCGAGGCTGTAGGCGATCAGGCGGCCCTGGTAGAACTCGAAGCCGCGCAGGACGTGCGGGCCGTGGCCGACGATCAGGTCGGCACCGGCGTCGATCATCGCCCGGGAAAACTTCATCGGGTCGCCCCGGTTCTCGCCGAGGAACATCTCGGTGCCCGGTTTGACCCGGGTCTTCTCGGACCCTTCGCCGCCCATGTGCACCTGCACGACGACCAGGTCGGCCATGGTCGCGGCCTTCGCCACCACCTGTTCCGCCTCGGCGATGTCGGTGAGGCTGTTGGACCAGACGTACGAGGAGAAACCGGCCACCGCCACCTTCACGCCCTCGACGTCGACCACGGTGATCTGGTCCGGGGCTCCGGTGTGCTTCAGCCCGTACTTCTCCAGCGCCTTCTGGGTGTTCTTGTAGCCGACCGGCCCGTAGTCGTACCCGTGGTTGTTGGCCTGGTTGAGCAGCTCGAACCCGGCGTCGCGCAGGTGCGCCGCGTACGACGGCGGGGCGCGGAACTGGAAGCAGCGGGTGGAGTTGGCGCCGCACTTGCCGGTACCGGTGTCGTCGGTCAGCGGCTCTTCGAGGTTGCCCATCACCAGGTCGGCGGCGAGCGCCTCCTTCACGGAGTCGAAGAAGCCCTTACCGCCGTTGGGCGGCAGCCGGCCGGGGGCGTTGCCCATGATGATGTCCCCGGTGGCGGACATGGAGATCGCCCGGCCGCCCGGTGCCGTCGTGCCCGGGGTGCCGGAGGGCTTCCCGGAGGAGGACGCGGGGGCGGCGGTGGGTCCGCCCGGCTGCCAGCTCGGGTCGTCGGTGGCGGGTGAACAGCCGACCAGGACGGCGAGCAGTGCGCCGAGCGCGAGCGCGAGCGGGCGACGGGAGCGGGACGAGGCGTACATCGACCGCGACCCTACCGGGCGCCCGCCGTCCCCGACGACCGCCGAACGGTCGAGACGGTCTCCTGCCGACCGCCCGGCCCGGCGGCGGGGCCACTCACCGGTCGGGCACCGCTCGGACCGGCCACCGGCCACTCACCGGTCGGGCACCGCTCGGACCGGGCACCGGTCGGTCAGCGGTCCGGCTGCTCGGACCACGGGACGACGGGACCGGCGCCCCCGGCCAGGACGGCGGCGTGCACGGCCCGGGCCAGCGGCGCCCCCCAACGGGACCGGGGACCGCCGTACGCCGCCACGGGCCCGTCGGCCGGGCAGCAGACGGTGACCGAGTCGGTCGGGGTACCGGTGGCGTCGAGTCCGAGGTCCGCGAGCGCCTGGGCCTTCGCCTCGGTGACCGTGGCGACCGCGTTGACCAGGGCGGCGTCGCCCAGCCGGGCGGGTACGAACGCGACGATGTTGACGGTGCCGACCCGCTCGGGCGTCACCCCGTTGGGGGCACCGGCGGCCCGCGCCGGACCGGCAGCCGGTTCCCCGCCCGGTGGCGGCCCGGGAACCTCGACGTCGAGGGGCGGTTCGGCGGCCCGGATCGGGGTACCCAGTCCCACCGTGGCCCAGACCCGCACGTCGGTGTCGACCCGGCGGACGACCTCGGCCACGTCGACCCCGGTCAGCAGTCCCACCCCGGGGCCGGTGAGGCCCAGCCGGTCGGCGAGTTCGACCAGGTGCGCGTCGGGGTCGTCGCGGTGGTACGACATCGGCACGGTCGCGTTGACCAACCAGTTCCGCAGGCCGATACCACCGCCCAACGGACCGGAACTGATCACCTGTACCGGGTGTTCGGCCCGCCAGTAGAGCAGGGGGATGTCACGATCGTTCTCGGACCGGGTGGTCAGGAAGGGCTCGGTCAGCACCCGGCGACCCTACGACCTGCGGATGTACCCGGATCGTGCGGACCGGGCAGCGGTGGGCGATGATAACGGGCGACGAGGTCAGGACGGTTGCCCCCGGATCAAGATTCCCAGGGGTGCGGCTCTGATTGCTGCTCACGTGCGCCTAGACTGGCGGCGCGCGACGGATCAGCGACCGGCGGACCCGGCCGATGGACGGCACGCGTAGGCGGAGGTGCGCGATGGACGAGGTACTGGCCCGCAGCGGGATCTTCCAGGGAGTCGACCCGGAGGCTGCCGAGGCGCTCGCCAAGGAGATGGAGACGATCGAGGTCCGCAAGGGCGAGGTCGTCTTCAACGAGGGCGAGCCCGGCGACAGTCTCTATATCCTCCTGTCCGGGAAGATCAAGGTAGGTCGCCGGGCCGCCGACGGGCGGCAGAACCTGATCGCCGTGATGGGCCCCTCGGACATGGTCGGTGAGCTGTCGCTCTTCGACCCGGGTCCGCGTACGGCGACCGCCACGGCGGTGACCGACACCCGCCTGGTCCGGCTGCGCAAGCAGGCCCTGCGTCCGTGGCTGAACAACCGCCCCGAGATCGCCGAGCAACTGCTCCGGGTGCTGGCCCGTCGGCTGCGGCGGACCAACGACTCGCTCGCCGACCTGATCTTCACGGACGTGCCGGGGCGGGTGGCGAAGAACCTGCTCCAGATGGCCGGCCGGTTCGGTACCCGGGACGGCGGCGTGCTGCGGGTGACCCACGACCTGACCCAGGAGGAGATCGCCCAGCTCGTCGGCGCCTCCCGGGAGACCGTCAACAAGGCGCTGGCCGATTTCGCCTCGCGGGGCTGGCTGCGGCTGGACGGCAAGAGCATCATCATCCTCGACCCGGAGCGCCTGGCCCGTCGCGCCCGCGTCTGACCTGACTGCCGCGAGGAGCGGTCGCTCCACAACAGGGGTCGCCGGAAGGTGGCCCCTGTTCTCGCATGACCGGTTCTGCTGGAAGCAGACATTCTCGACACCCGGTCGGTACTCCGGCAGTCTGGCCCCATGTTCGACCGGGTCGCCGTACTCTCCGACATCCACGGTGTCCTGCCGGCCCTGGCGGCGGTCCTCGCCGAGCCGGAGGTCGTCGCCGCCGACCGGATCGTGGTGACCGGTGACATCGCCGCCGGTCCACAGCCCGGGGCGGTACTCGACCTGCTGACCGGGTTGGGTGACCGGGTGGTCTGGGTACGCGGAAACGCCGACCGTGAGCTGGTGACGATCCGGCGGGGTGGCGACTGCGCGATCCCGGACCCGATCGCGCCGTGGGCCGCCGACCAGCTCACCGACGGTCAGCTCACCCTCCTCGCCGACCTACCGCTCACCGTCACCCTGCCGGTCACCGGTCTCGGCGAGGTGCTTTTCTGCCATGCCACGCCCCGCGACGACGAGGAGGTGGTGCTGGTCGACTCCCGGCTGGAACGCTGGACGGAGGTGCTGGCGGGCGTGCCGGAACAGGTCCGGACGATCGTGTGCGGGCACACCCACATGCCGTTCACCCGGCTCGTCGACCGGAGGTTGGTCGTCAACCCGGGCAGCATCGGCATGCCGTACGGCCGGGTCGGTGCGCACTGGGCGCTGCTGGGGCCGGGTGTGCAGTTGCGGGTCACCGGGTTCGACGTGTCGGCGGCGTGTGCGCGGGTGGCCACCGATTCCGGCTATCCCGGGGCAGCCGAGTGGGCCGACTACTTCCTGTACTCGCGGGCCTCGGACGTCGACGCGCTGCGTGCCTTCGGACCGCGCGACGGGCGGTGAACCTGGCCGGAGTCGGCTCCGGGTCACATCCCGGCCGGGCCGACGGACCATCAAAAAAGTCAGGCTTGACTGTTTGTTTTTTCCGGCGCACGCTGTCCCGGTGCCGTCCGCATCGACCCGCGTCCCTCCCCCGGAACGGGTACCGCAGCAGGAACGCAGCCGCGCCACCCGGGCCCGGCTGCTGGAAGCGACCGTCGAGTGCCTGGTCGAGCACGGCTGGTCCGGCACCACCACCACCGTCGTCGCCGCCCGGGCCGGTGTCTCCCGGGGTGCCCAGTTGCACCACTACCCCACCCGTGCGGCACTGGTGACCGCTGCGGTCGGGCACCTGACCGAACGGCGGGCCGAGGAACTGCGGGCCGAGGCGGCCAGCCTGCCCACCGGCCCGGAGCGGCTGGACCGGGTGGTCGACATGCTGGCCGCCGCGTTCACCGGGCCGCTCTTCGTCGCCGCCCTGGAGCTGTGGGTGGCCGCGCGGACCGACCCGGAACTGCGGGACGCCCTCGTCCCGCTGGAGGCGCGGGTCGGGCGGGAGATGCACCGGCTCACCGTCGAACTGCTCGGGGCGGACGAGCGCCGGCCCGGGGTACGCGAGTCGGTGCAGGCCACCCTCGACCTGCTGCGCGGCCTCGGGGTGGCCAACCTGCTCTCCGACGACTCGGCCCGGCGTACCGCCCTGCTGCTCACCTGGAAGCGCCAACTCGCCACGATCCTCGAACCCTGACCACGGAGGCCCGATGGTGGACCTGGAAACGCTGCTCGTGGATCTCGCCGACGAGTCGGCCGCGCTGGACGCGCTGGTGGCCCCGCTACCGGTGACCGACTGGGCCCGGCCGACCCCGGCAGCGGGCTGGACGGTCGCCCACCAGATCGCCCACCTGGCCTGGACCGACCATGTGTCGCTGCTCGCCGCCACCGATCCGGACGCGTTCCACCGGACGGCCGCCGCCCTGGCCGGGGAGCCGGACACCTTCGTCGACCGGGGTGCCGGGGAGTTCCTCGCCCCGCCGGCCGACCTGCTGTCCCGTTGGCGGGCGCTCCGGCAGGCACTCGCCACCGCGCTGCGCCAGGTCCCGGCCGGGGAGAAACTGCCCTGGTACGGCACCCGGATGTCGGCCACCTCGATGGCCACCGCCCGGCTCATGGAGACCTGGGCGCACGGTCAGGACGTGGCCGACGCGCTCGGCGTCACCCGTACCCCCACCGAACGCCTCCGGCACGTCGCGCACCTCGGCTTCCGTACCCTCGGACACGGCTTCGCCACCCACGGCCGCGCCGAGCCGACGGCGCCGGTCCGGGTGGATCTCGTCGCGCCGGACGGTGCCACCTGGAGCTACGGGCCGGCGGAGGCGGCGGACCGGGTGACCGGGCCGGCGCTGGACTTCTGCCTGCTGGTCACCCAGCGCCGGCACCGGGCCGACCTGGCCCTGCTGGCCACCGGTCCGGTCGCCGACGAGTGGCTGGACGTGGCCCAGGCGTTCGCCGGCCCACCGGGCACCGGCCGGGAACCGGGCGCCGGGTCGGTGTCCCGCGAACCGGCCGCCGGGCCCGGCTCCCGTGGGGTGGCGGCATGATCCGCATCGGCAACGCCTCCGGCTTCTACGGCGACCGGTTCTCCGCCTGGCGGGAGATGCTCGACGGTGGCGAACTGGACGTGCTGACCGGCGACTACCTCGCCGAGTTGACCATGCTGATCCTCGGCCGGGACCGGTTGCGTGATCCGGACCTCGGCTACGCCCGGACGTTCCTCCGGCAGGCCGAGTCCTGCCTCGGCATCGCGCTGGACCGGGGGGTCAAACTGGTCACCAACGCCGGTGGGCTCAACCCGGCCGGGCTGGCCACCGCGTTGGAGTCGCTCTGCGCGAAGCTCGGGCTGACCGCCCGGATCGGGTACGTCGAGGGCGACGCCCTGGCCCGACCGGACGCGCTCACCGCCAACGCGTACCTGGGTGCCTTCGGTATCGCCGCCTGCCTGGCCGACGGGGCGGACATCGTGGTCACCGGTCGGGTCACCGACGCGTCGCTGGTGGTCGGCCCGGCGATCGCCCGGTTCGGCTGGACCCGCGACGACCTGGACGCGCTGGCCGGGGCGACCGTGGCCGGGCACCTGATCGAGTGCGGGGCACAGGTGACCGGGGGCAACTTCAGCTTCTTCACCGAGCTGCCCGACGGTGGCCGGCGCCCCGGCTTTCCGATCGCCGAACTGCACGCCGACGGGTCGGCGGTGATCACCAAGCATCCCGGTACGGGTGGCGCGGTGACCGTGGAGACGGTGACCGCGCAACTGCTCTACGAGATCGACACGCCGTACTATCTCGGGCCGGACGTGGTGACCCGGCTGGACACGGTCACCCTCACGGCGGACGGTCCGGACCGGGTACGGCTGCACGGCACCCGGGGACTTCCACCACCGGCCACGCTGAAGGTGGGGGTGAACAACCTCCGCGGGTTCCGCAACTCGATGACCTTCGTCCTCTGTGGACTCGACATCGGGGCGAAGGCGGCACTGGTCCGGGCCCAGGTCGAGGACGCGGTGGGCACCGACGGGCTGGAATTCGTGCTGGCCCGCACCGACCACCCCGACGCGGCGGACACCGAGACGGCGAGCGCCCTGCTGCACGTACACCTGCGCGACGGCGACAAGGGGCGGGCC
>NZ_WVUH01000338.1 GCF_017614955.1 Micromonospora echinofusca
CAGCCACGGGCACACTGCCGACGCGATCGAGAACCTCGAAGAACTTCGCCTTGAGTTCCACGGAAACGGACACGGTCCTCGCAACCCCCAGAAGATCCGGGTGTTGCGAGGACCACTAGACCCCAAGGTACAGGAAGGGGCCCTTCGTGACACCTGGGACGGGTCAGATCGGGTCGCCGATGTTGACCTGCGGGACCGGGGCCCGCATCCGGCGGAAGGTGATCGACCGCATGATCGCGTACAGGTAGAGCGAGCCGAGCTTCTGGTCGGTCTTCGGGAACCGCTGCCCGACCAGCTTCTTGATCTTCCGCGAGATCAGCACCGAGTCGATCACGACCCCGATGGCCAGCGCCCCCCAGAGCAGGTTCGACACCAGTCGGACCACCGGCGGCATCGCCTGGGACGAGCCGATCAGCACGATCAGCGCGCCGCCGAAGAACCAGGTGCCGACGGTACGGCGGGAGTCGACCACGTTGCGCGCCAGCAGCCGTTCCGGCCCCCGGTCACGCGGCCCGCCCTCCCGGCGGAACTCCTCGGCGGCCTGGGCCCGCGCGGCCCGGCGCCGCTCGCGCGCCTCCTGCTTGTTCGCCGGTACCGGATCAGCGGTCAACCGACGACCGGCGGCCGGCCGCTTCGGGGTGACCCTGCCCAGTTCCTTCTTGCTCGGGGTGTACCCCCGGGAGCGGACGGACGGGGACTGCTCGTCGGGCGCGTCCTGCGGGACGGCCTCGTCGACGAGCTGGCTGGACTTGCGGCGAAACAGCGACGGCACGGGGTGAAGGGTAGCCAAACGTCGACGCCCGGTGCACATCAAGGTGCACCGGGCGTCGGGTGAGGTCCGTTACGGGCGATACCGCCGGTGGGTCAGGGGCGCTCGACGTGGGCGCCGAGACTGGCCAGCTTCGCCTCGAAGTCCTCGTAGCCGCGGTTGATCAGGTCGACCCCGTAGACCCGCGAGGTGCCCTCGGCGGCCAGCGCGGCGATCAGGTGCGAGAAACCGGCCCGCAGGTCCGGGATGACCAGGTCGGCCGCGTGCAGCTTGCTCGGCCCGGCGATCACCGCCGAGTGCTTGAAGTTGCGCCGACCGAACCGGCACGGGGTACCGCCCAGGCAGTCCCGGTAGACCTGGATGTTGGCGCCCATCGAGTTCAGCGCCTCGGTGTAACCCAGCCGCTGCTCGTACACCGTCTCGTGGACGATCGACAGACCCTGGGCCTGGGTCAGCGCCACCACCAGCGGCTGCTGCCAGTCGGTCATGAACCCCGGGTGCACGTCGGTCTCCAGGGCCACCGACTTCAGCTCGCCGCCCGGATGCCAGAACCGGATGCCGCCCTCCTGGCCGGCCGAGCCGAGCCGGGGCGGACGGGCGTCGGTGACCTCGTACGCGCCACCGACCGACCGGAACACGTTCAGGAAGGTCATCATGTCGGCCTGCTGCGCGCCGAGCACCTCGACGCCACCGCGGGTGGCCAGCGCGGCGGCGGCCCAGCTCGCCGCCTCGATCCGGTCCGGGATCGGCCGGTGCCGGTACCCGCCGAGCTTCGGCACCCCCTGGATCTCGATGACCCGGTCGGTGTGCACCTTGATGATCGCGCCCATCTTCTGCAGGACGCAGATCAGGTCGATGATCTCGGGCTCCACGGCGGCGTTGCGCAGCTCGGTGACCCCGTCGGCCATCACGGCGGTGAGCAGCACCTGCTCGGTGGCGCCGACGCTCGGGTACGGCAGCGAGAACTTCGTCCCGTGCAGGCCGTTCGGGGCGGTCAGGTGCAGCCCCTCGGGGCGCTTCTCGACCACCGCGCCGAACTCGCGCAGCGCCTGCATGTGGAAGTCGATCGGCCGGGGACCGATGTGGCAGCCGCCCAGGTCGGGGATGAAGGCGTGGCCGAGGCGGTGCAGCAGCGGACCGCAGAACAGGATCGGGATCCGGCTGGACCCGGCGTGCACGTTGATCTCGTCGGTGCTGGCGCTCTCCACGTTCGCCGGGTCGAAGACCAGCTCACCGTCCTCGTCGCCGTCGGTGACCCGGACGCCGTGCAGTTCGAGCAGGCCGCGGACCACCTCCACGTCCCGGATCCGGGGTACGTCGTAGAGCCGGCTCGGCGAGTCACCGAGCAGTGCCGCGACCATCGCCTTGGACACGAGATTCTTCGCGCCGCGGACCCGGATCTGCCCCTGTAGGGGGGTGCCTCCGTGTACGACCAGTACGTCGTCGGTCAACGCAACCTCCAGCGCGTCGGTGCTGCTGTGGAAAGTTAAGGGGCGGGTGATCGACCACTGCCGCTACCCGAGGGGGCGCAACCGTCGTCACGGTTGGCTCGTTGTCGCCCGGGCAGCATAGCCCTCGGTTATCCACCGGAGCGGTTCAGACCGTTCCGATGGCACAAAAAAGGGACGACGGTGATTATCCGTACGACAACAGTCACTCAGGGTTAAGTTGTGGTCAGGGCAGGGCGAGCATCTGGTCCAGTGCTACCCGGGCCTGGTGCGCGGTAACCGGGTCGACGGTGATCTGGTTGACCACCCGACCCGCGACCAGCTCCTCCAGCGCCCACACCAGGTGCGGCAGGTCGATCCGGTTCATCGTCGAGCAGTAGCAGACCGCCCGGTCGAGGAACATGATCTGCTTGTCCGGGTGGGCGAGCGCGAGCCGGCGTACCAGATTGAGCTCGGTGCCCACCGCCCACGCCGAACCGGCCGGCGCGGCCTCGATCGCCCGGATGATGTACTCGGTCGACCCCACCTGGTCGGCGGCCGTCACCACCTCGTGCCGACACTCCGGGTGGACCAGCACGTTCACCCCGGGCACCCGCTCCCGGACCTCGTTGACGCTGTCGAGGGTGAACCGCCCGTGCACCGAGCAGTGCCCGCGCCAGAGGATCATCTTCGCGTCCCGCAACTGCTCCGGGGTCAGCCCGCCGCCCGGCTTGTGCGGGTCGTAGAGGACACAGTCGTCCAGCGAGAAACCCATCTCCAGCACGGCGGTGTTCCGGCCGAGGTGCTGGTCGGGCAGGAACAGCACCTTCTGCCCCTGCTCGTACGCCCAGGTCAGCGCCCGCTTGGCGTTCGACGAGGTGCAGACCACGCCACCGTTGCGGCCGACGAAGCCCTTGATGTCGGCCGACGAGTTCATGTAGGTCACCGGGACCGTCTCCCCGGCGATGCCCAGGTCCTGCAGCAGCTCCCAGGCGGTCTCGACCTGCGACAGCACCGCCATGTCGGCCATCGAGCAGCCGGCGGCCAGGTCGGGCAGGATCACCTTCTGGCGGTCCGAGGTGAGGATGTCGGCGCTCTCGGCCATGAAGTGCACACCGCAGAAGACGATGTACTCCGCGTCCGGCCGGGCCGCCGCCTCCCGGGCCAGCTTGAACGAGTCGCCGGTCACGTCGGCGAACTGGATCACCTCGTCCCGCTGGTAGTGGTGGCCCAGCACGAAGACCCGGTCACCCAGCGCCGCCTTGGCCGCCGCCGCCCGCGCCACCAGGTCGGGGTCGCTCGGCGCCGGCAGGTCACCCGGGCACTCGACGCCGCGTTCGGTGGCCGGATCGCCGCCCCGGCCGAGCAGCAGCAGGGCGGTGGCGGTGGGGGAGGGCTCAACCCAGGGCTCGTTCACGTCCTCCATGGTGTCCCACGACCCGGACGGGGCGCAGCCGGCCCCGGTGTGGGCTGCCACACTGATCCACCATGCGCGTGCTGCTCTGTCCGGACAAGTTCGCCGGCACCCTGTCCGCCCCCGACGTGGTGGCGGCGGTCACCGACGGCTGGCGTCAGGTCGCCCCGGACGACGACCTGGTGGCCCGCCCCCTGGCCGACGGTGGGCCCGGCTTCGTCGAGGTGCTGGCGGGAGCGGTCGACGGGCGGCGGGTGCCGGTACCGACGGTCGACCCGCTCGGCCGGGCCGTGCCGGGGGAGATCCTGCTCACCACCGACGGCACCGCCTACCTGGAGAGCGCCCAGGCGTGCGGCCTGCACCTGCTCGACCCGGCGGAGCGCGACCCGAAGGCCACCACCTCGTACGGCCTGGGCCTGCTGGTCGGCGCGGCGGTGGAGCACGGCGCCCGGCGGGTGGTGATCGGGCTGGGCGGCTCGGTGACCAACGACGCCGGCGCCGGGATGCTCGCCGCCCTCGGCGCCGCCCCGCTGGACGTCGCCGGACACGCCCTGCCCTACGGCGGGGCGGCGCTGACCACGGCCGAGAGCCTCGCCGGTCCGCCCCGACTGCGCGACGTCGACCTGGTGGCCGCCACCGACGTGGACAACCCGCTGGTCGGGCTGCACGGCGCCAGCAACGTGTACGGCCCGCAGAAGGGGGCCAGCCGCTCCGACGTGCTGCTGCTCGACGCGGCCCTGGAGCGCTTCGCGACGGTGCTGGAGCGGGAACTGCCGTCCTGCCCGACGGGGCTGGCCACGCTGCCCGGCGGTGGGGCGGCCGGCGGGCTCGGCGCGGCCGTGCTCGCCCTCGGCGGCCGGTGCGAATCGGGCATCGCCCTGGTCACCCGGCTGATCGGGCTGGACGCCGCGTTCGACGCGGCGGACCTGGTGATCACCGGGGAGGGTTCGTTCGACCACCAGTCGCTGCGCGGCAAGGTGGTCGCCGGGGTCGCCGGGGCGGCCCGGGACCGGGGACTGCCCTGCGTGGTGCTGGCCGGTCGGGTCACCGCCGGCCGACGCGAGGCGGCGGCGGCCGGGGTGACCGAGGCGTACAGCCTGGTGGAGCACTTCGGGGACGTGGAGACGGCGATGGCCCGGCCGGCGGACGGGCTGCGGGCGCTGGGTACCCGGCTGGCCGGCCAGTGGAGCCGCTGACCCTTTTCCGCGTGGCCGGCGTGCTCCGCCCGGCCACGCTCGCGGTTCCCGCCGAGCCGCCGGGTGACCTTCGTCGCTGCGGCCTACAATCGGAATCGCACCAGATTGGGAATCACAGGACCGGCGGCTAGCGTTGCCCGGTACGGACCAGACCGAACCCGCGCAGGGAGAATGCCACGTGACCACGCCAGCGCAGACCGAGTCGACCGAGGCCCAGGCCCCGACCGCCATCGTCCTCACCGACGTCGCGGCGCAGAAGGTCAAGGCCCTGATCGAGCAGGAGGGCCGCGACGACCTGCGGCTCCGGGTCGCCGTGCAGCCGGGCGGCTGCTCGGGCCTGCGGTACCAGCTCTTCTTCGACGAGCGCTCGCTCGACGGTGACATCGTCTCCGACTTCGGTGGCGTCGAGGTCGTCGTCGACCGGATGAGCGCCCCCTACCTGGCCGGCGCCACGATCGACTTCGCCGACCGGATCGACGCCCAGGGCTTCACCATCGACAACCCCAACGCGCAGAACTCCTGCGCCTGCGGCGACTCGTTCCACTGAGCCGGCCGTCGCGGTCGACCGCGACAGCGGATCGGCCGGTACCGGTGCGACCTGCATGAACGGCGGGGCCGTCCCTTTCCCGGGACGGCCCCGCCGTTTTCCGTTCGCCGGACGGGTGTCCGGCGGACGGTGACGCACGGTGAACGGCAGCGGTCCGGTGCGTGGCCGGCGGCTGACAGACGGTCCGTGCGGAGACGACGGGGACGGTAGGCTGACCCGCGCCGTGCTCCCGTACCCGACCCTGAGGGCCGACATGAAGATCGCCGTAACCGGCTCCATCGCGACCGACCACCTGATGTCCTTCCCGGGCCGGTTCGCTGACCAGTTCATCGCCGACCAGCTGCACAAGGTGTCGCTGTCCTTCCTCGTCGACGACCTGGTACTGCGCCGGGGAGGTATCGCCGCGAACATCGCCTTCGGGATGGGCCAGCTCGGTCTGCGGCCGATCCTGCTCGGAGCGGTCGGCACCGACTTCGCCGACTACCGGTCGTGGCTGGAGCGGCACGGGGTGGACTGCGACTCGGTGCACGTCAGCGAGGTCGCGCACACCGCCCGGTTCGTCTGCACCACCGACCAGGACATGTGCCAGATCGCGTCGTTCTACGCGGGGGCGATGAGTGAGGCCCGCAACATCGAACTGGCGCCGGTGGCCGCCCGCGTCGGTGGCCTCGACCTCGTGGTGATCAGCCCCAACGACCCGGCGGCGATGATCCGGCACTCGGAGGAGTGCCGCGAGCGGGGGTACGCCTTCGCCGCCGACCCGTCCCAGCAGCTCGCCCGGATGGACGGCGCCGACGTGTTCGGCCTGATCGACGGCGCGCGGTACCTGATGACCAACGACTACGAGAAGTCGCTGCTCCAGAACAAGACCGGGCTGACCGACGACCAGTTGCTGGACCGGGTCCAGGTGCGGGTGACCACGCTCGGCAAGGACGGCGTGGAGATCGTCGGCCGGGACGTCGCGCGGATCCACGTCCCGATCGCCCGCGAGATCGAGGCGGTCGACCCGACCGGTGTGGGCGACGGGTTCCGGGCCGGTTTCTTCACCGCGCTCTCCTGGGGGCTCGGGCTGGAACGGGCCGCCCAGGTCGGCTGCCTGCTCGCCACCCTGGTGCTGGAGAGCTTCGGCGGCCAGGAGTACGACGTCCGCCGGGACCTGTTCGTCAAGCGTCTGGCCGAGTCGTACGGCGAAGCGGCGGCCGACGAGGTCCGCCCGCACCTGCTCGGCTGAGCCGCATCCCGCCGGATCCCGGCGGTCCCACCGTTTCGTCGGCACGCCGTCCGTCCCGGACCGGGACGGACGGCGTGCGGCTGTACGGCGGGGTGTGCCCGTGCCGTGGCCGCTGCCCGGGCCTGGCCGCAGAGGGCGTGTCGGCCCCTTTGCTCTGCTTCACTCCCGGCGACACTGCGGCCCGGAAACTGTTGCCTGCGCTGAAGCAGAGCAAAGGGGCCGAACAGGAGGGCTGACTCCGGGCACGCGCCCCGAGGGGTCGTCCTGCGCCGGGGTCCGCGCCGCGCGCCGTCCGCGCCGGGGGTCAGTGGACGCGCCGGACGTCGTAGGCGGGCGCCCCGGCCACCTCCGCCGCGCCGACGAACTCCTGCCCGCGCATCCGGCACCAGGCCGGGATGTCGTTGGCCGCCGCCGGGTCGTCGGCGAGTACCCGGACGGTCGCCCCGACCGGCAGCCCGGGTAGCCGGCGGGCGAGTGCGATCACCGGCAGCGGGCAGCGCTGACCCCGGCAGTCCAGCGTCTCGGCCGGTACCTCCGACCCGTCGGATCCGGCGTCCACCGTCACAGTCCCACCACCCCGGCCTCGGCGCGGAGCTGTCCGACGATCCCGGGCAACTCGTCGAGGAACCGGGCCACCTCCGCCTCGGTGGTTCCCCGGTGCAGGGAGATCCGGATGTTGCCGTGGGAGAGCACCCCCATCGCCTCCAGCACGTGTGACGGCCGCAACGTCGACGAGGTGCACGACGAACCGGACGAGACGGCGAAACCCCGCCGGTCCAGCGCGTGCAGCAGGGCCTCCCCGTCGACGTACAGGCAGGAGAAGGTGACCAGGTGCGGGAGTCGGTCCACCGGGTCGCCGACCACCTCCACGTCCGGCACCACCGCCGCCACCGTCGACCGGATCCGGTCCACCAGCGGCGCCAACCGGCGGGCCTCGGCCGCCGCCTCCGCCGCCGTCGCCCGCAGGGCCGCCGCCGCCGCGACCACCGCCGGCAGGTTCACCACTCCCGGGGTACGCCCGCCCTCCCGGTCGTCGGCCGGGTAGGGCG
>NZ_WVUH01000339.1 GCF_017614955.1 Micromonospora echinofusca
CCCCCCGGCGGACAGTCGCCCCCCGACAGCCCGCCCGGCAACAACGGTGGTCCCGGCGCCAGCTACCCGAGCCGTCCCGATCCCTCCGATCCGGCGACCGAGGTATGGACCCTGGTGGAACGGGCGCAGGCCGGCGAGGCCGAGGCGTTCGGCCTGATCTACGACCGGTACGTGGACACCGTCTTCCGCTTCGTCTACTTCCGGGTCGGCAACCGGCAGCTCGCCGAGGACCTCACCTCGGACACCTTCCTCCGCGCCCTCAAGCGGATCGGCAGTTTCACCTGGCAGGGCCGGGATCTCGGGGCCTGGCTGGTCACCATCGCCCGCAACCTGGTCGCCGACCACTTCAAGTCCGGCCGGTACCGGCTGGAGGTGACCACCGGCGACGTCCTCGACGCCGACCGCGAGGACCGGGGTCCCGAGGGCAGCCCGGAAGCGGCCGTGGTCGAGCACATCACCAACGTGGCCCTGCTCGCCGCCGTCAAGCAGCTCAACCCGGAGCAGCAGGAGTGCATCATCCTCCGCTTCCTCCAGGGGTTCTCGGTGGCCGAGACGGCCCGGGCGATGCGGAAGAACGAAGGCGCGATCAAGGCACTCCAGTACCGCGCGGTCCGGGCCCTCGCCCGGCTCCTGCCGGACGGTTTCCAGCCCTGACCTGCCCCGCTCCCGCCGGACGGCCTCCGCCACGACCGGCCGGGCCTGCCCGGCGGCTTCAGCCGTGACCTGCCCGGCACCGTCCGGTCGTCGTGACCGGACCCACCTCCGGTAGTTCTGTCGCCTACCGGGCCGTAACCGGTGTGGGCTACCGCGCGTTTGTCCGGATGCGACCGGTGGTTGCCTCGGCATCCCCCGGGCCCGGCGGACCGGGCGGCCCATCCGGCCACGACTGTCGCGCGCCGGTGCCCGCCGTCCTCTGTCGGCAACGACGGCCCCGTGTGGGGCCGTAACCAGCGAGAGGAGGTGCCGGCGGTGGACAGGTTCGTCTTCTCCCGCCGGCGCGCCGAGCGCTTCGCGCAACTTCTCGACGAAGCCAACGGCGGCCGGCGACACCATGTCCGTTCCAGGGTCGACGACGACCTTGCCGGGCTCGTCGCCATCGGACAGCGGATCCGGGACACGGCACCGGTTGACGCCCCGGAACCCGAGTTCCGGACCAGCCTGCGGGCGATGCTCGTCGCCACAGCCGTACGCGAGGGTGTCGGTGACGACACACCCGAGACCGTCCCGGCGCCGCCGGCCCCGACCCGGACGCCGCGCGCCCTGATCCCCGGCGCCCTGACCGGTCGGCGGGCCCGGGCCCGGGGCGCGATCCTGGTCGGCGTCGCCGCCGGTGCGATCGCGGTCTCCGGCATCTCGGCAGCCAGCGAGAACGCCGTCCCCGGTGACGCGTTGTACGGCATGAAGCGCTCCACCGAGCGCGCCCAACTGGCGCTGGCCAGCTCGGATCTCAGCCGGGGGCAGCTCTTCCTCGACTTCGCCCGCAACCGGCTCGCCGAGGCCGAGGCGTTGCGCGGCGACCCGGTGGGGTTCACCACGGTGCTCAACGACATGGACGCGGACACCCGGCAGGGGGTACACCTGCTGACCGCGGCAGCCGTGCAGCGGGCCGACAGTGCCGCGCTGGACGCGATCGACGCCTTCCTCGCCGGTCAGCGGCGGGCCGTGACCCGGCTGCTGGACAGTGGGCCGGGCACCCAGCGGGAGCGGTTGACCGATTCACTCACGCTCCTCGACGCGGCGGGTCGCCGCTCGGACGGGCTCCGTACGGCGCTGGCCTGCCGGGCTCCCCGGTCGGTCCGTACCGACGCGCTCGGTCCGCAGCCGCAGGCCTGTCCGGAGAGCCGGCCGACCACCAGCCAGCCGTCGGTACCCGCCCCGGCGGAGGAGACCCGACCGGCGGCACCGACCCGGCAGCCGGCACCTTCCCGGGCCACCGAGCCGACCCAACCACCGGCCGTGCTCCCCACCCTGGTGCCGACCCAGGGGGCGCCGGACGCCGGCCGGCCGGAGATCGGCCGCCCCGCCGGTTGACGCGGGCGCCCCGGACGGCTCCCGGGGTTGACGCGGGGCGCCCCGGACGGCTCCGGGGTTGACGCGGGGCGCCCCGGACGGCTCCGGGGTTGACGCGGGGCGCCCCGGACGGCTCCGGGGTTGACGCGGGGCGCCCCGGACGGCTCCGGGGTTGACGCACGCCACGGCTTTCCGGGCGCTCTCCGGGGGAGCCGGATCAGCCGGTTACTCTCGCTTGGGGTACGCGTCGCGGGTCGTCGAGTGGAGGGGGTCGGTACGTGGTGGGCCGCTTCCGGAAGGTGACCGTCAGTACCGACACGCACGGTCACACCGCTGGTTGGGCGCCCACCGAGCTGGCTCCGCCGGCCACGGCCGAGACCGATCCGACCGCTGCGGCCTTCTTCGACATCGACAACACGATGATGCAGGGCGCCTCCATCTACTGGTTCGCCCGCGGGTTGGCCGCCCGGGACTACTTCACCGCCGGTGACCTGGCCCGGTTCGCGTGGCAGCAGCTCCGGTTCCGGCTGCTGGCGTACGAGCACGCGGGGGACATGTCGCATGCCAAGGAGGCGGCGCTCGCGTTCGTCGAGGGCTGGCGGGTCGAGGACGTGGAGCGGCTCACCGAGGAGATCTTCGACGAGTTGATGGCGCCCCGGATCTGGGCCGGTACCCGGGCCCTGGCCCAGAACCACCTCGACAACGGGCAGCGGGTCTGGCTGGTCAGTGCCGCCCCGGTGGAGATCGGGCGGGTCATCGCCGCCCGGCTCGGCCTGACCGGCGCGATCGGTACGGTCGCCGAGGTGATCGACGGCGCGTACACCGGCCGGTTGGTCGGTGATCTGATGCACGGCCCGGCGAAGGCGGACGCGGTGACGCAGCTCGCCGAGGTCGAAGGGTTGGACCTGGCCCGTTGTGTCGCCTACAGCGACTCCGCGAACGACCTGCCGATGCTCTCCTCCGTCGGCCGGGCGGTGGCGGTGAACCCCGATTCGGTGCTGCTGCGGGAGGCCCGGCTGCGCGGCTGGCAGGTGCGCGACTTCCGCACCGGTCGCAAGGCGGCGCGGATCGCGGTGCCGTCGACCGCTGCCGCCGGGCTGCTGGCCGGTGCGGTCACCGCCGGGCTGGCGCTGCGTCGGCGCCGACTCGCCCGGTGACGACCATCCCCAGCCTGCCCCGGGTGGTGACGACCATCCCCAGCCTGCCCGGGTGGCGCCGGAGCCGCCGGTGACGACCACCTCCACCCGGACCTCCCCCGGGCGCCGACGGTACCGCCCCGGTGCCCTGGTCGGGCTGGTCGCCGCGCTGGCCGCCGGTGCCGCGCTGCTCGCGTCGTCGCCGGGCCCGGCACCGCGACCTGCCGGCCCCCGCCCGCCGGGGACGGTGGCGGAGGTATGGCCGCAGGCCCGCCGGTTCGACCTGCCGGCCAACGTCGCCGACGGTCCGGCCTACGTTCCGGGGTACGTCCTCGACGGTGGCGCCTCGGTCGGTACCGCGGCCAGCCCGGACGGCAGCTGGTTACGGCTGCTGTTCCGGGCCGCCGACGGCGGTCTCCGCGAGCTGCGCCGGTTACCGGTCGGCGGGAGCCCGCAGTACGGCGGGTTCGCCCGGGCCGGCGACGATCTGGCCTGGGCCGAGTCGACCGGCGACGAACAGGGCCGGGGGCGGACCGAGTTGTGGACGGTGGACCTGGCCGGTGGTGGTCCGCCCCGACGGTTGACCGCCGACACCGGTGACCTGGTGCTGTTCAACTCGCAGTACGACCTGGTGTGGAACGGGGGTCGGCTGTACTGGCTCGCGGTGGCACCGGATCCCGTACCCGGATCGGCGCGGGGTGGCATCCCGGCGACCCCGGTCGCGCCGGCCACCGAGGTGCGGTCGGTGCCGCTGACCGGCGGGCCGGTGTCGGTGCGTACCGAGCCGGGTGCCTGGGCGCTGTCGGCGTGGCCGTGGCTGGTCAGCGCGGGTAGCGGGGAGTACGGGCCGGTACGGCTGCACAACCTGGAGACCCGGACGGTGACCGGGGTGCCGGCCGACGGGAACGAGCTGGTCACCTGCGGTCCCGTCTGGTGCCGGGTGCTGGTGCTGGCCGGTACCGGGCCGGGGCGGCTGGAGCTGGTACGGACGGACGGCTCGGACCGGCACCGGGTGGCCGGCGGGGAGGCGACCGCCGCCGTCATCGACGTGGCCCTCCGGGACCGGTTCGAGGTGCTGGTGCTCGCCGACGCGCAGCGTACGGCGACCGGCACGCAGCAGCTCCGCCTCTACGACCTGGCGCGTCGGCGGACCGTGACCGTGGCCGACGGGGTGGGCATGGTGGCCAGCCGGGACGGGCTGCTCTGGTGGTCGACCGGGACCGACGCGGACGCCGCCTGGCACGTCCTGGACCTGCGCAGCCTCGACTAGGCCCCGCCAGCGGTCGACCGGTTCCGATGGGACGCGACCGGGGCGGTCACGGGCCGAACGGGTCGGGCCGGCGTTCGAGGAGCTGGTGCAGGGTCTGCTGGATGGTTTCCCGGACCTGGTCGGCGAGGTTGAACACGACGATCGGATCGTCGGCGGAGTCGACCAGATGGGCGGTGGGGATCGGTGCGCAGAACTGGATCAGCCACTTGCTGGGCAGCGGCACCATGCCGAGCGGCCCGAGCCAGGGGAAGGTCGGTGTCACCGGGAAGTAGGGCAGTTTCAGCAGCCGGGCCAGTGGCTTGATGTCGGCGAGCATCGGGTAGATCTCCTCGCCACCGACGATGGCGACCGGGACGATCGGGGTGCCGGTACGCAGCGCCGCCGAGACGAACCCGCCGCGCCCGAAGCGTTGCAGTTTGTAGCGCTCCGAGTAGAGCTTGCCGATGCCCTTGAAGCCCTCCGGGAAGACCCCGACCAGCTCACCGCCGCGCAGCAGCCGCTCGGCGTCCGGGTTGCAGGCCACCGTGCCGCCGGACTTGCGGGCCAGTTCGGAGACGAACGGCATCCGGAAGACCAGGTCCGCGCCGAGCAGTCGCAGGTAGCGCCGGGCCGGGTGCCGGTCGTGCAGGGCCGCGGAGAGGATCAGCGCGTCCAACGCGACGGTGCCGGAGTGGTTGCCGACGACCAGCCCGGGGCCGTCGTCGGGTACGTGTTCCAGGCCGAAGACCTCGGTACGGAACCAGTCCCGGTAGAGCAGCCGCAGTACCGGGTGCAGGACCTGGTCGGTCAGCTCCTGGTCGAAGCCGAACTCGTCGACCTCGTACTCACCGGAGAGCCGGCGCCGGAGGAACGCCAGGCCGGTGGCGACCCGACGGTCCCAGATGTCCGGCGGCGGGTCGGCCGGCGCGGATGCCGGCCGGTGCCCGTTGACCGCTCCGGGGTCCGTCGAAGACCCGGGGTCCGTGGAGGCTTCCGGTTCCGGGGCGTCCAGGGGTACCAGCAGCCGGGGCGCCCGCCCCGGGCGGCCGTTACCCGGCGTCGCTTCCGGTCGACCGTTGCTTCGACCCGGCACCGCACTCACGACCGCTCCCGCACGCTGGCCCGGACCTGCCGGATACCGTCGAGCACGGCCTGCTCGGCGGCGGCGAGCTGGTCCCGGGTGACCACGATCCCGCCCCGGTGGGCGCGGATGAAGTCGTCGAAGGCGGCAGCGGTGGTGCGCGGCGTGTAGCCGTACTCCTCGATCAGTCGGGTGGTGTCCACCACCCGACCGTGCACGAAAAGGTCGACCTGGTCCAACCCGTACCGCCCGAAGCCGAGGGTGCGGGCGATGCCGGCGGCGCCGGAGAGTCCCGGTTCGAGCACCGGCACCCCGATCCGGCCCGCCCGACGGATCGCCTGGGAGAGGTTGAGCACACCCGGGCCGGCGACGTTGTAGGTGCCGGGGTGCTCCTCGACGACCGACCGGTGCAGCACCTCAAGGGCGTCGTCGAAGTGCACGAACTGCAACCGGGGGTCCCGGCCGAGCACGGTGGGGACCACCGGCTGGGAGAAGTACCGGGTGAGGGTGGTGTCGGCGGTGGAGCCGATGAACGGGGCGAACCGGAGCACGGTCGCGGTCACGTCGGGGCGTCGGCGGCGGAAGCCCCGCACGTACCCCTCGATGTCCAGGATGTCGCGGCCGAAGCCGCCGCGCGGCACCTCCCGGGGCTCGGTCTCCTCGGTGAAGACGGCCGGGTCCCGGAACGACACGCCGTACGCGGCGGTGGAGGAGCGGACGACCAGCTTGCGCAGCCGGGTCGCCCGTTGGGCGGCGGCCAGCAACTGCATGGTGCCGATGACGTTCTGGTCCTTCATCGCCATCCGGCCCCCGTGCTGCTGGTCCGGTGCGGTGACGAGGGCGAGGTGGACGACCGCGTCGGCGCCCAGGTCGTCGATGAGCGGGCCGACGGAGGCCATGTCGACGCGGACCCGTTCGACCCGGTCGAGCAGGATGGCGAACTCGGGTGCCGGGTCCGCCGGGTCGAGGCCGATCACCCGGCCGATCCGGGGGTCGGCGGCCAGGCGGGCCGCGACGTGGGCGCCCAGGTACCTGCTGACCCCGGTCACCACGACGACCCCCGGAGCACCCGAGGTGCCACCGGGGGTCATCGCGCACAACCCGACGTCGGGCCCTGGACGGGCCCGCGTCGCCGCGTCCGCATCACCTGGGCCTCCGAGGTCGGCAGAGGGCAAGTGCGCCTCCGGTGCCGGGCAGTCGCCCGGCACCGGTCACTTGCCGAGACGGCGACGCTGGACGCGGGTCTTGCGCAGCAGCTTGCGGTGCTTCTTCTTAGCCATGCGCTTGCGGCGCTTCTTGACCACCGAGCCCATACGACAGCCTTTCGATGCAACGTGCGGGTCGGGCCGGCACACCCGCTGGGTGCCGCCGGCAACCGATCTGGACAACGGACCGGACCTGCCTGGTGGGTGTCGGACGCACCGGCGTGCGGTCACGGTCGCGGTCCAGGGTAACCGCCCGGTGTCAGCAGGACCAACGCGCCCCCGTCGATGCCCGATCCGCCCCGGTCCGGGGCGTCGGTCCGGGCACCTCCTAGGCGGACTCCTGGAACGCCCCGCGGAGGTACTCGTGCACGGCGTGCTCGGGCACCCGGAACGAGCGGCCGACCCGCACCGCAGTCAGCTCACCGGAGTGCACCAGCCGGTAGACCGTCATCTTGGACACCCGCATCACCGTCGCCACCTCGGCGACCGTGAGGAACCTGACCTCCGACAGCCGACCGTCGGACTGTGACCCGGCCATGGCTCACCGACCCCATCCCATCCCCGGCGCGGGCCACCGGACGGGATGTTCCACGTCGAACGGCGGGCAACGCGCGTGTTACCAGTACGGTAACGGGGCGGCTGTGACCGGCGCGATCCCTTCCTGCAATTGATAACGAATCAGCAGCAAAATCGGCGTGTCGGTGTGTCCCTCGGGAGTGGCGCGACGCGGAGGGCGTCCGGTGACCCCGGCGGCGCCACCGGAGCCACCGGACGGGTGCCCCGGGCCACTTCCGGACGCGGACCGGGGCTCCGCGCTGGGAGCGGCTCCACTATCTCAGGTCGGCCCCCGGAGTTGATCTCCGGCCGACAGCGTGTCGGTCCCCGGCCCACCCGGTCGTCGCCGCCCCGACCCACAGCGACGTCGGTCC
>NZ_WVUH01000033.1 GCF_017614955.1 Micromonospora echinofusca
GTGCGTCCCCCGGGCGGGGGGCAGGGTCGACCTGACCCCGTCGGCTACGCCTGACCGAGGTCGAGGACGCTCCAACCGGCGGGCAGGATGGCGGCAGCCGGTTTCGGATCGGTCGTGGCCAGATGCGCCCGGCAGGCGATCGCCGTGCGGGCGGCATGGCCCAGGGCGACGTCACCGCCGGCAGCACGGGCCAGGACACCGACCTGCCGGGCGCTGTCGACGCCAGACTCAGTGGGGACCGAGGTAGCGGAAGCAGTCGCGGCGTGAAAATTCTCGTGTAACTCGGCGAGGGATCTTCGTCGTGCGAGCCAACTTACTGATACGGACCGAGGAACCTTTCGCCGTTGAAGTGGATCAGGTGCGTAGGATCATCGGCGCACCACGCTTCCGTCTCCCATGCGACCTCGTGAAGATACTTGCGCATCTCCCGGCGGTCCGGGAAACAGCTGACGTAGACGAGCCCCGGGGCGGCGCCGCCGAACAATGCGGCGAGTTCGGCCCGTCGGCGCGAGTTCACTGGGCCGTGTGATGATGCCGCCTCCATCAGCACCAACCAGTCCTTGTCAGGCAGGTACACCACGAGATCCGGCATGGGTCCATGCCGGTCCACCGTCACACCGAGTTCGGCGAGGCGTTCGGCCTCGAAGAGTGCCCATTTGGCATCGGCATCGCCGACGTAGAGCACTTCGCCGCCTGGCGTGAACTGAGGGCAGAACTCCTCCACCATCTGCTTGATCAGCACGTTCTGGCCGCCGGGCGACAGCGTGAAGGGAACCCCGCCGGGCATGGTGACCGGGATGCGGTTCACATCTCGTGCGGCTGCGTATCGATCCCTCAAGCCGGGCACGAGCGCCAGGTAGTTCCTCAGATGGGCATCGAAGGCGGGGGTACCGTATGCGTGGATGACGGCCAGCGCCTCGGATGTGACCTGGTAGTTCCACTTTGGGGAGTTCACGGGCCGGTCAGGTGCGTCGGGGTTCTGTACCACCAGCATCGCGTCGGCGAACTGGTGCAGTGTGAACCGCCGGATGGTCTCCCGCGTGTTCGGCGCGTAGTGGCGCCCGTACACGTCGCGCATCCAGTCCATGATCGCCCGGGTGCCCAGCATCGGGTTCGACGCCTCGGACCAGTGGTGTTCGGGCCTGAGGTGCAGGAGCGCGAGTAGCGTCAGCGCCGATCGCTCATTCGCGCGTTCACCGTCCATGCCGAACAGGCCGAGGAGATGTTGGGCCTGCTGAACCTTGTACGACGTGCGCGTGAATCTGCTCTGCCTGTCCTCGCTCACGCTGGTACGCCAGCCCCGCCGAGCGTGTCGAGAACGAACGCGTCGACATCGTCCTGTGCCGGCAGCCGCTCGGGCGCAAGCCCACCGAGGCGGCGGAGGGTCGCCGTGTCGGGGTATCGCATCGTGCGGAGGTCGGTCGCGTTGACCTGGGTGTGGCCGGAGAAGGTGCGGAAGTACCGATCCACCAGGGATGAGTTCAGCCACATCGAGAGTCCGTAGGCGGTGTCCCGGTCCAGTCCGGCCCCGCGTTCGTGGAAGACGTTCACGTGGTTCTCGAAGGCTACCGGTCCCGGCGCCGTCTCGGGCGACCAGACGGCCGCGACGATACGCCGCCGCTCCTCTTTTGCTGAGAACCGCTTGACGACGCAGTACCAGCCCTCGGGAAGCAGCAGGTTTTCGTCCTTGGACGCGACGGGCAGGAACCACTGCGGCTTACGGATCTCACGCGGCCACGTGACAAGCCCGTCCCGTACGTTGCCCGGGTAGATCAGCGGCAATCCCCGGTCGACCGGGCTTTCGTGCAGGCATTCCCGGGACCGGAAATCCACTACCTTTCCGGTCGAGACCGTGAGGCCGAGCGATGCCAGCGTGCCCGGCATTGCCAGCATTTTCTCCGCCACATCCATGTCCGCATCGTCCGTGGCGATGCGGATGAACTGCTGGAGGTCGTCGGGATGCACCACCTCGGAGTAAGGCGTACGTCGGAGGGAGCAGTCGTCCTCGTGACCGTTGCTGACCGATATCAGCACCTCGCCGCGAACACCGCCCCTGGTGCCTGTGAAGATCACGTTCTCTTGCAGTACGCCCGTGTCGGCGAACACGGTCGACCGGGACTCGAAGACATGTACCCGGTCCAGCGTGATCTGGTCGAGCAGGTAGGACCGGAACGCCCCGAAGTATGGGCCGTTGCAGAACGAGCGGGGTGTGATAGCGACGAGTTGCCCGCCAGGGTTCAGCGCCCCGGCCGCCAGCGCGAGGAACGCGGCGTAGAGGTTCGGAGCGTCCGTACCTGTCGTCCGGATGGCTGCGCGGGCAGCTGAGGACGCGGCGAGTTTCGCGTACGGGGGGTTCTGGATCACCACGTCGAAGCCGAACAACCGCGCGTCTGCCGTCATGCCGGTCGAGGCCGCGATGTAGTCCGATTCGACAATCTCGAACGAGATCTTGCCGGCCCCCTCGGCCTTGCACGCCTCCAGTGTCTCGGTCAGATGCGGTATCACGCTGGTGTCGCATTCGACCGCCACAAGGTGCACATCCAGATTCGGCGCCTCGTCGAGGACCCTTGAGACCAGAGCGGCAGACAGCATCCCGGAACCTGCCCCAGGGTCGAGCACGCGGAGCGTGCCGGTCCTCGGCAGGCGCGGCATGGACGCGACAAGCGCGGCCGCGCGGGCCGGTGTGAAGAACTGGCCGAGGGAGGTCTGGGTTGCCCGGTCGAGGTTCGACAGCGCCGCCAGGCGGTTCTGCTCCGCAAGGCCCAGGAGCTTGCTCTGCATGCCGGCCATCCTGCCCCAACCGGGACACGCAAGCCACGCAGCCCCGGCCCGCCGCCGAGAGCGGAGCCATGTGCGGACTCGACGGGCATCAGATGGACCGGCGTGGCCAGAGCGCCGGCTGCACGCAAACCGGTTTCACCAACCGCTGCTGCGCCATGCGGGTGCGACTGCTGCCGCCGGCTGATCGCTTTCCGGGCCCGGGTGGCAACTCCTCATCAGCCAGCACTAGCGCCGACAGGTTTGCTATGGAAACCTATTGGCATGACCGGACTCGGTGCCCGTCGGCGGCGATCCCCGCCGGCTGCTGTCCGACGTGCGCACCCTCGCCCACCGGGTGCGCGTCGACCAGCGGATGACCTGGGTCGCGCTGCTGGCCCTGGTCGCGGTGACATTCGCGGGAATCCCGTTCGACTGGTTCGGTATGACCGTGAACTGCCAACCCGACGGCAGCTGCCAGTTCGCGCGCCGAGGGTTGCTGTACTACTGGCTGCCGGCACTGCTGCTGGCGTACACGGTCATTGCGTTCCTTCCGTGGATATTCCGGCCTTCAGGCCGGAGAGGAAACGGAGCCTCTGCGGAGCAGGGCAGAACAAGACGATCCGCAGCCACGGCGGACCGGCGTCCACCCGCGTGGCACCGTGAGGCTCACCGGCCGGCTCGCTAGCTGTGTGCGGCTGGTCTACAACATGGCGCTCGCTGCCCGCACGCAGGCGTGGACGCTGCGTCAGGAACGGGTCACCTACGAGGCCACCTCGGCGATGCTGACCGGCTGGAAGAAGACCGACGGGTTGGCGTTCCTCAACGAGGTGCCCTCGGTGCCGTTGCAGCAGGCGTTGCGGCATTTGCAGGTCGCGTTCACCAACTTTTTCGCCAAACGCGCCAATTATCCGACGTTCAAGAGCAGGAAGAAGTCGCGTCGGTCGGCGGAGTACACCACCAGCGCGTTCCGCTACCGCGAGGGTCGACTGACGCTGGCGAAGATGACCGAGGCCCTGGACATCGTGTGGTCGCGGCCGTTGCCCGACGGTGCGACGCCGTCCACGGTGACCCTGTCGCAGGACGCCGCCGGGCGTTGGTTCGTGTCCCTGCTCTGCGACGACGTGATCGCGCAGACCCCGGCCACGGGTGCGGTCGGGATCGACGCCGGCCTGGACAGCCCGCTCACCCTCTCGGCCGGGGAGAAGATCACCAACCCGAGGCACGAACGCCGCGACCGGGCCGCGCTCGCCCGCGCCCAGCGGAACCTCGCACGGAAGGAGAAGGGCTCGAACAACCGGGGCCAAGGCCCGGCTCAAGGTCGCCCGGGTGCACGCGCGGATCACCGACCGTAGGCGTGACCACCTGCACAAGTTGACCACTCGGCTCGTTCGTGAGACCCGAACGATCGTGATCGAGGACCTGACCGTGCGTAACATGCTCGGCAACCACCGCCTGGCCCGCGCGATCAGCGACGCGGCCTGGCGACAGGTGCGCACCATGCTGGAGTACAAGGCCGACTGGTACGGCCGCACCCTGGTCGTCGTGGACCACTGGTTCCCGTCGTCCAAGCTGTGCTCCGCGTGTGGTGCGCTCGCGCAGCGGATGCCGCTGACCGTCCGGTCGTGGACCTGCCGATGCGGGCAGACCCACGACCGTGACGTCAACGCGGCCCGCACCATTCTCGCGGAGGGGCTCTCCGTGATTGCCTGTGGAGGCGGTGTAAGACCTCAACGAGAGTCCTCTCGGACGGGGCAGTCGTCGGCGAAGCAGGAAAACCCGAGGGCGACCACGGGAGTCCCCGTCCTTTAGGACGGGGAGGATGTCAACGCAGTCTGCTACGTGCGGACCGCGCGGGCGCGGGGCCTCGGTGCCCGGGTCCTGCCCTACGCGATCACCGGTGCCGCGACGACCGTCGTGTTCACCGCCGCCTGGCTGGCCGCCGCCCTCTACTTCCCGACCCACCCGGCGCCGATGCACCCGCTGCCGTACTGGTGGCTGGTGCTGGACCGGCTGATCGCACCGTGGGGCGTGATCGGCCTCGCGTTGCTGGTCCTGGCCCGGCTGGAACGCAACCTCGGGCTGCTGCTGTTCACCGCCGGCTACCTGGCGCTGGTGCTGCTGGTGCTGCCGACGAACTCAGGTTGGGGGCGGCCCCACTGGGGAATCCGGCTGCTGCTCGCGATGCCACAGCTCATCAGCGGCCTCGTGCTGCTGCTGGGCGCGGCCGGCTTCGCGGCCGCCCGTAGGCGGCACCGGTGACGGCCGTGGCCGACACACCGGACCCCGCTGCCGCGCACCCGGTCACCGGGCTGGACGACGTCGTGCACCAGCGGGTGCGACTGGGCATCCTCACCATCGCGCACGAGGCCCGCCGCGTCGAGTTCGGCTACCTGCGCACCCAACTCGACCTGACCGCCGGCAACCTCTCCAAGCACCTGAGCGTGCTTGAGGCGGCCGCCCTGATCGAGGTCGAGAAGGGCTACGAGGGGCGCCGCGGCCGCACCTGGATCACCCTCACCCCCGCCGGCGCCACCGCACTCGCTGAGGAGATCAAGCGACTGAAACAGCTCATCGCACGAGTCGAGATCCCCGACACCCCCGAGGACCGATGACAACCGTACCGACCCGCCGACACGTGCTCGCCGGCACCGGCCGCGCATCAGCCCACACCCGCCCCGCCTCGGCCCGCCCCGACGGCCGGGCCGTACCGGCTCGGCACCGTGTCGCTGCACCCGGTCGACACACTCCGCCCAGACCCCGTCGCCGGTCGTGGGAGAGACGGCCGCGATCCAGGTCGGCCCGTCGGGACCGAGCCGGCCTCGGGTCCGTCCGGACCGGGTCCCGAGGGCTGACCCTGCGATCAGCCGGCAGACTCGCCCGCCCGGCGTACCACCTCAGCGGCGGTGCGCACGACCGCCCGGTCCAGCAGCCGGCCGTGGGCGTCGGTGGCCACCCCGGAGCCGACGCGTTCAGCCTGTGCGAATGCCTGTAGTACGGCCCGGGCAGCCGCCAGTTCGTCGTCGGTAGGGGTGAACACCCCGTTGACGACCGCCAGTTGCCCGGGGTGGATGGCGGTTCGCGCCCGGAAGCCCTGCCGCAGCAGGGCCCGGGTGGTCTGCTCCAGCCGGTCGGCGTCACGCAGCGTCGTCTCGACGGGACCCACCGGAGGGAGGATCCCGGCGGCGGCCGAGGCGACGACGACCTGGGAGCGGATCGGCCCGAACTCGGCCCGGTCCGCTCCCGGCTGCAGCCCGAGCTCACCGGCCAGGTCCGCCTCGCCGATACCGAGGCGGAGCACCCGCGGCGCGGCGGCGACCTGCGCGGCCGCCAGTACCCCTCGGGCCGTCTCGATCAGCGCCACCACCTGGAAGGACGGTGCTCCCGGTCCGAGCCGCCGCTCCGCCCGGGTGAGCGCCGCGTCGACCGCCCCGAGCAGCTCCGGCTCGGCCTTGGGCACCCAGACCCCCGCTGCGGCAGGGGAGAGCACCCCGATGTCCGCCTCGACCTGGTCGCTGTTGATCCTGACCCATAGTTCCGGCCCGGTCGACGGGGCGGCGGCCAGGAACGCGCCGACCGTCTCACGGGCCTGCTCCTTACGGGCCGCGACCACCGCGTCCTCCAAGTCGAGCACGAGTGCGTCCGCACCCCGCCCGAGGGCCTTGTCCAGCAGGTCCGCCCGGTCGCCCGGCACGTACAGATAGCTGCGCGCCACGCTTTACCCCTTTACCGCTGCGGCCGGGCGAGGTACCGGCCGTGCGGCTCACCGGCGAGCTTGCCGTCGACGAGGACGTGTTCGCCGCGCACGAAGGTGTCGGTCACCTTGGCGGTCAGCTCGAAACCTTCGAACGGCGTGTACTCCTGGGTCGACTCGGAGTCCTCCGCGTGCACCGTCCAGGTCACGTCCGGGTCCACCAGGCACAGGTCCGCGTCGTACCCCTCGACGATCGCGCCCTTGCGGTGCAGGCCGAACCGGCGGGCAGGGTTCCACGAGGTCAGCTCGGCCACCCGCTGGTAGGACAGACCGCGCCGGCTGCCCTCGGTGACCAGCCCGGGCAGCAGGTACTCGGCGCCGCCGAAACCGGACTTGGCCACGAAGATGTCGTTGCGTGGCTCACCGAACTTCACCTCGTCCCGGCAGCACGCGTGGTCGCTCACCACCCAGTCGATTTTGCCGTCCAGCAGGTACTCCCACAGCGCCTCGACGTCCTCGCGGGGGCGCAGCGGCGGGTTGACCTTGCCGCCGAGCCCGTACGCGGTGTCGATGTCGGCCAGCAGGTGCCCGATGGTCACCTCCCGCCGGAAGTCGATGTGCGGGAACGCCTGCGCCATCCGCAGCGCCGCGTCGACGGCCTTGTACGAGGACAGGTGCAGCAGATTGATCTTCGGCAGCCCGGTCTCGTGCGCCAGGTACGACGCGATGGACACGGCGAGACCCTCGGAGTGCGGCGGCCGGGAGGCGTGGTAAGCCTCCAGCCCGCGCAGCGTGCCCTCCTGCTCGACCTGCCGGGTGTACGCGCTCATGATCTCGGCGGTCTCGCAGTGCAGCGACAGCGAGATGTCCTCGGCCAGCTCCGGGAAACGCTCCCGGGCCGCCTGGATCCCGCGCATCACGAACTCGAAGTGGGCGTAGTCGTACCGCTCGCCCTCCGGGATCATCAGGAACGAGTTCTGGTCGGCCGAGCGGCCGTGCAGGCCGTGACTGCCGTAGAACATGAAGATCTTGAACGAGGTGACCCCGTGCTTCCGCACCAGCTCCGGGATCTCGTCGATGTGCCCGCGCATCATCGGAGCCAGGTGGAAGGCGTAGTCGATGTACGAGCGGCCCTCGGTAGCGGCCAGGACCTCGGGGAAGAACTCCTCGTACCGGCCACCCCGGTTGAGGTAGTACTGCCCGGTGCGCATGTAGTTCAGCGCGGTGGTGACGCCGCCCTGCGCCGAGGCGCGGCTCTCCGAGACGGCGTCCTCGCTCAGCGGGTTGTAGATCCCCCAGTGCTGGTGGGCGTCCACCACCCCGGGAAAAGCGAGCCGGCCACCGCCGTCGACGACCCGGGCGGCCGTGCCCGGCTCGATCCGGGGGGCGATCCGGGCGATCCGGCCGTCCGTGACACCGACGTCCAGCATTTCGGGTTCGGGCCGGTCGTGCCGGACGACACGGACGTTCGTCAGCAGCAGGTCGTACGTGGGCATGGCGGTGCTCCTCATGGTCGCTTCAGCTGTTCTGCGCCACCGACGCCGGGTCGGTGGTTCCCTCACGTGCGATCAGGTCGGTCAACCGGCGGACGTCGGGGGCCCGGTCCATCCGCCGGACCTCCTCCTCGATGCGCGCGGCAGTCTCGGCCGACAACCCGGCGGCGGCGTTGCTGCGGAACTTCACCGCCAGCTCGGCCTCGCTGAGCGGCCGCTGCGGGCCGCCCCGGTTGGCCAGGACCTCGCTGGTCCACTCCCGGCCGTCGCCGGTGACCACCCGCAGCACCGCCGGGAACTGGTTCGGGAAGATGGCGTCGCACCGCTCGTCGGCCACCACCTCGACCCGCGCCATCAACGCCCGGCGTGCCGGGTCACGGGCGAGGTCGTCGGTGAAGTCAGCGAGCCCGACACCGAGCCCACCGCCCCCGCACAACCCGGCGGCCACCGCGTACGGGCCGCTGAACTGCGCCTCGTAGCCGGTCTGCGGGGTGCGCTTGCGCTCGATGGGTTGCCCGATGGTGCGGATCACCGGCGCCGGCACCCCGAGGGTGATCGACTCGATCCGGTCGACCGGCAGCCCCTGCTCGCGTAGCGCCATCGCCGCGTCGATCGCGGCGTGGGTGAAGTGGTTGGCCGGGTACGGCTTGAAGAAGATGCCGGGCACCGTCCACTCGGTGCCCAGGCCCCGGACGATCTCGTCGGCGTCGAACTCGCCGCGCAGGAACGCCTGGAAGAAACCGAACCGACCCTCCAGCACGGTCGGCGGGCCGGTCACCCCGTGCCGGGCCAGCAGTGCCGCGCTGACCGCCGAATGCGCCGCCCAGCCGCAGTGGATCCGCTTGACCGTGCCGCCGTTGCGGTTGGACTCGATCAACCCGGCGGCCATCGAGGCAGCCACCCCGAGGGCGTCCAGAGTGCCGCCAGCGTCCAGCCCCAGCAGCCGCGCGGCGGCCACCGCACCGCCGAGCGTGCCGCAGATCGACGTGGCGTGCTGGCCGTGCTCGAAGAAGACCGAGTTGCCGGCCACCGGGTCGTAGCCGGCCATGCCGAGGCGTACGCACACCTCCAGGCCGACGGCGATGGCGGCCACCGTCTCCCGACCGGACGCGCCGGCCAGTTCGGCGGCGGCGAGCGCGGCCGGCACCACCGACGCGCTGGGGTGCAGCACGGACGGCAGGTGTGTGTCGTCGTAGTCGAGGGAGTGCGCCAGCACACCGTTGGCGAACGCGGCCAGGGCGGCGGGCACCTGCTCGGCCAGGCCGACCACCGTCGCCTGCCCCCGGCCACCCTGCTCGGTCACGTACGCCAGGGCCGCCTGACTGGTCGGCAGGGGCAGCGCCGCCACGCAGAGGCCGATGATGTCCAGCACCCGGGCCTGGACGCTGGCCACCACCTCGTCGGGAAGCGTGTCGGCCGGGGTGTCGGCGGCGAAGGCGGCCAGCCGCTGGCCCAGCGTCGGCTCAGTCACGGCTGACCACCGCCAGCGGACGCACCGGCGAACCGGTGGCACCGAACAGCGGCAGCGGCACCATGAGGAAGGTGAACTCGTACACCCGGTCGCGGGCGACCTCCTCCAGGGCCAGCGTCTCGATGAGGTAGATGCCGTGGTCCACCAGGAGGATCCGGTGCGCCGGCAGGACGCTGTGCCCCTTGCCCGGCGGCAGGCACTCGAACGCGATGGTGTCCGCCCCGGCGGCGTGTACCCGGCGTTCGGCCAGCCAGGTGGCGCCGTCCGCGCCGATTCCCGGTACCCCGGAGTCCTTGCCGACGTACCGGGTACGGTCCTCGTCGTCGAACAGCCGGCCCCAGCCGCTGCGGATGAGCACGACGTTACCCGGGCCCACCGGCGTCTGCTGCCGGCACACCGTGGCGTCGAGATCCGCAGGGGTGATCTCGTAGCCCGGCGGGCAGCTCTCCTCGCCGAGTGCGGCCGGGACGTCCAGCAGCACACCCCGCCGGATCATGGGTGCCACCGTGTGCACACCCAGTTCCTCGAACCGTCCGCCGACCTGCGCGGCGGCGGCGTCCACCCCGCCGTGCAGCCGGCCGTTGTGGGACACGTGCGCGAGGGCGTCGACGTGCGTGCCGACGTGGGTGCCCATCACCAGCAGGTCGTTGGCGGCGGAGCCCCCGTCGGCGCGCACCATGTCGCCGTGCCGGCGCGGCAGGGTGAGCCCGAACGGCGGGTGGTTCGGTGACTGCGGCATGCCGACGGTCAACGGCCGGCCCAGGTCGTAGATCGTGACGCCGGCCTGCACGGCGTCGAGCAGGCGGTCGGTGGTTCTGGCAGTGGTGGCCACGGGGTTCCTCGCGTTTCGGGCTGTCGTCGCGGCGTCGTCAGGCGACGACGCCGCGGGCTTTCAGGTCGGCGATCTCGGCCGGATCGCAGCCGAGCTCGTCGATGAGCAGGGAGTCGGTGTCGGCGCCGGGGTCACGGCCGGTGAACCGGATCCGGCCCGGGGTCTCCGACATCCGCCACATCACGTTGTGCATCCGCATCGGACCGAAGTCGGGGTCGTTCACCACGGTGATCATTTCGGTGGCCCGGACGTGCGGGTCCTCGACGATGTCCTGTGCGCTGTAGATCGGGGCGACGGCGGCACCGACCTCGGCGAACGCGGCGGTCACCTCGTCCCGGGTGCGCTCACCGATCCAGCCCCCGACGTAGGCGTCGAGTTCGTCGGCGTGCGCCACCCGCCCGGCACCGGTACGGAACCACGGCTCGTCGATCACCTCCGGGTGGCCCACCAGCCGCAGGAGCCGCTCGGCGATCGCCTGGGCGCTGGTGGAGACGGCCACCCACGTACCGTCCTTCGTCCGGTACGTGTTGCGGGGCGCGTTGTTGGTGGAGCGGTTGCCCTGCCGCTGCTCGACCACGCCGAGCTGGTCGTAGACGGTGGGACCGGGGCCGACGGCGGTCATGATCGGTTCCAGCAGGCTCATGTCGACCACCTGGCCCCGGCCACCGGAGCGCTCCCGGTGCCACAACGCCATCATCACCGCCGACGAGGCGGCGATGCCGCAGATGCTGTCGGCCAGTCCGAACGCCGGCAGCGTCGGCGGCCCGTCGGCGGTACCGGTGAGGTGGGCGAACCCGCTCATCGCCTCGGCCAGGGTGCCGAACCCGGCGCGGGAGGCGTACGGGCCGGTCTGACCGAACCCGGTGATACGGGCGATCACCAGACCCGGGTTGACCCGGTGCAGGTCCTCGGGGCCGACACCCCAGCGCTCCAGCGTGCCCGGCCGGAAGTTTTCCACCAACACGTCGGCCCGGGCGGCCAACCGCAGTAGCAGCGCCGCTCCCTGCGGCGCGGAGAGGTTCAGCCCGATCAGCCGCTTGTTGCGGGAGATCTCCTTCCACCACAGGGGATGGCCGTCCTTGGCCTTGCCGTGCCCCCGCATGCTGTCACCCATCGTCGGGTGCTCGATCTTGATCACGTCGGCGCCGAAGTCACCGAGGATCTGACAGCACAGCGGCCCGGCGAGGATCGTCGAGACGTCCAGCACCCGCAGGCCCGTCAGGGGTCCGTCACTCACCTGTTCCACCTCCCCAGCCTTGTTGTTGACCCTGCTGACCGGCGGCGATGCGCTGCGCCGGCAGCCGGAAACCGAGTTCGGCGGAGATCTCCGCCGCCGCCGCCGCGACCAGGGCACCGTGCGCCGCGCACACCTGCGGGGTGAACCGGTCCTGCGGCCCGCACAGCGAGATCGAGCCGAACACCTGACCGGTCGAGTAGCGCACCGCCGCCGCGACGCTGCCCGCGCCGTTCTGCCGCTCGCCCATGCTCACCGCGTACCCCTGCCGCCGGATCCGGGCCAGCTCCGCGCGTAGCTTCGCCGCGGAGGTGATGGTGGACGGGGTGACCGCCTCCAGCGGTTGGTTGTCCAGGTAGTCCTCGACCTCCGCGTCGGGCAGCGCCGCGAGGATGGCCTTCGACGACGACCCGGAGTGCAGGGGGTGGCTGGTGCCCAGGGACACCGACATCCGTACCTCGTGCGGCGAGAGCACCTGGTCGATGTAGACCCGGTACCAGCCCTGCCGCACCGACAACGTCGCCGTCTCACCGCTGCTGCGCACCAACCGGACGAGGTACCGCCGGGCGGTGTCCGGCACGTCGAGGGCACGCAGCGCGGCCAGCCCCACGGCCAGCGCACCCGAGCCGAGCCGGTACCGCTTGGTCTCCTCGTTGAAGCTGAGGAACTCGTCGGCCACCAGCTCCTTGAGGATCCGGTGCGCGACCGCCTTCGGCAGCCCGAGCTCCCGTGCGATCGTCGACACGCCGAGGGTCTCCGGGGCCCGTTCGGCGATGATGTTGATGACGTCGAGGGCACGCCCGAGACCGGACCGGGTCCGGCTGGCGTCGCTGTCGAGCGCGGTTGTCGTGATCAAGTCCGTTCCTCCACTGTCTACGTACGCGGGGCGGGAACCGCCGAGGCGTCAGGTGGGTGCGACAGGTGTACCGGCCGGCAGGCCCTCGACCTGCCGGGGCCGCTCCACCACGATGACCAGCGCCACCGAGGCGAGCACGACCAGACCGGCGAGCGCCTGCCGGCCGGTCAGCCTCTCGTCCAGCACCATCATGCCGAGCAGGACCGCCACCACCGGGTTGACGTAGGCGTAGGTCGAGGCGAGCTGCAGCGGCGCGTTGCGCAGCAACCAGGTGTAGACGCTGAAACCGACGACGGTGCAGACCAGCATCAGGTAGGTCCACGCCAGCCAGGAGCGGCCGGTCACCTCCGCCGGGTGGAACCGGCCCAGCTCGCCACTGACCACGCTCGCCACTGCCACCGCGAGCCCGCCGACGAGCATCTGCCAGCCGGTACCCACCAGATGGTCGGCGGGCATGCTCAGCCGCTGCGCCAGTGTCGAGCCCAGCGCCCACACCATCGTGGAGAGCACCACCAGCAGCATCCCGCCGAGGTGCCACCGCCCGGCCGGCGCGGCGAACAGCAGCACCAGCCCCAGCACCCCGCCCAGGACGCCCAGCGCCGCCCGTGACGACGGCCGTGGCCCGGCGACCAGCCGGATCACCAGCACCCACAGCGGCATCCCCGCCACCAGCAGCGAGGTCAACGCCGTCGGGACGTACTGCTGCCCCAGGGTCAGCAGCGCGCTGCCCGCCCCGACCATCAGCAGCCCACTGGCGCCCACCCCGCGCCACTCGCGCCGTGGCAGCAGCAACCCGACCGGTCCCCGCCGCAGCAGTGCCACCGCGAACAGCAGCAGCGCCGCGGCGAGAAACCGGGCCGAGGTGCACAGCATCGGCGGCAGGCTCTCCAGGGCCACCCGGTTGCCCAGGTACGTCGAGCCCCACAGCAGGTAGACCGCGCCGAGCCCGACGGCCAGCGCCACCGGACCGGCCGGTCGTGGCGCAGCCACGTCCGGCATCGGCCCGGTGGCACGGGACAGGTCAGCGGTGTCCATCGACCTGGATCGTCACCGGCGTGTTGCCCCGCAGGGCGTTCGAGTACGGGCACATCTGGTCGGCCACCGCCACCGCCCGTTCCAGGTCCGCCTGCGGGCACTGCGGCGCGGACACCTCCAGCAGCACCGCGATCGCGTACCGCCCCGCCTCGGTCTGCCCGAGCGAGACCGAAGCGGTGACGGCGGTCGGCCCCGGCCGTACGTCGACCTGCCGGGCGGCGATGGCCAGTGCACTGTCGAAGCAGGCCGCGTAGCCGGCGGCGAAGAGTTCCTCGGGGTCGGTACCCGTCGCGTCGGGGCCCCGCTGCGCCGGGCGGGTGAGTTCCACCCGCAGGGATCCGGTCAGGGAGCGGGCGGTCCCGCCCCGCCCGCCCGACACCTGCACGACGGCGGTGTAGACGACGTTCGTCGGGACCGCCGTGGCCACCTCGACCGATGTACCGGGGCTCATGCCGACGCCTCCTGCCCGAGGTCGGCGTGCACCTGCGCGGCGACCGCGTCGGCGAAGGCCTCCGGCTGCTCGTCGGCGACGAAGTCCGTCCCACCGGGGATGGTGACCAGCGGCGCGTGCGGCAACGCGGCCCGCACCTGCGGTGTCATCCGGTCCAGTAGGTCGTCGCCGCCGTGCAGCAGCATGATGGGCAGCGCGTCCAGGGCGGCCGTGTCGACGTGGTGGTCGAAGACCGCCCGGTACGCCGTCGCGTAGTCCGGCCCGGTCAGGAGGTACTCGGTGACCTGCCGGTTCGCCTCCTCCGGGGTCAGTGCCGGATAGAGGCCGTACACCCGGTCCCAGATCACCCGCAGGTGTCCACCGTCGCGTGTCGGCAGGTAGCCCGGCGCGTACGACCGTTTCTTCTCCGCCCGCTCCTGCTCGTCGTAGAGGGGGATGCCCTGCAGGATGAGCCGGTGCACCCGCTGCGGCGCCCGCAGCAGGGCCTCGGCCCCGATGACTGCGCCGGTGTGCTGCCCGAGCAGATGGAGCCGGGTCAGGCCGAGGGCGTCGGCGACCTGCCACACCGCGTCGGCGTACTCCGGGATGGACCAGGGCCGGGGCGGCGGGTCGGACATTCCGAACCCGGGCGTGTCCGGGGCGACGACCCGCAGGCCCCGCCGTGCCAGGGGCTCGATCACCGCGTCGTACGTCGCCGACGACAGCGGCGACTGGTGCAGGATCAGCAGCACCGGAGCGTCGGGGTCACCACCGTGGCGGTAGTGCACCTGACCCCAGGGCAGGTCCACGTACCCCCGGCGGGCCGTCCCACGCGCGCGGCTCACTCGGCCACCGCCAGGGCCGCCATGATCTCGATGACGTGCTTGATGCCGGCCTTGTAGTCGGCCAGCCGGATGTGTTCGTTCGGGCCGTCCACCCCGGAGTCGGCCCGGGACACCCCGACCCCGACGATCGGACGGTCGGCGATCACCCCCTGGTTGCCGATCCACTGGGTGTACGGCTCGATCACCGGTTCGGTCCCGTACACCCGGCGGGCCGCGTCGGCGACCAGCGCGACGAACGGGTCCCGGTGGTCGGTGAGGTTCGGCCGGCTGGTCGCCATCACCTCGATGCGCAGGTCATCGAAGCCGGTCGCGGCCAGGTGGTCGCGGACGCAGCCGAGCACCCGCTCCGGATCCTGACCGGGGACCAGGCGGATCTCCAGCTTCGCCGAGGCGGTCGACGGGATGCCCAGGGTCACGTCGTCGCGCATGTCACCGCCGGCGAACCCGGCGACGGTCAGCGTCGGCACGGTACGGATCGCCACCGCCGCCTGCCGGTCGTCGAGACCGCCGGTGAACCGGTCGACCTGTGCCCGCTTGCGCAGGAAGTCCCCGTCGAAGGCCACCTGGTCGAGCAGCTGCCGCTCCGCCTCGGTCGGCGGGCGGGCGTCGTCGGCGAACCCGGGGATCGTCACGGTCCCGTCGGGGCGTTGCAGCTGGGCCAGGGCCGCGGCGAGCCTGGCCGTGGCGGCCGGCAGCAGGGCGGTGTTCTGGCTGGTCAGGTCGCGGGGCAGGGTCTGCGCGGTCAGCCGCAGGTAGAGCACGCCCTTCTCGGCGAGCTTGAGCAGCAGCCGGTCGTCGCCGTCCAGCCACGAGTTCTCCCACAGCGCCGCGTCGCTGGCCAGCCGGTCGGCGTGCGCCTCGACGAACGAGCCGAGGCCGGGGCTGTGCAGCCACTTCTTGCCTTCGAAGATGATCCGGCTGGTCACCGGCGGGGTCAGCCCGGCCAGCCGCCAGGCGGCGACGGCATGGATCCGGGACATGATGACGCCCTTGTCGTCGGCCACGCCCCGGGCGTACAGCCGCCCGTCGTGGATCTCCGCCGCGTACGGCGGACTGATCCAGTCGGCGTCGTCCCCGGCGGGCTCGACCTCCACGTCGTAGTGGGTGAAGTGCAGCAACGCCCGGTCGCCCTCCCCGGCGACCTCGGCCAGCACGTACGGGTAGGACTGCTCCCAGGGGATGACCTCGGCGGTGCCGCCCCAGCGGCGTACCGATCCGGCGATGAACTCGGCCGTGGCTTCCATCTGCTCCGGCTCCTGCCGGCGGCTGCGGATGCGGCACAGCTGCTGCAGTTCCTCGACGAACTCGTCGAAGTGCGCGTCGACCGCGGCGAGCGCGGCTGCGGTGTCCGGGTGGTGTGACATCAGGTTTCCTCACACGGGGGTTGGGCAGGGGGGAAGGTCAGTGGATGGTGACGCCGCCGTCGACGAAGATCGTCTGACCCGTGACCATGGCGGCGGCGTCGCTGAGCAGATAGGCGACCGCGTTGGCGACGTCCTGCGGTTCGGCCATCCGACCCAGCGGGATGGTGGCCATCTTGTCCGCCAGGTACGCCGGGTCGCCGCGCAGGTCGGCGGTCATGTCGGTGGGCACGATGGTCGGACCGACGGCGTTGACCCGGATCAGGTCGGGCGCCCACTCCAGGGCCAGTACCCGAGCCATGTGCATGACGCCGGCCTTGCTCACGCAGTAGCCCAGCGTGTTCAGCACCGCGATGTGCCCGTTGGTGGAGCCGATGTTCACCACCGCGCCGTGGGTGTCGCGCAGCGCCGGGTAGGCGGCCTGGCACATCCGGAACGTGCCGGTCAGGTTCACGTCGACGACGGCCGTGAAGTCGTCCTCCGACATCGTCGCCGCCGGGCCACGGCGGACCACCCCGGCGTTGTTGACCAGGAGGTCCAGGCGACCGTGCCGGTCCAGCACCTCGGCGACCAGCCCGGTGCAGGACCCCGCCGACCGGACGTCCACCCGGTGCCGGGTGTGCCCGCCGCCGGGCAGCCCCGCGTCCCAGTCGTCGCGCACGTCGGCCTGCGCCACGGTCGCCCCCCGCTCGGCGAGGGTGGCGGCGATACGGGCCCCGATGCCCCGGGCCGCCCCGGTCACCAGCGCCACCCGCCCGTCGAACCGGTTCGGATCAGTGGTCACGACTCGCTACCCGCCTTTCCGGGCCGGTCACCGGCCGGGCGGAGGTCCCGCCCGACCGGTTTCCCGCACACGTGACGACGCTCCCGTCCGAAAGTCGTCACGCGCCGATCACCTTCGTGTCCTCGGCCCAGAAGGCCACCCGCTTCTGCACGAGCCGGATGACGAAGTGGGCCGCCAGACCCATCACCGACAGGACCACCAGGACGGCGAACATGCCGGCGATGTCGAAGTTGTAGTTGGTCTGCAGCAGCAGGTAACCCAGGCCCTCCTTGGCGCCGATGAACTCACCGACGACCGCGCCGAGGATGGCGAAGACGATGCCGATGTCCAGGCCGGCGAAGATGAACGGCAGCGCACTCGGCAGCCGCACCATCCGGAAGATCTGCGACCGGCTCGCCCCGAACACGGTCAACATCTGGATCCGGTCGGCGTCGGCCGCCCGCAGGCCCTCGATGACGTTGACCAGCATCGGGAAGAACGAGATCACCGCCGCCATGACCACCTTGCTGGTCAGGCCGAAGCCGAACCAGACCACGAACAACGGGGCCAGGGCCACCTTCGGCACGGTCTGGAAGGCCACGATGTACGGCATCAGGGTGGCCTCGACGATCCTGATCTGGGAGATGAAGGTGCCCAGCAGCAGCGCCGCCCCCACCCCGATCACGAACCCGACCAGCGCCTCCTGGCTGGTCACCCAGAGGTGACCCCAGAACTGGTCGTCCCCGAGCTGCCGCCACAGGGAGTCCACCACCTGCGACGGGCGGGGCAGGACGTACTCGTCGACACCGATCAGCGCGATGCCGTACTCCCATCCCAGCACCACCACCACGAAGACCGCCGGGACCAGCCAGAGCTGCGGCTTCTCCCGGAGGTCCAGGCGACGCCGGACGGACCCGACCGCGGACGACGCCGGTGGCTGGGACGGCTTCCGGACCAGATTGGTTGTTGCCATGGCTGCCCCTGTCAGTCGATTACGCCGGCGGCGTTGAAGTGTCGGCGGATCCGGTCCACGTAGACCCCGGCCCGGTCCGAGGACATGACACTGAGATCACGGGGCCGTTCCAGCTCGATCGGCATGATCTCGGCGATCCGGCCCGGCCGGGGACTGAGCACCACCACCCGGTCGGAGAGGAAGACCGCCTCCGGGATGGAGTGCGTGACCAGCACGATCGTCTGCCCGCTCGCCTGCCAGATCCGCAGCAGCTCCACGTTCATGTACTCGCGGGTCATCGCGTCGAGCGCGCCGAACGGCTCGTCCATGAGCAGCACCGCCGGGTCGTGCACCAGGGCCCGGCAGATGCCGGCCCGCTGCTGCATGCCGCCGCTGAGCTCGTGCGGGTACTTCTGCTCGAAGCCGCCCAGGCCCACCATGTCCAGCAGTTGCTGGGCGCGTTCCCGGTGCCGGCGCAGATCCAGCTTCTGGATCTGCGCCGGCACCATCACGTTGTCGAAGATGGTGCGCCAGGGCAGCAGCGTCGGTGCCTGGAACACCATCCCGACCTCGGGAAGGGGTTTCGTCACGTCCCGCCCGGCGATCCGTACGGTGCCCCCGGTCTTCGGGCTCAGTCCGGCGAGGATCTTCAGCAGGGTGGTCTTGCCGCAGCCCGACGGTCCCACGACCGAGATGAACTCCCCGCGACGCACGGTCAGGTTGATGTCGCTGAGCGCCAGGGTCGGGGCCGACTTGCGGGGCCGGTACTCCTTGTCCAGCCCGCCGATCTCGATCCAGGAACTCTCCGACACCGACGCCGGGGCAGATGTCTGCGCCCGACGGGCCGTCGCCTTGATGGCCATCGAAATCCCTTCCGCTTTCCGCTGCCGCTAGCCGGCGGTGTAGGTGGCGGCCTTGCCGAGCACCGCGGCCTTGTCGAAGTTGTTGGCACCGGAGAGCAGGCTCGGGTCCCACAGCTTCTTCAGGTCGACGTCGCCGGTGATCTGACCGGCCTCCTTGGTGTATGCCTGGGTCTTCGCCCACTCCTGGTCGCTGATCGCACCCCAGTCACCGAACTGCTCCGGGGTGCCGCTGGCCGGGGTGGCCGTCTTCAGCCAGGCGGTCAGGCTCTTGGTGTCGGCCGCCAACCGCTCGTCGACCGCCTTGCCCGCCAGGATCTGCGGGAACACCTTGTAACCGATCCTCATGGCGGCTTCCGGGTTCTTCGCCGAGAACAGCATCGCCTTGTACGCCGCGCGCAGGAACCGCTCGTACACGTCCCGCTTGGCCTCGAAATCCCGCGCCCCCACGGAGAAGCTCAGCGAGCGGATACCGGTGAAGATGTCCGGGTTGGCCAGGTACTTCAGCGCGATACCCGAGTTCTCGATGACCGCGTACGCCTGGGTGTAGAGCGCCAGCATGTCGACCTTGCCGTCCTTGAGCGCGGCGGCGGCCTGCGCGCCCACACCCACCGGCAGCAGCTCGACGTCCTTGGCCGGGTCCAACCCGGCCGCCTTGACGTAGGCGCGGGCGTACGGGGCGGAGCCGGAGGCCAGGCTGATCACACCGATCTTCTTGCCGCGCAGGTCGGCGCCGCCGGTGATGGTGCTGTCCGGCTTGACGGCCATCACCCACGGCCAGTTCTGCACCAGACCGCCGATGGCCTTGACCGGCACGTTCTTCTCGGCCGCACCCAGCACCGAGCCGCTGTCGGCGGCGGTGATGTCGCCGCTGCCCGACGCGACCGCCTGCAGCGCGGCGACCGAGCCGTCGGCGTTGATGGTGTCGACGGTCAACTTCTCCTCGGCGAAGTAGCCGAGTTCCTTGGCGACCGCGTAGACGGCCACCTCCTCCTTCGGGCCGATCACCGCGGAGGCGATCGCGAAGGTAACCTTGGCTTCCTTGGCCCCGTCACCGGCCGCGGCACCCTCGTCGGCGCCACCGCCACACCCGGACAGGACCAGCGCGGCGGCCAGCGCCGCCGGGAGCAGAGCCCACTTGCGTTTCATTCCCACACCTCGTCGTCAGTAGGAAGGTTCATGGCGGCCGCCATCCGGCGGCCGGGTGTCGATCAGGCGTTGCGCAGCGACGCGACCAGCGCCAGGTCGTTGTAAACGTGCTGCTCGGCGATCAGCCCGTCGTCCAGCACGAACACGTCCGCGTAGCGGATGCCGTCGAACGACGTCCCGTCGAGCCATTCCCCGTACAGCCGCCCGAGCGAGGTCACCGAGACCCGCCCCTCGGCATCTCCCACCAGGTAGCGGTCCCGGTGTTTGCGCACCCACCGGTAGGTCCCGGCCGACCCGGCCGCCATCTGCGCCAACGAGGAGTACTCCCGGCCAGCCGGGAAGACCAGCCGCGCCTGCGGCGCGAGGAACCGGCCGGCCTCGTCGAGCCTGCGGTCCTCGCACAGTTGCAGATAGTGGTCGACCAGGCGGACCGCGTCGGGCGTACCCATCAGCCGGTCTTGCCGCTCAACGCCGCCTCCCACTGGTCCCGCAGCGGATGCGCGGCGGGCCCGTGCTCGGTGAGGATGCGCATCAGCCGGGCCAGCAGCTCGTCCCGCTCCCGGTCGAGAACCAGCTGCTCCGCCTGCTCGGCGACGAACCCGTCAACGGCACCCGCCGCGAGCAGGTTCCCCCGAACCAGCAGCGCCTCCACGACACGCAACCGCTGCCGGGTGACGTGCAGCTCGGTGGAGAGCTGAAGCACCAGGTCGAGCAACTTGCCGACCTTGGGATCCCCGAAGTAGTCGAACTCGGTGCTCATCACGCCTCCGGCTTGGTCGCGGCCAGTACGGCCCAGGGGAAGTGCCACTCGGCACGGTCGCCCCAGCCCCGCGGCTGGAGACCGTTGCGGCGTTCGTCGAACGGGGTCCACGACACGTCGGTGAGACCGGCCCCGGTGCACACGGCGACCAGGTCCGAACCGAACAGGTCGTGGAAGAAGGGCTCGTTGTTCCGCTCGGCGTGCTCCTGGATGGTGGCGTCGCGCAGCGGGTCGCCGGTGAGCATGAACTCCAGGAAGCGCAGCGAACCACCCGGCTTGAGCAGGCGGGCCGCCTCCTCGATCGTCTCCCGGATCGCGTCGGCCGGCATCTCGTGCAGCACCATGGTGCCGGTGACCACGTCGCAGCTGCCGGCCTCGATGCCGGTCGCCCGGCCGTCGGCCTGCCGGTAGTCGATCGCCAGCCCGGCGGCCTCCGCCTCGGCGTGGGCCAGCCGAAGCCCCGGCGCCGCCAGGTCCACCCCGATCACCTGCGCCGTCGGGTACCGGCCCACCAGCGGCCGGGTGCTCTTGCCGAATCCGCACCCGATGTCGACCACCCGGGTCGCCGCCGGCAGCTGCGGCAGCGCCGTCTGGGCGAACAGCGTGTGGAACTTGTAACCGTCGTTGTCGCGCAGCATGACGATGCGCGCCCCGAACTCGTACACGTACGCCGACATGTCGTCGGAGAAGAAACTGCCGGGCTGGATGTGGATGTCGTAGTCGGTGTACCAGTCCGGCAGCTCCAGCGCCGGGTCCAGGCCGAGGGAACCGGCGGGCTGCTCGGGCAGCGTCGCCAGCTGCTCGGCCAACTCCTCGCGGCGGCTCAGCACCGCGTCGCCGGCGATCTTCCACAACATCTTCTGCTGTACCCGCTCCAGGTGGCTGAACCACGGGTAGAGCGGGAGGCCGCGCAGCACCTGACCGGCGTCGGCCACCGTCGTGGCCGGCTCGCCCGTGGCGCCGTACTCGTCGCGCAGGGCCGGGTAGACGGTGTCCGCCCAGCGCTTGCGCAGACCGAGGACGAAGTCCACAGCGGAACGCTCATCCAAGGTGAGACGCTCCTCGACATCGAACATGCCTTGTCTCCTCTTCAGGGGTGCAGTGGGGGAGGACCGGTCCGCGGCGAACCGGGGACCGGGTGGACGGGTCAGTGGGCGTGCAGCACGCGCTGCGCGGATACGGTGCGGTAGCTGCCGAGGAACGCCCCGGCCAGCCGCCCCTCGTAGACAGCCTCGAAGGCGGTGCGGGGAGCGTTGGCATCGCCGACGAGGTGGATCCGGGGCCCGTCGGGGAGGGCATCGAGCTGCCGATACAGCGCGTCGTCGGCATGCGCCGACCCGGCGTCCACGACCACGGTCACCCCGTCGAGGCGGACATCCGCCCCGGCGAGCGGGCCGGTGAGGGTCACCGCGGCGGGACCCGCGGCGCGTACCGTCCGCAGCGGGTGGGCCACCACGCCCAGGTCGGCGAAGCGCTTGAGCAACGCCAACCGCGAGTACGTGGTGATCCGCGCGCACACCCCGGCGGTGGGGGAGACGAGATGGACGCGGGCCCCCCGCCGGGCGAGGCTCTCGGCGACCGACGCGGCCGCCCAGGTGCCGTCGTCGTCGCGGACCACGACGGTGCCGTCAGGCCGGAAGTCCGCATCGGCGAGCTGGTCGACGGCCTGCCAGAGGTCGAGCACGGGCGGGCCGTCGGGCAGCGGCCGGCGGGCCGGGCGGGAGCCGGTCGCCAGGATGACGTCTTGGTGGTCGCCGGCCAGCACCTCCTCGACGCTGATCCGGTGGCCCAGCCGTACCTGCACCCCGGCGGCCCGCACGTCGCGGGCCAGGTCCCGGGTGAGCAGGCCGAACCGCTGCCGCCCGGGTACCCGCGCGGCCACCTCCACCTGACCGCCGAGCTGCGCACGCGCCTCTACCAGGGTCACCTCGTGCCCGGCTCGCCGGGCGGCGAGGGCGGCCTCGAGACCGGCCGGGCCGCCGCCGACCACCAGGACCCGGCGCCCGCCGTCCGGTCCGGGCAGCTCCGGCCAGGCCGCCGACCACTCCCGCTCGGCGCCGACCTCGGGGTTGACCACGCAGGAGATCGGCAGGCTGGTTTCCAACCGGCCGATGCAGCCCTGATTGCAGGCCAGGCAGGCGCGGGTCTCGTGCTGGCGGCCCTCGACCGCCTTGCGCACCAGGTGCGGGTCGGCGATGTGCGGGCGGGCAAGACCGACCAGGTCGGCCTCACCGGCGGTGAGCAGTTCGGCGGCCTCCGGCAGACTGTCGAGCCGGCACACCGCCAGCACCGGCAGGTCCGGGAACTCCCGCTTGAACAGCGCCGCGTGGTGCCGGAACGGGGCGTGGCCGAAGCTCATGTCGGCGATCTGCGTCGCCAGCGAGTAGCTGCCGTGGTAGGCGGAGTGGCTGACGTGCACGTACGCCAGCGGGAACTCGGCGCGAAGCTTGCCGACGATCTCCACGACGGCAGTCGGGTCGAGTCCGCCGGGGAGGAACTCGTCGGCGCTGACCCGCAGACCCACCGGCAGCTCGCCAGCGGTGGACAGCACCGCGGTCAGTACCTCGCGGGTCAACCGCATCCGGTTGTCGAGGCTGCCGCCGTACCCGTCGTCGCGGGTGTTGGTGTGCGGCGAGAGGAACTGCTGGAGCAGATGGCCGTGCCCGGCGTGGACCTCCAGCCCGTCGAAGTCCGCCTGCCGCATCCGGCGCGCCGCTGCGGCGAACGCCTCCACGACCACCGCGATGTCCCGACGCCCCATGGCGTGCGGCACGTGCGCGCCGGCCGCCCACGGCACAGGGGAGGACGACCAGGCGGCGGTACGGGTGGCGTCCCCGTTGGCCTGCCGTCCAGCGTGCATGACCTGGGCGAAGATCCGTGTGCCGTGAGTGTGGACCGCTCGGGCCACCGCCGCGTACGCCGGGATCGACGAGTCGTCGAAGCTGCCGAGGCTGATGCTGCGCCCCGCACTGGTCGGGTGGACCCGGATCGCCTCGGTGACGATCAAGCCGACGCCGCCCCGGGCGCGTTCCTCGTGGTAGGCGACGAGGCGCGGCGTGGGGATGTTGTCCAGCCCGAAGTTGGTCGTGTGACCGGGGACGAACACCCGGTTGCGCAGGTGCACGGTGCCGAGGTCGAAGGGGGAGAGGAGGGTGCGGAGGCTTTCGTCAGGCATGCTCGGGCTTCCTGTTCGGGCCGCGCTCGTCTGGGGGGAGATGTGTTCGGGTGAACCGTACGCCGTTCGAATGAGTGGAACGGTAAGACCGCTCTGGTGCCCCGTCAACGGGTTACTCGCGAGTAACTACATCGATCGAAAACCCGCTGACCTGCTGTTCTGCTGAGCGGAACGACGCCCGCGCATGCATGTCGATGTGCTCTGGTCCGCCGTTCCGCCAGCGCGAACGTCCGGCATCGAGGGGCGTTGCCAGCTGATCGCGTGGTGCTCCGTTGGCTGCGCGGACGTCGGGTGCCCGTCCGCGTAGGCGTGGCAGGAGGTGCGCGCCTGTGTGGGTGTGCTGGGCATCGAAATCTGTGAAAGATCGAGGCTTGAGGCCGTGGGAGCGCTCCCGTAACATCTCCGACACGGCTGTTAACGCTCACGCGCCAGGATCATCATCAATGCGTAGGCCGTCATACCGTCAGGAGAGTGCTCCATGGTCAGATCCAGAGCGGGCAATGTCGGCCTGGTGTCAGCCGGCCTCGGGTTGCTGGCGTCGGCCGCGTTCGCCGCAGCGCTGCCGGCCGGGGCCGCCGCCGCTGGTTGTGCGGTGACCTACGCGGTGTCCTCGCAGTGGCAGGGCGGCTTCGGCGCCAACGTCACTATCACCAATCTCGGTGATCCGGTCACGAACTGGACACTGGCCTGGTCCTACAGCGCCGGCCAGACCGTAGCGGAGGCCTGGAACGTGACGGTGACCCAGAGCGGTACCGCAGTGACCGCCAGGAACGTCAGCTACAACGGGAACATCGCGACCAACGGCACGGTCTCCTTTGGCTTCAACGGCACATGGGCCGGCAGCAACCCCGCCCCGACCGGCTTCGCGTTGAACGGGGTGACCTGCACCGGTGGGCCGGTCCCGACCACCTCACCGACGAGCTCACCGGCCACCCCGCCCCCCACCGGGCCGGCGGACATCACCGTCGACAGTGCCACCAGGTACCAGACGGTCGACGGGTTCGGGGCCGCCGTGTCGATCTGGGGTGGCGCCTGGTCCACGGCCGAAACGCAGACCCTGGTCGGACTGGGCCCCAACCAACTGGGCCTGTCGATCGTGCGCACCGGCGTCTCGCCGGTCTCCAGCGAGTGGTCGACCCAGGTGAGCGCCCTGAAAACGGCGAAGTCCTACGGGTCGGGTGTGAAGGTCCTCGCCTCACCGTGGACGGCGCCGGCGGCGTGGAAGACGAACAACAGCCGCATCAACGGCGGCAAGCTGAAACCCGAGTACTACGACGACTACGCCAACCATCTCAACAGCTACGTCCAGTACATGCGCAACCAGGGCGTGACGATCGATGTCACCTCGGTGCAGAACGAGCCGGACTGGCACCCGGACTACGACTCGATGGACTGGAGCGGCACCGAACTACAGACCTTCGTCCGTGACCAGGGCGCGAAGGTGCAGAACACCAAGCTGATGGTCGCCGAGGCGGTGAACCTGAACTACAGCTACACCGACCCGACCCTCAACGACACCAACGCCCGGAACAACATCGGCTACATCGGCGGCCACCTGTACGGCACCGAAACCTCCGGCCGACTGAAGCCGTACTCCCTGGCCGACCAGCACAAGAAACCCGTGTGGATGACCGAATGGAACCTGCACGCCGCCGACGGCAACGGCTCCAACATCTGGGGCGACCCCAGCAACCAGACGGTCTGGAACGAAACCCTCGACGACATCATGCGCACCGTACACAAGTCGATGGAGTCGAACTGGAGCGCCTACGTCTGGTGGTACGGCAAGCGCTACTACTCGTTCATCGGCGACGGTGAAGCGGCCTACGGCACCACCGCAGGCGTACCACTCAAGCGCGGCTACGCCTTCTCGCAGTACGCCAAGTACGTCCGCCCCGGCTACCAGCGCGTGGCCCTGACCAAGAGCTCCAAGGCCTCGCCGCTGGAGGTCACCGCCTACCAGGGCGACGGGAAGATCACGCTGGTCATCCTCAACCGGTCGACCAGCGCGGTCAACAACGCCGTGATCCAGGTACCGCAGAACGTCACGACGGCCGAGCACTACCTGACCTCGCAGAACGCCAACGCGGCCAGCCAACCGACCAGCGTCAACGGCGGACAGATCGCCGTCGACGTCGGCGCCCGCAGCATCTCCACGGTCGTACTCACCCTCTGACGGTCCGCCCGACCGTCACCGCAACAGCGCGCTCCCGCGACACCCGAGGCATCAGCACCGACGCGTACCCACGCCGCCACACCGATGCGAGGCGCGGCAACGCCGGCAACCTGTCGGGGCAACGCCGCCCCACCGTGCAGCAACGACGACATCTGGAGAACGCAGAACATGAACGCACACCGAAACGACCGACTGCGCACGCGATGGCGGCAGGCAGCCCGAACCGCCCTCGCGGCGGCGGCCACCGTCGGCATCACCCTGCTGGCCATCGGATTCACCACGGGCACAGCCACGGCGGCCGCCAGCCCCGCCGACCGGGACACCCCGAACGCCTCACTCGCCGCCGCGCCGGTGTCCCGGATCGCCACCGGCGACCTGCACACCTGCGTGATCCCCACCGACGCCACGCTCTGGTGCTGGGGCAACAACTTCAACGGCCAACTCGGTGACGGGACCACCACGAACCGGACCGCACCCATCCGGGTCGGCGACGCCACCACCTGGGCGCGTATCGACGCCGGCACCAGCAACACCTGCGCGGTACGCACCGACGGAACGCTGTGGTGCTGGGGCGGCAACGCCAACGGGCAACTCGGCGACGGAACGACCACCCACCGGCGCAGCGCCGTACAGATCGGCACCGCCACCACCTGGGCCAACGTCAGCACCGCCACCAGTCACACCTGCGCCGTCCAGACCACCGGCACCCTGTGGTGCTGGGGCCTGAACCGTCACGGACAGCTCGGTACCGGCGCGTCCCCCTACCGGGCGACCACCCCGGTGCAGGTCGGCACGGCGACCACCTGGGCGAGCGTCGCGACCGGCTACGCGCACACCTGCGCCATCCGCACCGACCGGACCCTGTGGTGCTGGGGCAGCAGCTCGGACGGACAGCTCGGTCTCGGCATCCTGGACTACCGGGCCACCCCGACGCAGGTGGGCACCGCGACCACCTGGACCGGCGTGACGACCGGCTACGCGCACACCTGCGCCGTCCGCGCCGACGGGACCCTGTGGTGCTGGGGCGAGAACGGGTACGGCCAGGTGGGCGGGGGCGCCGGCTTCCAGACCACCCCACTCCAGGTCGGTACCGCCACCACCTGGGCAAGGGTCGACGCGAGCATCGACTCGTCGTGCGCGGCGCGCACCGACGGCAGCCTGTGGTGCTGGGGCAAGAACAGCTACGGGCAGCTCGGCGACGGCACCACCACCCACCGGTCCACCCCGACCCAGGTCGGCACCGCGACCACCTGGACGGGCGTCCTGGCCGCGTCCTACCACGCCTGCGCGGCGCGCACGGACGGCAGCCTGTGGTGCTGGGGCTACAACTCGTTGGGGCAGCTCGGTGACGGCACCGCGTCATCCCGACGACGGTTTCGCCGGGGACGCCGAGGAATTCCCCTGGGTGTACCAGGGATACATCGACTTCTTTCAGTGTGCTTTGGTGGGCATACGATGGGTGGTCCCGCTTGCGGCGGGCCGGTCCCGGTCTGACCGGCGGTTGCCGTGAAGGCGACGACGACCTGCTCATCGGGGTCTGCTGCACGTGTCGGCGGTACTGCGGCTCAGGTTGACCGAGTGCGCGTCCGTTCTCGACGAGGGCACCGCCGGCGGCCGGCTCGATGGCAGCTGTGGCGCGAAGGCGACGAGGTCGTCTCCGCGCCACAGCTGGCATTGTTGGCTGTGTTCGGGGGTCAGGCGGTGTTGACCAGGACGCCGACGTGGAGGCTCTTGTCGGGTAGGCCGATGGTGTAGGTGGCGAAGATGCGGGCGTTGAAGTCGATTCCGGTGGGGGTGTTCCAGGCGCCGGTGGCGCTGCGGATACGGTGCCAGACCCCGGAGCCGTAGACGGTCGTGTTGAGGTGCAGGGTGCCGTCGGACAGGCTGCCTGCGGAAACGGCGGTGATGTTGCCGTTTGGATCGATTCCGGTGGGGGTGTTCCAGGCGCCGGCCGCGCTACGGACCCGATGCCAGACGCCCCAGCGGGGCACGAGAGTGAACAGTTGGGTCGTGCCGTCGGGCATGCCGGCGGCGGCGACATCGCTGATGCTGCCGTTGTCGTCGATGCGGATGGGGGTGTTCCAGGCGCCGGCCGCGCTGCGGACACGATGCCAGACCCCCCAACCCGGGACCAGGGTGAACAGTTGCAGCGTGCCGTCGGGCAGACTCGCTGCGGCGACGTCGCTGATGATCGGACTGGTGTCGATCTTGGTGGAGCTGCTCCAGGTGCCGGCGGTGTTGCGGACCCGGTGCCAGAGGCCGCTGTCGGGGATCACCCCGAACATGTGCAGGGTGCCGTCCGGCATGCCGACAGCGGCCACATCGGTGAAGTAGCCGCTGGTGTCGATCCGCACCGAACTGCCCCATGTCCCCGTGGCGCTGCGGACCCGATGGTAGATGCCCGAGTTCGGCACGATCACCAGGACGTGCATCGTGCCGTTGGGTAGGCTCGCAGCAGCCGTCCCGGTCAGCGCGCGGTTGCCGTCCAGCTCGGAAGAGACACCCCAGCTACCGGCGCTGCTACGAACCCGATTCCACAACGGACCATGCGGCGTCCCACAGTTGTGGCTCGTTCTGTAGACCGAGTAGTTGGCATCATCGTGAGTGATCCCAGACGGCTCTCCGTTGAACCACGACTCGACCTTGGCGCCGTCTCGGAGCTGCTCGTAGTGCAAGTGGGGCGCCGAAGAGCTACCAGTACTACCCACCTTGCCGAGTTGGTCGCCGATTGCCACGACATCGCCCACGCTGACCATCGGTGATTCCAGCATGTGCAGGTACAGCGTCTGCCAGCCGTCGCCGTGGCTCAGCTTGACGTAGTAGCCGCCCCCCGAGTCGTAACTAGAGGAAACGACAGTTCCCGCATACGAGGCCAGAATGGGTCGCCCGGACGCGGTCCCCTCGGTCGGAAACATGTCAATGTCGTAGTCGTCGTGTCCGACGTACGTGGAAAGCCGCCAAGTTTCACCGCAAGCCACCGGCAGCTGAAAGAACGGCCGAGGTCCGGCAGCTTCCACCGGTGTCGTAATGGCCGGGACAGCAAGCCCGATGGTCGCGATAAGGAGAGCGGTCATGGCGCCGTATCCCCATTGGACGAAAATGCGTTTCATGGGACGACGCTGAGCTGGAATCCCTGCTGGCCACGTCCTCACGATTCCTCCTAGGTCGAGTGAGGCCCTGGAGGCGGGGTTGCGCAAGAACGGCCGCCTCTACCAGTGCCTGGTGGCATCCGGGTCAATCCCGTGGGGTGGTCGAATCCTTCAGATGTCGGATCTGCGACAGTGTCCGGATGGCGTGACAATTGGACAGAAGGGGGCTCGCCGTTCCCCTCGGCTCCGGTGTTCTCGCTGGTGGCTGATGGTGCTGCACCTGATCAGGATCATGCCCGGACATCCGCCCGCCGTACAGACGTCAGGCAATTTCGATTCGACGAGGATTCATAGAATTTTCTTTATGGTCCATGACGGTGTCGGTAGGCGGCCGCGGCCTCAGGTCGGATCCGCCTCGCGTGATCCCAGCGTTCATCAACTGCGCCTGTTCCTGGTGCTGGCCGAGGAGTTGCACTTCGGTCGTGCCGCCCAGCGGCTCTTCCTGAGCCAGCCGGCGCTCAGCCAACAGATCCGGGCGTTGGAAGGCCGACTCAACGTCGATCTGTTGCGGCGTTCCTCCCGCCAGGTGGAGCTCACCCCGGCGGGCCAGGCTCTGATACCCAAGGCGCGCGACTCCGTCGCCGCCATGACCCGACTCCGGGAACTCGCCGCCGCGTACTCGCGGGAGACCCGGGGGCATCTGAGAATCGGGGCCATCGGCGGGGAGGCCTTCATGCCCTACGTGATCGCCATCCTCGCCGAGATGTCGGCCCGGCATCCCGGGATCACCGTCGAGATCCGTTCGGTCAACTTCGTCGAGCAGGTCTACGTGCTACCCCGTGGCGAGGTGGACGCGGCATTCCTGCGCCCGCCGCTGCCGCCGGGACTGCGGAGTCTGCAACTGTCGACCGAGCCCCGGGTCGCCTGTCTACCCGCCGACGATCCGCTGGTGACGCGCGCGCCGTTGACCCTGGCCCAACTGTCCGACCGGGTGGTGGTCGACGTCCCGATCCCGGAGCTTCGACAGTGGTGGGACTTCTGGACGGTCAATCCCCGCCCCGACGGCAGCGCCGTCCGCTACGGGCCCGTAGTCGGCGACATGGACGCCCTGCTGTCAGCCGTCGCCCGCAGCCAGGCCATCGCCTTCCTGCCCGCCGAGGCCCGCCACGACTACACCCGCCGGGGCGTCGCCTACGTCGACGTCGTCGACCTGCCGCTGTCCACGGCGGCCCTGGCCTGGCTTCCCCGCCGCGACAACCCCGCCCTCGCCGCCCTGATCCAGGCCGCGCGTACCGTGGTGCGCCGCGATGGGCAGGCAAACAAGCCCCCGGCCTGAGCTGACTACTGCGCGCGGCACCGACGACGTGGGTTACCTCCGGGTGCCATCGCCGAGGTCGGGTCTGCTGCACCGGCAGGTGACGTGCTCAGGTTGGTGGTGACGTAAGTCCGAGGGCTCCCGTGGTCAGGCCGTCGCCGATCTCGTGCGCCAGGGCAGCGCCGGTCGTCGCGATCTGTTCGAGGGCCGTACGGAACTCTGTGAGCTGGCGGAACGCCTGCCCGTACGCCTGTTGCTGTTCGAGCGCCACCACAGGGATGGTGAGCCGTTTGATGTCGACGCGCAGGGTGCCGCTGGCTGTGCTGGACGTGCGGCCGGCGATGCGGACGTTGTCGGTGCGGGAGATGACACCGGCGACGAACCACGGATCGAAGCGGGCCGTGTCGACACGGATCAGCTGAACGCTCGGCCCGAGTTCGGCTCCGACCTGCTCCGGGGTGGCGACCCGGGCGCTGATCTTGTTGCCGATGACGGGGATGAGAATGTCGCCGTCGAGGACCGTCGGCCCTGCGGCATCGTCCGCCGTGCGGGCTGCGGTGCCGGTGGCGGGGCGGCCGGACAGGATGTCGGCGGCGGTCAGCACGGTGGCGCTGGTGGTGGCACTTGCTCGGCTGCGGGAAGCAGCGCGGTGGACGGTGATGCTGCCGGACCGGACCAGGTCGGCTACGTCGGCTCGCGGAGCATCACGCAGAGTCACGGTGGGTGCCTCGCCGACGGCGGGCAGACTGCGTCGTACGCGGTCGAGTAGTCGATCGAATGCCTCGATGTTGCTGCCCACCTGCACTGGAGTGGTGGCGGGTTCGATGGCCTGTGGCAGGTGGCGCCGCGGTGTCACGTCGACCTGGTCGTCGAGCAGGTTGATGGCGGGTACGGCGCAGTGGACGCCGGGGGCCTCGGTGTAGTGCTCGGACCGGTAGGCGCTCCAAGCGGTGCCGACGATGTCGGCGAGCGGCTGACCGGTCGACGCGGTGGTGGCGTCGACCAGGAGCAGGTCTGCGGTGTGCGGTGGGCGCGAACCGGGGTGGGCGAGGACCCAGACGTGTAGTCCGATGCCGGTCGGCGGCATCAGACCGGCAGGCAGGGCGATCACCGCGCGTAGCGCTCCGCGGCGGATGAGCTCCGCGCGGACCCGGCGGCCGGCAGGGCGCGATGCGGCCGCCGGGGGCATGAGGACGACGGCCGTGCCGTCGGGGGAGAGGTGGGCCAGAGCGTGTTGCACCCAGGCGAGCTCGGGTTCGGTGCGTGGGGGTAGGCCGTAGATCCAGCGGGGGTCGTAGGCGAGGCGGTCGTGTCCCCAGTCGTGGATGCCGAACGGGAAGTTCGCCACGACGACGTCCGCCCGCAGGTCAGGTAGGGCATCGGCGAGCAGGCTGTCACCGGTGTGCACGACGGGTGGTGCCGTGTCGTGTCCGGCGTGGCGGGCGCGCAGGTGGACGAACCACAGTCGCAACAGGGTGATCAGGGCGTACTGCGGGTTGATCTCCTGTGCGTGGCATCGGGTGACGGTGCCGTTGCGCAGGGCCCGGTCGGCGGCGGTGCGCAGGATCGATCCGGTGCCGCTGGCGAAGTCGAAGGTGTCGGCGCCGGTGCCGGCAAGGGTCAGCATCAGCTCGGCGACGCTGTCGGGGGTGCCGGCGAGACCGGAGAGCGAGTGGGCCGAGGCCACGTACTGGCTGTGCAGGTACTCGAAGGCAGGTTCCGGACCGCGTTCGGAGCCGAGCTGGTCGACGGCCTGGAGCAGCGTGGTCAGTTGCGGGGTCCATTGTTGCGGCAGGACGTCACCGACGTGTGCGGCCAGGGCGGGGTCGAGTGCACGCAGCTGGCTGGTGAGCTGTTTCGGCGTGGGTAGGCGGTCGTCGGGATCGTCGGTCTGGGCGGCGCGGGTGAGCAGGTGTGCGCCGGCGATGGCGAGTGCGTCGCTGAGCTGCGCTGCGGGTTGGTAGCTCTCGATGTGTCGCCAGGCCCGCTGGTCGGTGTCGGCCTGGTGCTGCCGGCCGTGACGGCGTAGCCACTGCTCGACTTCCCGGGCGTCGAAGGAGGGGCTGGTGGG
>NZ_WVUH01000340.1 GCF_017614955.1 Micromonospora echinofusca
GCCTCCCGCACCGCGACGTGCACCGGATGCCGGTACTCCCCGGCGGCGATCGCGTCGAACATCGGCCCGGCCAGCACCGGCACCTGGAGGGCCAGCTTCAGCGCCTCCCGCTCCACCATGGACTGCGGGCTGTCCCCGGCGGCGGGTGCCGCCCGGCCCGGTCGGGCCGGGGCCGGCGCCTGACCCGACGGGTCACCGGCGGCGAGCACCGCCCGCTGCACCGGCTCGATCTCCATGCCCAGGTCACCGGCGAGCTTGCGGACGTACTCGGGACGTTTCTCCCGGTCCTTGATCCGGGCGACCAGTGGCGCGGCCCGGCGCATCGCCTCCACCCGGCCGTCGACGGTGTCCAGGTCGAACCGGCTGATCACCTGCCGCAACGCGAAGTCGACCAGCGGCTCCCGGCGGGCGACCAGGTCCCGGACCGCCAGGTCCCCCTTGGCCAGCCGCAGCTCGCACGGGTCCATGTTGTCCGGACTGACGGCGATGAAGGTACGCCCGACGAAGCGCTGGTCCTCCTCGAAGGCCCGCAGCGCCGCCTTCTGTCCGGCCGCGTCCCCGTCGAAGGTGAAGATGATCTCGCCGGCCACCTGGTCGGTGTCGAGCAGCAACCGGCGCAGTACGCCGATGTGGTCGGCGCCGAAGGCGGTGCCGCAGGTCGCCACGGCGGTCGGTACGCCGGCCAGGTGACAGGCCATCACGTCGGTGTACCCCTCGACGATGACCGCCCGGCCCTGCTTGGCGATCTCCCGCTTGGCCTGGTCGATGCCGTAGAGGACGTGCGACTTCTTGTAGATCGGGGTCTCGGGGGTGTTCAGGTACTTCGGACCGTCGTCGTCGTCGAAGAGCTTGCGGGCCCCGAAGCCGATCATGTCACCGGTGAGGTCCCGGATCGGCCAGAGCAGCCGGCGCCGGAACCGGTCGATCAGGGTGCCGTTGCGCGACTCCCGGGCCAGTCCGGCGGTGACCAGCTCCGGCGCGGTGAACCCGCGTTGCCGCAGGTGCTTGGTGAGCAGGTCCCAGGCGTCCGGGGCGTACCCGCAGCCGTAGCGTTCGGCGGCGGCCCGGTCGAAGCCCCGTTGGGCGAGGAACTCCCGGGCCGGTCGGGCGCCGGGGCCGGCGAGCTGACCGGCGTAGAACTCGGCGGCGGCGACGTGCGCGGCCACCAGCCGCTGCTTCTGGCCCTGCTGCGGTCGGGTCCGGGGGGCGGTACCGGTCTCGAGGTAGCGCAGCTGGATGCCGGCCCGGTCGGCGAGCCGCTCCACCGACTCGACGAAGGTCAGGTGCTCGGCGTCCATCAGGAACTTGATCGCGTCTCCGCCCTGGCCACACCCGTGACAGTTTCCGGTGAGGATGTTGTCCTCCAGGACGAAGGCGTGGGTGCCCTCGACCACGGGACAGAAGACCTCCTCGACGTGGCCGTGGTCCTCGATCCGCTCGACGACCCAACCGCGCCGTTCGGAGGACTTGCGGTGGCCGAGGAACCGGCGGCGGTGCTCGGAGAGGAGGAAGAACTCCTCCAGCAGGTCCGAGCCCATCAGGGTGAGCCGGTAGATCGGACCGGTACAGCCCAGTTCACCGTCGGGCCGCTGGTAGTCCTTGAACCCGGTACGGGTGTACTCGCGGATACCGTACGTACCGACACCGATCCGGGTACAGAGGTCGCGTACGTACTCCAGGTGCTCGCGTTTGCTGGAGTTCAGCGAGATACAGCCGTCCGCCGCGACGTCGCCATCTGCCGCGAAGTAGCCGGCCAACCATCCGTAGAGGTAGGAGAGTGACTCGTCGAGCGAGGGCAACTCGGTCTTGAAGTAGGCCGGAAGGTTCGTCACCACCAAGGCGTTGTGCCGCTCGTAGGTGTGACTGAGCGGGAACCATTTGAGCAGTTCCGCGTCCTTGCCACCGTAGAGCAGAGCGACACTGCCCTGGTTGAACAGGGTCCCGTCACCGAAAACGATGCCACGGGCGACGCCGAAGGGGGACGGCCGCAGCTCGTGGCCGCCGTCTCGGGTGGTCAACGACCGGGTGAAGGTGTAGGCCAGTCGATCGCCTGTCCGCAACTGCTCGGTGGTTCGCTCGCTCCGCCCGGTCCGTCGGCTGCCGCTCCGCACGAACCACCGGTGGTTGGCGGTGGCCCGGATGGTCTTCTTCTGGCCGTTCCGACTGAGGTGCACCTCAAGGGTGCGCTGCTCGCCGAAGGAGTGGAAAGGCGCTTCCACCCAACGACCGCCGGTGGTCAGGACTGTGTGCCGGCCACCGGCCAGCTCCCGGATCTCGCGCACACCTGACCGGGTGAGCACCCTGGTGTCGCCAGCCAGACAGAAATAGACATTCCGGGCAGGCGCCACGGTGAACGAGGGCGTCTTCTCGTCGTGGAACGGGCAGAGCCCCTTGAGGTTGCCGCCGCCGGCCGACTTCAGGGTCACCGTCTCGGAGATGATCTCCGCGATCGAGGTGCGCTCCCGGACCAGCGTGATGTCCTCGTCCCGGATCCGCCCGGCCATTGCGCCACCCCCTCCGGCGTACATCCTGCCCTGCCCCGGAACACCGTAAGGAAGGGCCCCCTATTAACGTTTCCGGTAGAGGAGGGGCCCCCGCTCAACACCTGCGGATCGTGGCCGGCGCCCACTTGCCGATCTTGGCTAGGCTCGTGGCTCGGCGCGCGCCGGAGATCCCCGGTCGCCGCAGACCGGGAGGGACCACCGTGGCCGACGAACCGGATGTCGCGCTCACCGTTGCGCTGGCCGAGTACGAACACGTCCGGGAGGCGAGCCGGGCGATCCACGACCAGTCGGTGGCGCGGTTCAACTTCTTCCTCGCCGTGGCGTCCGCCTCGACCGCCGTGTCGGCCGCGCTGATCACCGCCAACGGTCCGGGTGAGCGGGTACGCCTGGCCACCGTGGTGGGGCTGGGGGTGCTGGTCCTGCTGCTCGGGGTGGCGGTGTTCGCCCGGCTGGTGGAGCTGAACGACCGGGGTCGGCGGTACGCGGTGGCCGCGACCGCGCTACGCACCTATCTGACCCGCCGGGCCCCGGATCTGGCGCCGTTCATGCTGATGCCGACGCTGGACGATCCGGGGCCGTTCACGCCGGAACCGTTCCGCCGGCACTGGTTCCGGGACGCGGTGGGGCTGCCCGGCACCGTCGGGCTGGTCAACAGTGCGGTGGTGGCGAGCGCCGCCGCGCTGGGCGTGGCGGCATCCCGCCCCGGCTGGGTCGGCGCGCTGGTGGGCGTCGGGTTGCTCGCCGGGTCCGTGGCGGCGCACCTGACGGTGGTACGGCGGCGGGTGGCCCGCTCCGCCCGTCAGGTGGGGGTGGTGCTGGACCGACGCCCCCCGTTGCAGCCGGCCGCAGACGCGCTCGGGCCGGCCGGCACCGTCCCGCTTCCCGACGCCAGACGGCGGGGCTGACGCACCCACCGGTAACCGGCCCGGTCAGTCCCAACGGTCCTGGTTGAGGAACTTCGCGAAGCCACGCCAGGAGTTGGGGCCCATCACGCCGTCGATCGGGCCGGTGTACCCCCACCGGGAGGCGAGCCGCTGCACCGCCATCCAGGTGTACTTGCCGGGGACTCCGTCGATCGGGCCGGTGTAGCCGTACTCGCGCATCTCCCGTTGCAGGGCGGCGTACGTGTTGACGCCCGGGTAGCCGTCGATCGGGCCGGCGTAGCCCTGCTCGATCCGCAGCCAGTTCTGCGCCCGCATCCACATGACCGGGCCGGGTACCCCGTCGTACTCGGTAGTGGTCTTGGGCAGGCCGCTGCCGAGCCCGGCGAGGTAGACCAGCGGGTCGATCCGTACCCCCGAGGGGTTGATCATGTGCCAGTGCACGTGCGGACCGGTGGACGAGCCGGAGCCGTCCGACCCGGCGGCGCCACCGGAGTACCCGACGACGGTGCCGGCGGCGACCGAGGTGCCGTTGGCGAACCGGAACGAGGACAGGTGCATGTACTGCGTCCGGTAGCCGTTCGGGTGGTAGATGGTGACGGTGTGCCCGCCGGTGCCGTTGTACGGGATGTTCTGGATGGTCCCGCTGCCACAGGCCGGCAGGCCGGTGCCGACCGACATCGGGTAGTCGATGCCGCCGAGCGAGCCCCGGTTGAGGTGGTCCTGCCAGCCGGAGGAGATCGCGTAGGCGCGGAACGGATTGTAGAAACCGGAGGCGTGCGCCGGGGCGGCCGAGGCCAGTCCCCCGCCGACCGTCACGGCGCCTGCGACGGCGGCACCCCGGAACAGTGTCCGCCGCCCGATGCCCGGGCTGTTCTCGCCCATCCGTACCCCCTTGTCCCCGGTCTCCCTCGGGGGTGACCGATCAACTGTCGACAATGCGACGACGGCGTCACGCTATCGACAGCTATCGAAAGACTCAAGGGTGCTGGCCGCTTCAGGCCCTGGCGGTGGCCGCTTCCTCCGCCGCTTCCACCTGACGGTTCCACTCGGCCTTGACGGCGCGCCAGCCCTCGTCGTCCACGCCGTGCCGCCAGTAGCCGGAGATGGAGAGCCGCTCGCGCGGCACCCCCCGCTCGACCCGCAGCAGGTGCCGCAGTTCCTTGACGAACCCGGCCTCGCCGTGGACGAAGGCGTGCACGTCACCGGCCGGGAAGTCGAGGGCGCGGACGGCGTCGACGAGGGCCGCGCCGACCGGGCGGTCGCTCCGGTGCAGCCAGACGATCTCGGCAGCCGCCTCGGTGCTCAACTCCTGCTCGTCGGTCGGGTCGGAGACCTCGACGAAGACCCGGGCCGGCGCGCCGGCCGGTACCCGGGCCAGCGACGCGGCGATGGCCGGCAGGGCGCTCTCGTCGCCGACCAGCAGGTGCCAGTCGGCCGTCGGGCTCGGCGCGTACGCCCCACCGGGACCGGTGAAGAGCACGTGGTCACCGGGGCGCAGGGCGGCGGCCCACGGCCCGGCGAGCCCCTCGTCGCCGTGGTGCACCACGTCGACGGTCAACTCCCCCGTCCCGGCGTCCCAGTTCCGCACGGTGTAGGCCCGCAGCCGGGGCCACTGCTCGCGCGGGTACTCGCGGCGGATGGTGCCGAGGTCGACCGGATCGGGGTACTCGACCCCGGCCGGCGGGAAGAGGAACTTGATGTAGTGGTCGGTGTACTCGCCGGCCGGGAAGCCGGCCAGGCTGTCGCCGCCCAGCACCAGGCGCACCAGGTGCGGGGTGGGCCGTCCGGTGCGCAGAACCCGCGCCCGGGTCACTCTCTTCTCGCTCGCCACCCGGTTAGGTTAACCTAAATTCCGACCCGGGCGACCGGCCGGTCAGCCGGGCATGCCACGTGACCGCCGCCGGGTCGGTCAGCGAGGCCACCTGGTCGATCACCACCCGCAGCCGGGCGGCATCGTCCGGGGCGGCCCGCCACAGCGGCGCGAAGACCGGATCGAGTGTCTCCGGCGCGCCCGCCACCAGCGCGTGCACCAGGCCGGTGAGGATCTCGTGCTGCCGGGCGTACCGGCCGGCCGAGCCGGGTCGGCGCATCACGTACCGCAGCGCGATGCCCTTGAGCAGGGCGCACTGGGCCCGGACCGGCCCGGGCACCAGCAGGTCGGCGTCGTACCGGCGCAGCGGGCCGGGTCCGTACCGGGCGCGGGTGGCGGTGACCGCCGCCCCGACGAACCGTCCGGTGAGGACACTGGTGCTCGACTTGAGGGCCGCCTGGGCACGGTGGCTGCCGTCGTACCCGGCCAGGGGCTCCAGCACCGGGTCGGCGAGCAGGTCGAGCAGCAGGGCGCCGAGGTCGTCGGCGGACTCGGTGGAGTAGACGGCTGCCACGTCGGCGCAGAGCGCCGCCCGTTCGTCCGGGTCGTCGCGCAACGGCCGGAGGCTGAGATACCCGCCGTGGATGCCGTCCTCCACGTCGTGCACCGAGTACGCGACGTCGTCGGCCCAGTCCATGACCTGCGCCTCCAGGCAGCGCCGGTCGTCCGGTGCGCCCCGGCGCAGCCAGTCGAAGACCGGCCGGTCGTCCGGGTACACGCCGAACTTGCGCTGGCCGGGCCGGCGCGGCCAGGGGTACTTGGCGGTGGCGTCGAGCGCGGCGCGGGTGAGGTTCAGCCCGGCGGACGCGCCGTCCGGCCCGACCACCTTGGCCTCCAGGCGGGTGAGTACGCGCAGCGTCTGCGCGTTGCCCTCGAACCCGCCGCACGGCTGGGCCAGCCCGTCGAGGGTGGCCTCGCCGTTGTGCCCGAAGGGCGGGTGCCCGAGATCGTGCGCCAGCCCGGCGGTGTCCACCAGGTCCGGGTCGCAGCCGAGCCGGGCGCCCATCTCCCGGGCGATCTGGGCCACCTCCAGGGAGTGGGTGAGCCGGGTACGCAGGAAGTCGTCGGTACCGGCGGTGTGCACCTGGGTCTTGGCGGCGAGCCGGCGGAACGCCGCCGAGTGCAGTACCCGGGCCCGGTCCCGCTGGTACGGGGTACGGCCGGAGCCGGCGTCCTTCGGCGGTTCCGGTACCCGGCGCCGCACGTCGTCCCCGCTGCTCAACCGTCCACCCGGTTCAACCGCGCTGCCGCAGGACGCAGAACTCGTTGCCCTCCGGGTCGGCGAGCACCGTCCACTCGACCTCGCCCTGGTCGACGTCGACGTGCCGGGCGCCCATGTTCACCAGGCGTTCCACCTCGGCCTCCTGGTCGAGCGGGCGCAGGTCGATGTGGAGCCGGTTCTTGGTCTGCTTGGCCTCCCGGGCCGGCACGAAGACCAGGCCGGGCAGGTGGTCGCCGGACTGCCGGATCTCCACCTCGTCCGGACGCTCGTCGACGATCTGGTAGTCGAGGACCTCGGCCCACCACCGGGCCAGCCGCGCGGGATCCCGGGAGTCGATGGTCAGGTTCTCCCAGACGCTGCTCATCAGCGGATCCTCCGTGGGTCGAGACATCGGTGTGCGGCGAAGCCCAGGTTACGCCCGGGTGACCGGAACCGCCCGGTCGGCGATCCCGCCGGGACTGCCTGCGACCGGCCGGTTCCGTTGCGCAACAGCACACGCAACCACCGATCAGTCGAGAGTTGCTGACCGATTGCCGATGGCCGCAGGGCTCGCGCCACCCGATGGCCCGGGGTAGCGTGCCGGAAGCGGAACGTGACATGCCGGCACCGGGCTGACTCCACCGCCGGCGAAGCCCCTGTGCGGCACGGCTAAGGAGACCCCTCGTGGATGCGGACGCGGCCATCACCCTCGAACTGCACCGGTTTCGGCAGCGGCGCCCGGAGCTGACCGGCGTCCTGCTGGCCAGCCGGGACGGGCTGCTGGTCGCCAGTGACCTGCCGACCACCGAGGCGGCGCACGTGGCCGCCCTCGCCGCAGCCAGCGCCGGCCTCGGGCACCGGTTCGCGGAGACGCTGTGGCAGGGCCCCATGCGGGAGTACGTGGTCCGGGCCGCCACGGGTTGCGTGGTCACCTATCCGGCCGGCCGGTACGCGCTGCTGACGCTGCTGACCCCGGCGGCGACGGACCTCGACCTGCTGCGCGCCGAGGCGTACGCGGTGGCCGAGCGGGCCGGCGCGGTGTTCGACGCGCGCTGGGCCGACGACCACCACGACCGGCCGCTGCGCCGGGTGGACCCGGGGGCTCCGCTGGCCACCCGGACCCCGATGGCCCTGTCTC
>NZ_WVUH01000341.1 GCF_017614955.1 Micromonospora echinofusca
GTGGCGGGCCGCCCTGACCGCCGTCGGCACGGCCACCGGCGCCACCCTGCTGGCCGGCGCGGTCGCCCCGGACGCGTCCCGGGAGTTCTGGACCCAGGCGCTGTGGAACACCGGGCGGGTGGGGGAGTTGGCCTTCATCTCCAACCAGTCGTTGCAGGGCGTGGTGGCCCGGCTCGACCCGGACCACCCGAGCACCCTGGCCTGGCTGCTGCTGGTCGCCCTGACCCTGGCGGTCTGGGTACGCCGGTCGCGGGCGGCCGTGGCGGTTGGCGACGAGGCCACCGGACTGGCCCTGACCGGGGTGGTGATGTGCCTGGTCAGCCCGGTCACCTGGGTACACCATCTGGTCTGGCTGATCCCCGGCCTGATCCTGCTGGTCGACAACGCGTACGCCGCGCCCGGGGGCAGCCGTCGGCGCCGGGTGCTGCTGGGCGCCGCCGCCGTCGGGTACGCCTTCCTGATCAGCCGGTTCGTCTGGCTCTGGGAGAAGGACTTCACCGGGCTGGACGGCTTCCTCGGCGGCAACCTGTACGTCTGGATCAGCGTGGCCCTGCTGGTGGCCCTGCCGGTCCGGCGGTACCTCCGGGTCGACCCGGACGGGACCGCCCCGGTTCAGGCCGCGTCGAGCCGGGCCGCGTAGCGCAGCTCGACCAGCCCGACCGGGGTCCGGCCACCGGCCAGCGGCACCTGGTACGTCATCCGTTCCCCGTCGGCGGTCAACCCGTCCCGCTGATAGAAGGCGCGGGCCCGCCGGTTGTCGGCGAGTACCCAGAGCCGCAGCTCCGCCCGGCCCTGCCCGGCCAGCCCGGCCCGGGTGGCCCGCATCAGTTCCCGGCCGACGCCCTGCCCCCACCGGCCCGGGTCGACGAACATGCTGAGCAGTTCCCCGTGCGCCGGGTCGAGGTCGTCGGGGTCCTGGTCCCGGCGGTACGGGCCGAAGGTGGTGAAACCGGCCACCTGCCCGTCGACCATCGCGACCAGGGTCCGGAACGGGTGGTCCGGATCGGCGGTACCCGCGTCCCGGCGGCGCTGCGCCCAGGCCGCCGGGTTCAGCCGGGTCAGCACCTCGTCCGGCATGATCCCGGCGTACCCGGCGCGCCAGCCGCGTACGTGCACCGAGGCGACCGCCTCGGCGTCCTCCGGTTCCTCCGGACGGATCACCACCATCTGATCGTTGTAGTCCTCCGCCGGGCGCCGGTCCAGCGCGGCGCACCGGGAACGCCCCGGCTGTCGTACCGGTCGGTCCGGTACCGCCCCGGCTGTCGTACCGGTCGGTTAGGGTGCCCGGCGATGGCCGTACCCGAATCGCTCTCCCCCGCCCAGGCCCGGCGGATCGCGCTGGCCGCCCAGGGCTTCACCGACCCCGCCCCGACCGGGGCGCCCACCCGGCGTCACCTGCGTCGGGTGCTGGACCGGGTCGGCCTGATCCAGATGGACTCGGTCAACGTCCTGCAACGCGCCCACTACCTGCCCCTCTACAGCCGGCTCGGCCCGTACCCGACCGGCCTGCTGGACACCGCCGCCTACCGCAGACCGCGCAGTCTCTTCGAGTACTGGGGCCACGAGGCGTCCCTGGTCCCGGTGGAGCTGCACCCGCTGCTGCGCTGGCGGATGGCGACCGCCCGCACCTCGGCCTGGGGCGGGATGCGGCGGATCGCCGAGGAGCAGCCGGAGCTGGTGGCCTGGGTGCGGGACGAGGTCGCCGCACGGGGCCCGGTCACCGCCGCCGAGATCGAGCACGACGCGCCCCGGACGACCGGACACTGGGGGTGGAACTGGTCGACCGTGAAGCGGGCGCTGGAGTTCCTCTTCTGGGCCGGCGAGGTCACCGCCGCCGACCGGACCGGCTCCTTCGCCCGCCGGTACGACCTGCCCGAGCGGGTGCTGCCGGCGGCGGTACGGGACGCACCCACCCCGACCGACGCCGAGGCGTACCGTGCCCTGGTCGCGCTCGCCGCCCGGTCGCTCGGGGTGGCCGCCGAGCCGGAGCTGCGCGACTACTTCCGGCTGCCGGCCGGGGTGACCCGGACGGCGGTCGCGGAGCTGGTCGAGGCCGGCGAGCTGACCCCGGTCACGGTGGCCGGCTGGCCGCAGCCGGCCTACCTGCACACCGCCGCCCGACTGCCCCGTCGGGTGCGCGGCAACACGCTGGTCAGCCCGTTCGACCCGCTGATCTGGGAGCGGGGCCGCACCGAGCGGCTCTTCGGCCTGCGCTACCGGATCGAGATCTACGTGCCGGCCGCGCAGCGGGTGCACGGCTACTACGTGCTGCCCTTCCTCCAGGGCGAGCGGTTCACCGCCCGGGTCGACCTGAAGGCCGACCGGAAGGCCCGGGTGCTGCTGGTGCCGGCGGCCTGGGTCGAGCCGGGCGCCGACCCGGGGGAGACCGCGGTGGCCCTCGCCGCCGAGCTGTACCGGCTGGCCGGCTGGCTCGGCCTGGACGCGGTCGCCCCACCGGCCGCCGGGGACCTCGCCGGCCCGCTGGCCGCCGCGCTGGCCGGCACCGTCGGTGTACCGTGAGCGGGAGTTGGTCGACGAGGTGGAGTGGGCGATGACCAGTGTTGGTGGACCGGCTGCCCAGCCGGGCCCGGGGATCGGTTCCGCCGCCCCGGAGCAGCCCGTCCCGCCGTACCCCGGCGCCGACCCGGCCGCCCCGCCGTACCCGTACCCGCCGGCCTACCAGGTGGCCGAGCCGGACCGGTTCACCCGGTTCGTCACCCGGCTCTACGACCGCGCCCCGCGCTGGGCGGTGCCGCTGGCGGCGCTCGGCTGCGTCGCGGCCGGCGTGGCGTACGCGCTGGTCAGTGACCCGACCCGGTCGGCGCCCGACGCGGCGCCCTCCTGCCTGCTGAAGCTCACCACCGGACTGGACTGTCCGGGCTGCGGCGGCACCCGTGCCCTGTGGTACGCCCTGCACGGTGACCTGCCGGCCGCGGCGCGGCACCACTTCCTGTTCGTCTTCGCGCTGCCGTTCCTGGCCTATCTCTTCGTCGCCTGGGCGGGGCGGCAGGCGTTCGGCTGGCGGTTGCCCCAGCTGGAGCTGAGCCCGAAGGTGCTCGGCGGTTTCCTCGCCCTCTGGCTGGCCTTCTCGGTGGCCCGCAACCTGCCCTGGGCGCCGTTCGTCGCGCTCTACGTCTAGTCACACCGCGCGCTACGTCTAGTCGCCGCGCGCCACGTCCGGTCACCGTGCGGCACCTTCGGGCATCGCCCGCGCCGTCTAGCACAACCGTCGGCCGGGCCGGTCGGGGTGGTGGTACCGGGCGCCGCCGGGCGGATACTACAGTCGCAGGCATGCCGGAAATGGTCCCGCCGCAGGTCACGCTCGTCGCATGGACGCACTTCGAAGCACCGGAGGACGTCCCCTGGTCCACCGATGCCGACGGTGGTCAGGCGCTCGCGGAGTTCGCCGGGCGGGCCTGCTACCAGTCCTGGCGCAAGCCGAACCCGGCCACCGCCACCAACGCCGGCTACCTGGCGCACATCCTGGAGGTCGGGCACCTGTCGGTGCTGGAGCACGGCAGCGTCTCGTTCTACTTCACCGGGGTGTCCCGGTCGTTCACCCACGAGCTGATCCGGCACCGGCACTTCTCCTACTCGCAGCTCTCCCAGCGGTACGTCCCCGAGTCGGACGCGGCCATGGTCGAGCCGGCGGTGATCGCCGAGGACCCGGAGCTGCACAAGCGGTTCGTGGCGGCGGCCGAGGCGAGCGTCCAGGCGTACAACGACCTGCTGGCCGGCCTGGAGGAGCGGTTCGCCGACGTGGCGAATCCCACCCTGCGGCGCAAGCAGGCCCGGCAGGCGGCCCGCGCGGTGCTGCCCAACGCCACCGAGACCCGCATCGTGGTGACCGGCAACTACCGGGCCTGGCGGCACTTCATCGGCATGCGGGCCACCGAGCACGCCGACGTGGAGATCCGCGAGCTGGCGGTGGAGTGCCTGCGCCAGTTGCAGCGGGTCGCGCCGAACGTCTTCGCCGACTTCGTCGTCTCCACCCTGCCGGACGGTACCGAGGTCGCGACCAGCCCCTACGCGGAGCGCTCCTGACCCCCTGTCCTCCGGAGGTCCTGAGCCCTTCCCTGGTGGGGCCGGTGGACCGGTCCGATAGGTTGTCAGCATGACGCACGACCACCCTGCCGCTACCGACCCGGGCGCGCCGAGACCATTCGGTCGACTGCTCACCGCCATGGTCACCCCGTTCACCCCGGACGGCTCGCTCGACCTTGACGGTGCCGCCCGGCTCGCCGGTCACCTGGTCGACGAGCAGGGCAACGACGCGCTGGTGGTGAACGGCACCACCGGCGAGTCCCCGACCACCACCGACTCCGAGAAGGAACGCCTCATCCGCGCCGTGGTCGAGGCCGTCGGTGACCGGGCCCAGGTCGTCGCCGGGGTCGGCACCAACGACACCCGACACACCATCGAGTTGGCCGTCGCGGCGGAGAAGGCCGGCGCCACCGGGCTGCTGGTGGTCACGCCGTACTACAACAAGCCGCCCCAGGCCGGGCTGCTCCGGCACTTCACCGCGGTGGCCGACGCGGTCGGCGTGCCGTTGATGCTCTACGACATCCCGCACCGCGCGGGGGTGCCGATCGACACCGAGACGCTCGTCCGGCTCGCCGGGCACGAGCGGATCGTCGCGGTCAAGGACGCCAAGGGTGACCTGATCGCGTCGTCCTGGGTGACCAGCCGTACCGACCTGGCCTTCTACAGCGGCGAGGACGCGCTGACCCTGCCGGCGCTGGCCACCGGCGCGGTCGGCGTGGTCGGTACCTCCACCCACTTCACGGGGGCGCTCACCAAGCAGATGATCAACGCGTACGAGGCCGGGGAGAACGCCACCGCGCTCGCCCTGCACCGCCGGCTGCTGCCGCTGTTCCACGGCATCTTCCGTACCCAGGGTGTGATCCTGGTCAAGGCGGGTCTCGCCGCGCTCGGTATGCCGGCCGGTCCGGTCCGCTCCCCGCTGGTGGACGCCACCGACGCGGAACTCGCCCAGCTCCGGGCCGACTTCACCGCAGCGGGTCTGGAGCTGCCGGCATGAGCGAGATCCACACCGACGCCGAGCTGCCCCCCGCCCTGCCCGAGGGAGGTCTACGGATCATCCCGCTCGGTGGCCTCGGCGCCATCGGGCGGAACATGACCGTCTTCGAGTACGACGGCAAGCTGCTGATCGTCGACTGCGGGGTGCTCTTCCCCGACGTCGAGCAGCCCGGCGTGGACCTGATCCTGCCGGACTTCACCCCGATCCTGGACCGGCTCGCCGACGTGCAGGCCATCGTGCTGACCCACGGGCACGAGGACCACATCGGTGCGGTGCCGTACCTGCTCGCCCACAAACCGGATATTCCGCTCGTCGGGTCGCAGTTCACCCTCGCCCTGGTCGAGGCGAAGCTCGCCGAACGGCGGATCGAGCCGTACACGCTGACCGTGCGGGAGGGCGGCCGGGAGCGGCTCGGCCCGTTCGAGTGCGAGTTCTTCGCGGTCAACCACTCGATCCCGGACGCCCTGGCGGTGGCCATCCGTACCCCGGCCGGCCTGGTCCTGCACACCGGCGACTTCAAGATGGACCAGCTCCCGCTGGACGGCCGGATCACCGACCTGGCCGGCTTCGCCCGGCTCGGCGCAGAGGGCGTCGACCTGCTGCTGTCGGACTCCACCAACGCGGAGATCCCCGGCTTCGTCACCCCGGAGCGGGAGATCGGTCCGGTCCTCGACTCGATCTTCGCGAAGGCGAAGGGGCGGATCATCGTCGCCTCCTTCGCCTCGCACGTGCACCGCGTACAGCAGGTGCTCGACTCGGCCGCCGAACACGGCCGCAAGGTCGCGCTGATCGGCCGCTCCATGGTCCGCAACATGGGCATCGCCCGGGACCTCGGCCTGCTCAACATCCCGCCCGGCCTGGTGGTCGGCCTGGACGAGGCCACCACGCTGCCGCCGGAGCGGATCGTGCTGATGTCCACCGGTTCGCAGGGCGAGCCGATGAGCGCCCTGGGCCGGATGGCCAGCGGCGACCACCGGCACATCACCATCGCCCCCGGCGACACCGTGGTCCTGGCCAGCTCGCTGGTACCGGGGAACGAGACCTCGGTCTACCGGGTGATCAACCGGCTCTCCCGGGCCGGTGCGGTGGTCGTGCACAAGGACGTCGCCAAGGTGCACGTCTCCGGCCACGCCCCCGCCGGTGAGCTGCTCTACCTGCTCAACGTGGTCCGGCCGAGCAACCTCATGCCGGTGCACGGCGAGTGGCGGCACCTGCGGGCGCACGCCCGGCTCGGCATCGAGAGCGGGGTCGCCCCGGACCGGGTGGTGCTCTGCGAGGACGGCGACGTCGTCGACCTGGTCGAAGGGCGGGCCAGCCTGGTCGGGCACGTCCGCAGCCGGTACGTCTACGTCGACGGGCTCGCCGTCGGTGACGTCAGCGAGTCGCTGCTCACCGAGCGGCGAATCCTCGGCGACGGCGGGTTCATCGCCGCGACCGTGGTCGTCGACTCGGTCACCGGCAAGGTGGTCGGCGGTCCCACCGTCTCGGCCAAGGGCTTCTCCGAGGACCCGGCCGCGTTCAACCCGGTCATCCCGCTGATCACCGAGGCCCTGAACCGGGCCGCCGGTGACGGGGTTACCGATCCGCACCAGTTGCAGCAGATCGTCCGGCGTACCGTCGGCCGCTGGGTCAACGACGCGTACCGGCGCCGCCCGATGATCGTCCCCACCGTCGTCGAGGTCTAGGTGTAAGGAAGGGCCCCTTCTTAACGCTTCCGGTATAGGAAGGGGCCCTTCTTAACACTCCGCCGCCGGTTACCCGAGCAGCGCGTTCAGCTCGCCGTACGCCATCCCGTCATGCAGCGTGTCGTACGAGCCGGACCGGAGCAGTTCCCCGGCGGCCCGCTGGACCAGCCCGTACGCCGCCAGGGCGACGGTCGAGCCGGCACTGACCCGGGCCACGCCGAGCGCCCCCAGTTCGGCGACGGTCGGTGCGCCCGGCCCGACGAGCACGTTGAGCGGGGCGTCGATCCCGGCGACCAGTTCGGCCAGTACCGCCGGGTCGAGTACCCCCGGCACGAAGATCCCGTCCGCCCCGGCGGCGAGGTAGGCCGCCGCCCGGTCCAGGGTCTCCGCCAGCCGGTTCTCCGGATCACCGACGTCGCGCAGGTACACGTCGACCCGGGCGTTGACGAACAGGGGCACCCCGGCGGCCTCGGCCGCCCGCCGGGCGGCCCTGATCCGGTCGGCCTGCCCGGCCACCGGGCGCAGCGGCGCCGCCCCACCGTGCCAGGCGTCCTCCAGGTTCACCCCGACCGCCCCTGCGGCGAGTACCCGCCGGACGGTCTCGGCCACGTCGTCCGGGTCGGCGCCGAAGCCGCTCTCGATGTCGGCGGTGACCGGGACGTCGACGGCGGCGACGATCCGGGCGACGAGGTCGACGGCCCGGTCCCGGTCCAGCGCGTCGCCGTCGGGCGTGCCGAGACTCCAGGCCACCCCGGCGCCGGAGTCGAACACCAAGCGCTGCTACCCGAACAGGTGGACGCCGGAGAGCCAGGAGATCGTCGACTGGTTCCACAAGTACGTCGTCGCCGAGGTGCGGGAGACCGACGCCACC
>NZ_WVUH01000342.1 GCF_017614955.1 Micromonospora echinofusca
GACCGGCCCCGACCCGCCCCGGATACCGGACACCCGTGACGCCCGGACACACACCACACACCCCTTCCCGCGACGAAGAAAATCTTCAAATCTGTCATTGACCTCCGTGGATTTCTGCCAGAATAATGAGCGCTGATATCGATATCTGTCGTTGTCTATCGCGGCGGAAGGAGCAGCAATGGCTGCATTCACCGGCGAGATGTCCTGGTTCTGTTGCGGCAACGCCTGGGGACCCTGTGGCTCCACCGGGAAGGGTGCCTGCGGCACCTGCAACTCCGGTAACTACCAGCACGCCTGGCCCAACGCCTCGGACGCCTGTTTCTCCATCACCCGACCGGATGCCTGCGGGATCACCGGCATGACCCGGCGGACCTGCGGATTCGTGCACTACACCACGAACCTCTGCAACGGGGCGCGGGTGGGCACCTCGATCGCCGACTGCGGACCGCAGACCGACCTGTGGTGCGGCGAGCGCACCTGCTGCGGGTCGGCCTGTGGCACCAACCGGATCATCGACCTCACCCCGGCGGCGTACAGCGCGATCGCCAGCCTGTCCACCGGCGTCCGTCCCGTCTCGGTCAGCGCGTAGAGGGGGTTCCGTCATGGCCACCACGATCGACCGTCGCCGGCTGCTCAGCACCGCCGTACTCGGCGGAGCCGGCATCGTCGGCGCCACCGCGCTGGGCTCGCTGGCCCCGGAGACCGCCCTGGCCGCCGAGCCGGTACCGGTCGCCCCGGGCACGCCCGACCCGAACTTCGCCGAGGGTCGCGTCACCAGCATCACCGGCACGATGCTGCTGGTGACCGGATCCGACACCACGCTGCACCGGATCCGGATCACCTCCGGCACCAGTATCTGGAAACTGCATCCCACCACGTTCGACCGCGTGGAGAAGGGCGACGGCCTCTACGCCCGGGGCGTCCGGCTGCCGGACGGGACGCTGGCCGCCGACTCGCTGTGGGTGAACATCGTCAACCTCCAGGGGCACATCGCCGCGATGGGGCGCAACGTGCTCCACCTGGACCACCGGGGCCGGCGGATCGTCGGGCACATCGTGCCCGGCACCACGGCAGCGGTCTACAACGGCACGCCGGCGGTTTCCGACGTCTCGCTGCTGCGGGTCGGCCGGCACGTGCAGGTGATCGGCGCCTGGCACCCCGACACCAACGAGATCGACATCGCGACCGTCTACGCGGCCGCCTGAGAAGTTCCGACGCACGGCTCCGGGCGGGTGCCCCGGCATCCGCCCGGCCCGGTGGCTCCACCTGACTCCGCTGGCTGAGGAGGACGCACGATGATCGAGTTGACGGCGGCCCTGCAACCACTGCTGATCGGTGCGGTGCTGATCTGGTCCGCGCGGGTCAAGCTGATCGGCCGGCACGCGGCGGTCAACGCCCGCCGGTCGGCCCTGGCGGGTCCGCTCGGTGAGCAGCGCGCGGTGACCGCGTACCGGCTGCTGGGCCTGGTCGAGCTGGTCCTCGGCACCCTGCTGGTACTGCCCCCCGCCTCCCGCGCCGAACTGGTCGCGGCGACCGTCCTGGCCGCCGCGTTCCTCGGCTACCTGGTCTACTCCCGCACCACCGCACCGGATGCCTCCTGCGGCTGCCTGAGCGCCCAACGCACCCCGGTGACCGCGCGCAGTTTCGTCCGGGCCGGGGTACTGCTCTCCGGCGGACTCCTGGCCACGGTCGTCGACCCCGGCCACTGGCTGGACGCGGTCACCGCCGCCCCGGCCGGGTCGCTGGTGGTCGTACTCGTCGGCGCAGCGGTGGTGGTGGCCCTGTCACCGGAGTGGGACCGGGCGTGGCTGCTGCCGCTGCGCCGGCTCCGCGCCCGGCTGACCCACCCGCTGGCCGGCGGTACGGGCGTTCCGCTGCTGGCCAGTGTCCAGCAGCTCCAGCTCAGCGCCGCCTACCGGCAGGTGGCCGCACTGATCAACTCGGACGTGCGGGACCACTGGGAGGAGGAGGACTGGCGGATGGTCTGCTACTCGGCCCGCTACCAGGGGCGGCCGGCGACTGCGGTGTTCGCCGTGCCCCGCTCCCGGCACCAACCGGACGAGGTCCGGGTCGCCCTGGTCGACGACCTCACCGGCACCAGTCTCGCCGCCCTCGGCGCCACCGTGGACACCGCTGGTCGCCGCCGGCCCGACCACCCGGTACCCGGTGCCGGGTCCGCGACCACCGGCCCGGCGTACGCCGGCTGACCCGCCCGGCGCACCCCGCCTGCCACCCGGGACGGGCGGCAGGCGGGGTGACCACAGGGCTACCTCCGGGGTACCCCGGGAGCCGGCGCGTAGCCGGCGGACCGGGTGGTGAACGTGCCCCGCCCCTGGGTCCGGCTCCGCAGCCGGGTCGCGTACCCGAACAGCTCGGCCAGGGGCACGGTCGCGGTGACCACCACGGCGTCCGCCCGCAGTACCGAGCCGGTGACCTGTCCCCGGCGGGCCGCCAGATCACCGAGCACCACACCGACGGCGTCCTCCGGCACGGTGACGGTCACCTCGACCACCGGTTCCAGCAGGACCATCTCGCTGACCCGCAGGGCCTCCCGCAGCGCGAGCCGTCCGGCGGTCCGGAACGCCAGCTCCGAGGAGTCCTTGACGTGGGTCGCCCCGTCGGTCAGGGTGACCCGGACGCCGGTCACCGGGTGTCCGCCCAACGGTCCCTCCGCCAGGGCGTCCCGGCAGCCGGCCTCCACCGCCCGGACGTACTCCCGGGGCACCCGGCCCCCGACCACGGTCGAGACGAACACCAGGTCCCCGTCGCCGGAGCCCGCCGGCAACGGCTCGACGTCGAGCATGACGTGGGCGTACTGGCCGGCGCCGCCGTCCTGCTTGACGTGCCGGTAGAGCAGCCCCGACACCCCGCGCACCACCGTCTCCCGGTAGGCCACCTGCGGCCGGCCCACGGCGACCTCCAACCCGTGGGTACGACGGATCTTCTCCACCGCGACCTCCAGGTGCAGCTCGCCCAGCCCGGACAGCACGGTCTGGCCGGTCTCCGGGTCGGTACCGACGGTCAGCGACGGGTCCTCCTCGACCAGGCGGGACAGCGCCGAGGCCAACCGGTCGGTGTCGACGCCGCGCCGGGCCTCGACCGCGACACTCACCACCGGCGTCGCCACACCCGCCGCCTCCAGCAGCAGCGGGGCGTCGGGGGCGCAGAGCGTGGCCCCGGTACCGGCGGCCTTCACTCCGACGACCGCGACGATGTCACCCGCCGAGGCCGACCCGACCTCGGTGTGCCGGTCGGCCTGGACCCGCAGGATCCGTCCCACCCGCTCGGTACGGCGGCTCCCGGCGTCCAGCACCGTCGCCCCCTTTCCGATCGTTCCCGAGTACACCCGCAGGTAGGTCAGCCGGCCGCCGCCGGTCGTGGTCACCTTGAACACCAGTGCCGCGAACGGTGCCGCCGGGTCGGCGGCCCGTTCCTGCACACCGCCGACCCCGGTACCCCGCACCGGCGGTACGTCCGACGGGGCGGGCAGGTAGTCGACCACGGCGTCCAGCAGCGGCTCGATGCCCCGGTTGCGGTACGCGGAACCGCACAGCGTCACCACCCCGGTGCCGGTACGGGTGATCTCCCGCAGGGCGCCGACCAGCGTCGAGTCGGTGACCGACGCACCGGCGCAGAACTCGTCCAGCGCCGCCGGATGCCGCTCGGCCACCGCCTCCTCCAACAGCCGTCGGCGGCGCCGCGCCTCGTCGCGTAGCCCGTCCGGTACCGGCTGCTCCACCGGCGACGGAGCGTCACCGGACCAGACCAGCGCCCGCATCCGGACCAGGTCGACGACGCCGGTGAACCCGTCCTCCCGACCGATCGGCAGGTGGACCACCAACGGGGTCACCCGTAACCGGTTTCGGATCGACGCCACGACCACGTCGAGGTCCGCGCCGGCCCGGTCCAGCTTGTTGACGAACGCGATCCGGGGTACCCCGTACCGGTCGGCCTGCCGCCACACCGACTCGCTCTGCGGCTCCACCCCCGCGACCCCGTCGAAGACCGCAACCGCGCCGTCGAGTACCCGCAACGAGCGTTCCACCTCGTCGGCGAAGTCGACGTGTCCCGGGGTGTCGATCAGGTTGAGCCGGTGGTCCCGCCAGGTGCAGCTCACCGCCGCCGAGAAGATGGTGATCCCCCGGTCCCGTTCCTGGGGGTCGAAGTCGGTGACGGTCGTACCGTCGTGCACGTCCCCCCGCTTGTAGGTGCTGCCGGTGGCGTACAGGATCCGTTCGGTGGTGGTGGTCTTACCGGCGTCGACGTGCGCGAGGATGCCGAGGTTACGCACCCGGGCCAGCGGGACCTGGGCAGGGTGGGGCACGGTGCTACGCATGGTGAGGGGCCTTTCGTGGCGTGCGGGAACAGACGACACGAGGTCCGGACGGAAACCTGGCCGGGGCAGCCGACCGTCGACCCGTACCGTGGCACAGGTCAGGGCGCTGCCCGACCGGTCAGCTCAGGACCGGCCGGTACGGCGGCTCAGAGGTTCGTCACGGACGTCCGGCGACAGCCGTACCGCTGACACCGGACACCGGCCGAGACACCAGAATCACCTCGTGCCGCGACGCGGGAATCACCACAGCGGTGCGGTACCGCACGGCCGGCTCCCCTCACTGGTCACGGTGCGCCCCGCGACGAACGGCCGGGCGCTCAAGGCTGTCGACAACTATAGATCGCCGTCCCGGCGCCACAACCGGTTTTCCGCCCGGCCGACGGTGCCCCCGGATGCCCGGCCCGGTCAGGTGCAGGCCGGGATGCCCAGCCGGACCGCGCCCGCCTCGTCCTGCGGCAGGTCGGTGTACAGGTTGGACACCCAGAGGTCGTTGTCGAGCCGGTTCCAGATGGCACTCCGCGCCCCGGTGGCCCGGTCGGTGATCATTCGCCCCTGCCGTTCCTGACACACAACGTGCAGCGGATCGTCCAGGAAGTACGATCGCTCGGCCCGCCGGTCGTCCGCACCGGTGAACGGCCCCCGGTAGGCGAACGTACCGCTCGGGGCGTTGGCGATCCGCGCCGGCCAGGAACGGGTGCCAGCCGAACCGGTGACCCCACCGGAACCGGTGGCACCCACCGCCGCACCGGGTCGTTGCGCGGGGACCTCCCCTCCGGGCTCGCGCGAGATCCAGAGGACGAGAGCGCCGACCAGCAGCACGGTGACCGCGACGGCGACGGGCTTCCGGTGGTTCACGATCCTGGCGAGAAGCATCCGCAGGCCCGCCGGCAGCCGGGCGACGCCGCCCGACCCGCCGGGTGCGGGGTGTCGGTCCCCGGCCAGGGGCGCGAGCAGCGTGACGACCGCGACAGCTCCGCCGATGCTACCGAGTACCCAGCTCGCGGCCTCCACCCCGGCGGCACCCCACACCACCGCGATCAGCCCCAGCACGACGCCGACCGATACGACGGCGATGCCCGCCACCTTCGTCATACGACAATTCTGTTGGCGTACCCACCCGGAGGAGAAGGGGAAACGCCGGACCGTGCGGCTATCTGAACCCACGGTGACCGGGCAGGCCTGCGGACCGCCCGGTCAGCCCTTCCCGGCGACGTCGACGACCGACCGGTAGTGCGCCCACTCGGCCGCCAGCACCGCTTCAGCCGACAAAGCGGCGCCCCGGTGACCGACCCCGTCGAGCAGGACCAGTTCGTGCCGCACCGCCTGCCGGTCCAGTTCCGCCGCGAGCCGGCGCACGTCGTCGACCGCAGCCACCTCGTCCACGGAGCCGTGGACGAGCAGTACCGGTTGCCGGATGTCCGCCGCCCGGACCCGGCCGGATCCGCTGTCCAGCCGGACGGCGTGTGCCCGGTGGAACCGGGGCGCCGCCGCGGCCCACCGGTCGGGATCCACGATCGCCGACACCGCGGTGGCCGCCGCGAACGGCGTGTCCCCGGCAACCGCACGCAGTGCGGTGTACCCGCCGACGCCGGTCCCCCGGACGAAGACCTGTCCCGGTACCGCCGCACCCGCGTCGACCAGGTACCCGGCCACGGCCCGGCAGTCGTCGACGTCGTCGACACCCCACCGACCGTGCAGCGCCTGGCGGAACGCCCGACCGTACCCGGTGCTCCCGGTGTGGTCCACGTCGACCACGGCGTACCCGCGAGCGGTGAAGAACCGCGTCGACGCGTCCGGGCGGAGCTGGCAACCGGCGGTCGGACCGGGATGTACCCGCACGATCACGGGTGCCTGCCAGCCGGGTGCGGCCCCGACCGGCGGGTGGAGCAACGCCGTCACCACACGGTCGTTCCCGACCGGTACCCGCAGCGGCACCGGCCTGGGCACATCCGGTCCGGCAGGCGGAACCGGCGGCACCGGGGTCAGCGCCTCGACCTGCGGTACGGGGCCGTCGAAATGCACCAGGGCCACCTGCTGCGGGACGTCCGGTGCCGCCCCGATCACCGCCACCCCGTCCCCGTGCACGGCGAGGTACGGCTTGATCGACGTGTACGGCAGCTGCACGTCCTGTACCGCGCCGTCCGGGCCGGTCATTACCAGCCGGTACTGCGGGCCGTCCTGCACCACCATCACCACGCGGCCGTCGGGAAGAATCTCGTACGAGGCGTACCCGAGTTCCCCGGGTGCCGCCGCGACCTCCGCGGCCATCGGTGCCACCGCGACGACCGAGGTCCCGTCCCAGCGGTAGAGGTTCCACCAGCCGCTGCGGTCGCTGAGGAAGTACAGTGCGCCGTCCGGCCCCCAGCGGGGCTCGATCGCCGACTCGTCCGGGCCGCCCGCGAGCTTCACCGGATGACCGATGAGGTCACCCGGGTCGTACGCCGCCACCCACAGTTCGCAGCCATCCCACGGCATGTCCCGTTTGCTCCACCAGCACCAGGCCAGCAGACCAGGTCCGGGGCGGGGCGCACCGAAGAACCCGGACGACTCGGCCAGGGTGCGCGGCTGTGCCGCTCCGGTCGTCGGCACGGCCACCAGGGCGTCCGCGTCGTCCGACTCGCACACGCCCAGCAGTTCCCCTGCTCCGGGGGTCAGGTCCGCGAAGGAACCGGTGGCCACCGCGACCGCCTGCCCGTCGGGTATCCGGTACAGAGCGTCCCGGCCGGCGAACCACAGCTCGTCGCCGAGCACCGCATAGTTACCGCCACCGTGCGTGTGTACGGCACTGATCCCGGTGGGGCCGGGTGGTGTCAGATCGACCGGCCCGGTGTCCGGACGCCACCGGACCAGCACCTCCGCGTCGACGCCGGGCCGGCTCTCCAGCCAGTAGAGTGCTCCGCCGGTGGAGCGGAGCTGGTCGTAGCCCACCAAACCGCCACCGCCTCCTCTGTCGGATCATCCGCCGGGGTCTACCCATATGCAGATACAGGTGTGGGCCACCCCCAAACGGGGTGGCCCACACCTGTGAAGATGTCCGGCGGCGTCCTACTCTCCCACACCCTCCCGAGTGCAGTACCATCGGCGCTGGAAGGCTTAGCTTCCGGGTTCGGAATGTAACCGGGCGTTTCCCCTCCGCCATGACCGCCGTAACCCTATCG
>NZ_WVUH01000343.1 GCF_017614955.1 Micromonospora echinofusca
TGTTGCGGTCGGCGCAGCGGGCCTTCGAGTCCACCGGTGGGCTGCACGCGGCCGGCCTCTTCACCGCCGTCGGCGAACCCCTGGTGACCAGGGAGGACGTGGGACGACACAACGCGGTGGACAAGGTGATCGGCTGGGCGGTGCGGGAACGGCGGCTACCGCTGGCGGGCCACCTGCTGCTGGTCTCCGGGCGGGCCAGCTTCGAACTGACCCAGAAGGCCTGGATGGCTGGGATACCCCTGCTGGCTGCCGTGTCGGCGCCGAGCAGCCTCGCCGTCGACCTGGCCGGTGAGGCCGGGATGACTCTGGTCGGTTTCCTCCGGGGTCCGACCCTGAACGTCTACACCGGCACCCACCGGATCACCGTCTGACCGGCGCAGCCCGGACGCGGGCCGGCCGCGAATGCCCCGGGGCGGGAGCGGCCCGGCGTCGACGGGCGGAGCCGGCACGGAGCGGCCCGGCGTCGACGGGCGGAGCCGGCACGGAGCGGCCCGGCGAGCGGGGAGCCGGCCAGGTCGTCGTCCCGCGCCCTTTGCTCTGCTTCACTCACGGCGACACTTCTGGCAGGAAACTGTTGCCTCCGCTGAAGCAGAGCAAAGGGAGCAGCGCAAGGAGCCGGGGAGGGACGGAGGGCCGGGCGATACACCGGCACCGGGCGATGTGCCAGGAGCCAGGCGATGTGCCAGGAGCCAGGCGATGTGCCAGGAGCCAGGCGATGCGCCGGGGCCGGCGGTCAACCCCGGGGCCGGCGGCGGCGATCCGGCCGGGACCGGCGGCGACGCCGACCCGACGTCCCCGCACCCGCACCCGCACCCGCACCCGCAATCTTCGGCCAGCCGTCGAGCCGCGACGGCGGCACGCCGTTCCGGATCAGCTCGTCGAGCAGCAGCGCCATCGAGTAGTCGGGCTCCGCCCGCAGCGCCCGTTCCAACGCCACCACCGCCAGCGAACCCCGGCCGGCGCGCCAGGCCGCGAAGGCGAGCAGGCAGGCCGGCGCAGCCACCAGCTCGGGTGCGGCCCGCTGCACGACGTGCCGCCAGAGGGCCAGGTGCCGGTCGTCCCCGTCGGTCAGCTCCCACGCCTGGTCCCGGATCGGCAGGTGGGCCAGGAGCATGGTCAACCAGGCCACCTCGTCGTCGGTCATCGATCCGGGTGCCCGGCCGGGATCCAGGGCGGCCCGCACCGCCGCATCTCCGAGGGCGTTGAGCTTCCGCTCGTCCAGCGGCCCCTCGTCGAGCAGACCGATCATGCGCTCCTCGGCGCGTACCGTCGCCTGCCGCATGGAGATCCGGGTGAGGCCGCCGACCGGTGCGACCTCGGCGGCGAGACTCGCCCGGTCCGGGTACGCCACCTCACCCGCGAAGACCGCAGCGGCGGTCACCTCGCTGCTGCCCGCGTCGTACGCCCGGCCCTCGGGCGGGCAGCAGGCCGGATCGGGGCAGAGGTACGACCAGTACCGCCCGTCCGTCACCCGCAGGACGTCGAGCACCCGCAGACCGCCGGCTTCCAGGCCGGCCCGTACCGCGTCCACCGCCGGGGTCACCCGGTCGGCCGGGCCGTAACCGAGCACGGTGGCGGACCCGGCGTCCTGGCGGAAGATCATGTCGCTGATGTACCGGGCCGTCTCGCTGGTCGGCCGCCCTTCCCCAGGCAGGTCACCCCGGGCGGCGAAGACCACCCGCTTGCCCCGCATCGCCACCACGACCACGCTGTCCGCCGGGTGGAAGCCCAGCAGGTACGGTACGGCGGCGATCAGGTCGGCGGGGGAGCGGACGGAGAGCACCGTCTTCTCGGTGGAAGTCATGCCGGCAGCCTGGCCGGTACGCCCACCGCAGGAAACGATCGATTGCCGCCTGTGGACGACACGCCGGTTATCCACAGGCACCCAGCGTATTCCTGCCGGTCAGCCGGTTTCAGGACCGGAAATGCAGTTCGTGGAGGTCGATGGTGGGCCGGTCCCGACCGGTCGCCGGAGCGCGGAGGTCGAGGGTCAACTCGACCGCCGATAGCAGGTCGTAACCGGCTGCGTGCAGGCAACGCAGGGCGGACACGTTACGTGCCTCCGGTGCCACCGTCAGCCGGCTGATTCCCCGGCGCCGGGCCTGACCGGCGACGTGTCCGAGCAGACTGCGGCCGATCCCCCGGCCCCGATGACGCTCGGTGACCACCACCGGCTCCACCCGGGCGGACCGGCCGACCAGCACCAGACCGGCCAGTCCCACCACCCCGGCCTGGTGGTGCTCGGCGACCCACACCCCGGACAGCTCCAGGCGGGTCAGGTAGCCGTCGAAAGTGGCGTCCCGGTCCCCACCGACCACGCCCGGTTCGTCGTACAACTCGCGGTGCTGGCGGGTCAACTCGCCCCACAGCCGCCGACCGGCGGCGTGGTCCGCCGGCCGGTACGGACGGATCACGGCGTCATCCATGGCTCATCCTTACCCCGGATACGCACCTCATGCCGTCGACTTCGGGACAAACGGCTACCTTGCGCTGATGGACCTGGCGTACCTGCGGGCGCATCCGGCGCACCTGCCGACCTTCCTCACCCACCAGCGGATCCGGGAAACCCCGGTTTCCGGCGGCAGCATCTGCACCGCCTCCCGGCTCACCCTGGACGACGGCAACTCGGTCTTCGCCAAGACCTGGCCGGAGCAGGCCGGCACCCCCGCGCCGGAGGGGTTCTTCGCCGCCGAGGCGGCCGGCCTGCGCTGGCTGCGGGCAGCCGGCGGGGTACCCGTACCCGAGGTGATCGTCGAACTGCCGGAGCTGCTGGCCCTGGAGTGGGTCGAGTCGGCGGAGCCCACCCGCGAGGCGGCGGAGCAGTTCGGCCGGGACCTCGCCACCCTGCACCGGGCCGGGGCGGCGGCCTTCGGCGCCGACCGAGACGGCTTCATCGGTTCCCTGCCGCAGGACAACACACCTGGTCCCGGGCCGTGGTCGAGCTGGTTCGCCGCCCACCGGTTGACGCCGTACCTGCGTCGTTCGGTGGACAACGGCGCGCTGACCGGTACCGAGATCGACCTGGTCGAGCGGGTGGTCGCCGGGCTGTCCGGGTACGGCGGGGACGAGCCGCCGGCCCGGCTGCACGGCGACCTCTGGCCGGGCAACGTGCTCTGGGGCGCCGACGGGCGGGTCTGGCTGGTCGACCCGGCCGCGCACGGCGGTCACCGGGAGACCGACCTGGCCCAGCTCGCCCTCTTCGGCGGGCTGCCGCACCTGGACCGGGTACTCGCCGCGTACCAGGAGGTCCACCCGCTGGCCGACGGCTGGCAGGACCGGGTACCGGTGCACCAGCTGCACCTGATGCTGGTGCACACCGCCCTGTTCGGTGCCGCCTGGCGGGATGCGGTCGCCTCCACCGCCCGGTCCGCGCTCGGTACGCGCTAACGTCGAGCGGTGAGCAACGTCCCGACGGGTACCGGTCCCCTGGTCGACCGGTTCGGTCGGGTCGCCACCGACCTGCGGGTGTCGCTGACCGACAAGTGCAACCTGCGCTGCACGTACTGCATGCCGGCGGAGGGTCTGCCCTGGCTTGCCGGGCCGGAGCTGCTCACCGACGACGAGGTGGTCCGGCTGGTCCGGGTGGCCGTCGAGCAGCTCGGGGTGACCGAGGTGCGGTTCACCGGTGGGGAGCCGCTGATCCGTCCCGGCCTGCTGGGCATCGTCACCGCGGCGGCGGCCCTGCGCCCGCGCCCGACGTTGTCCCTGACCACCAACGGCATCGGGTTGGACCGGTTGGCCGGCCCGCTGCGCGCGGCCGGGCTGGACCGGGTGAACGTCTCCCTCGACACCCTCCGGCCGGACCGGTTCGCCACGCTGACCCGGCGGCCCCGGCTCGCCGACGTGCTGGCCGGGCTGGCCGCCGCGACGGCCGCCGGACTCACCCCAGTGAAGATCAACTCGGTGCTGATGCGGGGGATCAACGACGACGAGGCGTCCGACCTGCTCCGCTTCGCCCTCGACCACGGTTACGAGCTGCGGTTCATCGAGCAGATGCCGCTCGACGCCCAGCACGGCTGGGACCGGTCGACGATGGTCACCGCCGAGGAGATCCTCGCCACCCTGCGCCGCGAGTTCGTCCTGCTCGACGATCCGGTCCGGCGCGGATCGGCACCCGCCGAGACCTGGGTGGTCGCCGGTACCGGGTCGTCGACCGGTGGACCGGTGGACACCGGGTCCGCCCCCCGGGTCGGGGTGATCGGCAGCGTCACCCGCCCGTTCTGCGGGGACTGCGACCGGACCCGGCTCACCGCCGACGGCCAGGTCCGTAACTGTCTCTTCGCCACCGAGGAGGCCGATCTGCGTACCGCGCTGCGGGCCGGCGCGGACGACGCGGAGCTGGCCCGGCGCTGGCGTACCGCGATGTGGGGGAAACGGGCCGGGCACGGCATCGACGACCCGGCCTTCCTCCAGCCGGCCCGCCCGATGTCCGCGATCGGAGGTTGAGATGCGACCGGAGACGGATCCGACGTTGACGGTGCGTTACTTCGCCGGGGCCCGGGCGGCGGCCGGCGTGGCCGAGGAGACCGTCCCCGCCGGTCCCGGACTGGACGACCTGCTCCGCGACCTGGCCGACCGGCACGGCGACCGGCTGGCCGCCGTGCTGCGGGCCGCGAGCTATCTGGTCGACGGCGTGTCCTGGCATGATCGTCAGACGCCGTTGCCGGCCGGGACGACGGTCGACGTACTGCCCCCCTTCGCGGGCGGCTGAGGAGGATCCGTGCTGGCAGCCCTGGCGTTCGTGGCCACGATGGCCCTGATCACCGGCCTGATCCACCTCTACCTGTGGAAACGTCTGGTCCGGGACACCACCCGCCCGGGGCGGTGGCGCCGGATCGGCGGGATCACCATGCTCGTGCTCGCCGTGCTGGTGCCGGTCACGATGCTGGGTACCCGGCAGGGCCTCTACTGGCTGGCCTGGCCGGGGTACCTCTGGCTCGCCGTGATGTTCTACCTCCTGGTGCTGCTGGTGGCGCTGGAGGTACCGATGCTGGTGGCGAAGCTGGTGCTGCGCCGCCGGGTGGCGGCGGCCGAACCGACCACCGCCGCACCGGAGCCGGCCCTGGTCGGTGCGGCCGGCACCGCCGACCCGCCGGCCGCCGCCGCAGTCGGCGCGGACGACCACGACCCCGGCCGTCGCCTGCTGCTGGCCCGGGGGGCCGCCATCTTCGCCGGGCTCACCGCCGCCGGGACCGTCGGGTACGGCGTCCGCACCGCGCTCGGCCCGCCACAGCTCGACCGGGTGCAGATCCCGCTGGCGAAGCTGCCCCGGAGCATGGACGGCCTACGCATCGCCACCGTCTCCGACATCCATCTGGGTCCGCTGCGCGGTCGGGCGCACACCGAGCGGATCGTGGCCGCCATCAACCGGCTCGACGCCGACCTGGTGGCCGTGGTCGGTGACCTGGTCGACGGTTCGGTGGCCGAGCTGGGCGAGGCGGCGGCACCGCTGGGCGACATCCGGTCCCGGTACGGAAAATTCTTCGTCACCGGCAACCACGAGTACTACTCGGGCGTCGAGGAGTGGGTGCAGGAACTCGACCGGATCGGCCTGAACGTGCTCCAGAACGAGCGGCTGGAGATCCGTACCCCGCAGGGCGTCCTCGACCTGGCCGGGGTGAACGACCCGACGGCGGACGGTACCGGGCTGGCCGCACCGCCGGACTACGCCGCCGCCCTGGGTGACCGGGACCGCAGTCGCCCCGTGGTGCTCCTGGCCCACCAACCGGTGGCCGCTGTGGAGGCCGCGAAGTTCGGCGTCGACCTGCAACTGTCCGGGCACACCCACGGCGGCCAGATGGTGCCGTTCAACTACCTGGTCCGGTTGCAGCAGCCGGTCGTCTCCGGGCTCGGCGAGGTGGACGGCACGAAGGTGTACGTCACCAACGGCGCCGGTTTCTGGGGGCCGCCGGTCCGGGTGGGCGCCCCGCCGCAGGTGACCCTGGTGGAGCTACGGTCGGTGTGACCGGGGCGGCCGGACCGCCCGGCCCGGCATAGCGCAGCTCACCTTCGCGCGTGGCGCCGAGCGGGCCGGGACCCGGTCGTGACAGGATGCGGCGTGTCTCCGTTCAGCGCCGCACCCCCCGGCGGCTCCTCGCCGTTCGTCGCGGACCTGCACATCCACTCGAAGTACTCCCGGGCCTGTAGCCGCGACCTGAACCTGCCCAACCTGGCCTGGTGGGCCCGGCGTAAGGGCATCGGGCTGCTCGGCACCGGTGACTTCACCCATCCGGCCTGGTACGACCACCTGCGGGAGACGCTGCACCCGGCCGAGCCGGGGTTGTACCGGCTGGGCCCGGAGGCGGAACGGGACATCGCCCGGCGACTGCCACCCCGGCTGGCCGACGCCGCCGAGGCCGACCCGGTGCGGTTCATGCTGAGTGTGGAGATCTCCACCATCTACAAGCGGGACGACCGTACCCGCAAGGTGCACCACCTGATCTACCTGCCCGACCTGGACGCGGTGGGCCGGTTCAACGCGGCGCTGGCCCGGATCGGCAACATCGCCTCGGACGGGCGACCCATCCTCGGCCTGGACTCCCGGGACCTGCTGGAGATCACCCTGGAGGCGAGCCCGGACGGTTACCTGGTGCCGGCGCACATCTGGACGCCCTGGTTCTCCGCCCTCGGCTCCAAGTCCGGCTTCGACGCGATCGCCGACTGCTACGCCGACCTGGCCGAACACATCTTCGCGGTGGAGACCGGCCTCTCCTCCGACCCGGAGATGAACTGGCGGGTGGCCAGCCTCGACCGGTACCGGCTGGTGTCCAACTCGGACGCGCACTCGCCGCCCGCGCTGGGCCGCGAGGCGACCGTCTTCACCACCGACCGGGACTACTTCGCGGTACGGGAGGCGCTGCGTACCGGGGTCGGGCTCGGCGGGACCATCGAGTTCTTCCCCGAGGAGGGCAAGTACCACGCCGACGGGCACCGGCTCTGCGGGGTCAACTGGTCCCCGGAGCAGACCCGGGCGGCCGGTGGCCGCTGTCCCGAGTGCGGGAAACCGCTCACCGTCGGGGTCCTCGCCCGGGTCGAGGAGCTGGCCGACCGGTCCACCGGGTACCGGCCGGAGGGGGCGCCCGAGGTGACCCACCTGGTACCGCTCGCCGAGATCCTGGGCGAGATCAACCGGGTGGGCGCGAAGTCGAAGACGGTGGCCGGTCAGCTCAACGACCTGATCGCCGCGCTCGGCCCGGAACTGGAGATCCTCACCCGGGTACCGGTGGACGC
>NZ_WVUH01000344.1 GCF_017614955.1 Micromonospora echinofusca
GGGGTGGGAACGGCGGACGCGGGGAAGAATCGGACCGTGCGTGCCGTGACTGTGACACCCGGGGTACCCGACTCGCTGCGCTTGGTCGACGACTGGCCGGAGCCGCCCAGCGAGGAGGGGGCGATCCTGGTCGAGGCATTGGCGGTGGGCGTCTGCGGCACCGACCACGAGATCATCGCGGGTGACTACGGCGAGGCGCCGCCCGGGGCACCGGGGCTGGTCATCGGGCACGAGTCGCTGGGCCGGGTACTGGAGGACCCCACCGGGACGCTCCGCGCGGGTGACCTGGTCGCCGGCATCGTCCGGCATCCCGACCCGGTGCCCTGCGCCAACTGCGCGGTCGACGAGTGGGACATGTGCCGCAACGGGCTCTACACCGAACACGGGATCAAGGCGTTGCAGGGATTCGCCCGGGAACGCTGGCGCATCCAGCCCAAGTTCGCGGTCGGCCTCGACCCGGCCCTGGCCGGGGTCGGGGTACTGCTCGAACCGACCAGCGTGGTGGCCAAGGCCTGGGACCACATCGACCGGATCGCGCACCGCACCGAGTGGCAGCCGCAGAGCGTACTCGTCACCGGGGCGGGACCGATCGGGCTGCTCGCCGCCCTGCTCGCCACCCAGCGCGGGCTGACCGTGCACGTCCTCGACCGGAACACCACCGGACCGAAGCCGGGCCTGGTCGCGGCCCTCGGGGCCACCTACCACACCGGCACGGTCGGTGAACTCGACTTCGAGCCGGACGTGGTGGTCGAGTGCACCGGGGCGCCGGCCGTGGTGCTGGAGGTGATGTGCAAGGCCGCCCCGATCGGCATCGTCTGTCTCGCCGGGGTGTCCAGCGGCGGCCGGACCATCGACTTCGACGCCGGGGCCCTCAACCGGACCCTGGTGCTGGAGAACAACGTCGTCTTCGGCTCGGTCAACGCGAACCGGCGGCACTGGGACCTCGCCGCCGGGGCGCTGACCCGGGCCGACCCGTCGTGGCTGGACTCGCTGATCACCCGACGGGTACCGGTCGGGGCGTACGCGGAGGCGTACACCCCGGCCGGGGACGACATCAAGGTGGCCCTGGAGTTCACCACCTGACCGGTGTGACCGCTACAGGCCGGGCAGCCGGCCGTTGCGGAACAGGTCCACGAAGATCTGGTGGTCCTCCCGGGCCCGCAGGCCGTACGCGTGCGCGAACTCCACCAGGTACGACACGAAGCCCGGCTCGTCGGCCGACACCGCCGCCACGATCGCCTCCTCGGTGGAGAAGTCGACCAGGTCGTGGCTGGACTCGTCGTCGGCCACCGAGTGCATCCGGGCCACCGAACGACCCAGGTCGGCGATCACCCCGGCGAGTTCCTCGGGCTCGTTGACGTCGGCCCAGTCCAGGTCGGCGGCGTACGGGGAGACCTCGGCGACGAGCTGCCCCACCCCGTCCAGCTCGGTGTAGCCCACCCACGGGTCGGCGTGCGCCTGCAACGCCCGCTGGGATTCCGCCGTACGGTGACCCTGGTGCCGGAAGTAACGACGGACGCCCTCGTCGTCGATGTGCCGGGCCACGGCGGGCACCTGGGCCTGCTTCATGTAGATGATGACGTCGTTCTCCAGCGCCTGGGTGTGTCCCTCCAGCAGCAGGTTGTACGACGGCAGGCCGGCCGAGCCGATCCCGACGCCCTTGCGCAGTACCACGTCCTTGACGTGCGCGGAGACCGGACGCAGCCGGGCGGTCGCCTCGGGCAGGGTGTCCAGGTAACGGGTGAACGCCTCGCAGACCCGCTCCCGGGTCGCGTCGTCGATCTCGTACACCCCGTCGCCGAGGGAGAACCGGCGTTCGTAGTTGTCGATGGTGGTCTGCCCGTCGAGCAGGTCCACCCGGGTGTTCAGGCGGGCCTGCTGGAGGACCCGGCGCAGTACCCCGTCGGCGTTGGCCAGGGTGATCGAGCCGATCGCGTCGTCCCCGCCGGCCGCGATCGCCGTCAACTCGGTCAGGTAGGCGGTGGCGAACACGCCGACCAGTTCGCTGATCACCTGGTCGGAGAGGGCCTTGGCGTACCCGAGCAGGGCGACGCTGGCCACGAACCGCTTGAGGTCCCAGGAGAACGGTCCGACGTACGCCTCGTCGAAGTCGTTGACGTTGAAGACGAGCTGCCCGGATCCGTTCATGTAGGTGCCGAAGTTCTCGGCGTGCAGGTCACCGTGGATCCACACCCGGCTGGTCCGCTCGTCGAGGAACCGGTCGTCGGCGAAGTCGCCGATCTGGTCGGCGTAGAAGAGCGAGGCACTGCCCCGGTAGAAGGCGAACGGGGAGGCGGCCATCTTGCGGAACTTCCGGCGGAAGGCGGCCGGGTCGAGTGCCATCGACGCACCGAATTCCTCGATGAGCACGTCGACGATGTGGGCGGAACGTTTCTCCGCGGTCTGGGTCATGGACGGCAGGCTAATCCTCCGCCGCCACGCCGGGCACCGCCCGGTGGTCCGGTCGGGGACCGTCCGGTGGTCGGATCGGGGACCGTCCGGTGGTCAGGTCGACGGGGGCCGGACGACCGGTGCGGTGAGCGACTCGACCGACCGCTGGTCAGCGGGCCGGTCGGCCGGTGCGGCGAGCGGGTCGGGCCGGGCCACCCCGCCGATCCCGGACTGCTCGGCGGCGATCTTCTCCTGGAGGCGGAGGATGCCGTGCAGCAGTGCCTCCGGTCGCGGCGGGCAGCCGGGAACGTACACGTCGACCGGGATGAGCTGGTCGACCCCCTTGGTGACGGAGTACGAGTCCCAGTACGGGCCACCGCAGTTGGAGCAGGCGCCGAACGAGATGACGTACTTCGGCTCGGGCATCTGGTCGTAGAGTCGCTTGATCGCGGGCGCCATCTTGTCGGTGACCGTGCCGGAGACCACCATCAGGTCGGCCTGGCGTGGACCGTGCGCGAACGGGATCACGCCGAGCCGGATGAAGTCGTGCCGCCCCATACTGGTCGCGATGAACTCGATGGCGCAGCAGGCCAGGCCGAAGTTGAAGACCCAGAGCGAGTAGCGCCGGCCCCAGTTGAGCACGAACCGGATCGGCTCGCCGAGCACTGCCGGCAACTGCACGGCGGTCTCCTCTCCTGTCCCCAGGTCGACAGTCAACCACAGCGCCCCGCCGGCAACCTCCGCAACCGATGCCGCATCGACCCCGGCAACCTCGGCAACGGATGCCGCATCGACCGGCGCCGTCGGAGCTGCGGCTGTCCACCCGCACCGCCCGAACGGGCCCGGCGGGATTCCGGTACCGGTGGAACGGTTGCACCCCGGCCCTGTCGTGTTGCCGTCCCGGGCGGGCCGCAACTTTCCCGCCACCCAACGCGTCCTGGCTGTATCGACGCGGCGGGCAACCGCCGTGCAACGGGGATCACGGGAGGAAGCATCATGAAACGACGTACCGGACGGCGGCTCTCGGTCGCGCTCATCGGCTCGGCCCTGGCGCTGCTGGCGGCGGCACCCGCCGTCGCCGGCCCGCCGGCCACCACCGCCTCGGACGCCTCGATCACCGTCGGGCGGCTGGTGCTGGAGCCGACCGAGCGGGGTTACCGGGGCAGCCTGCCGATCACGGTGACGAACGAGGGCGACACGACCACCTACTTCACCGTCAGGATCACCGAGCCGGTGCGGGGCACCATCGCCGACCTGGTCCCGTCGAACGCCTGCACCTACGGGTACACCGCAGACCTGCGCCGGATCTTCGACTGCGGCGTACCGGGACCGAACCTCGTGCCGGGTGAGCAGCGCTCCTTCCAGATGACCTTCCAGGTCCTCACCACGCCCCGGTCGTACCCGATGGTCGCCGAGGGGGGCCTGGTGACGGTGACCCCGAGCGGTCAGCCGGTCGCCGACCAGAGCAGCTTCACCACCCTGTTCCGCTCCACCTCCGGCTCGCTGCGCAAGCCCCGACCGTACGTGCAGGACACCCGGGCCGACGCCGGCCTCACCACCCCCGGCCAGGTCACCCTCACCCGGCAGGCCGACGGCAGCTTCCTCGGCCGGATGCCGGTGACCGTCCGGTACGGCGGCGACGCCGGTCACGACCGCCTCATGATCGAGGCGGTCACCCTGCCGGCCGGTATGCGGTTCCAGGGCACCGACCCGCAGGACATGCCGAGCTTCCCGACCTGGGTCGAGGTGCCCGGCGGCCAGTTCATGCCTGGCGAGGTGCGCAGCTTCGACATCCTGTTCGACGTCCCCGCCGGCACGCCGCTCGGCCCCATCGGCACCGCGACGGTGCTGCTGAGCACCCACTGGGCGTACGGCGCCGTCGCCGACGTCGACCCGGCCGACAACACGGTCAGCTTCACGGTGACCACCGTCGAAGCGAGCTGACCGAAGCCTGCGCACCGATCGCCCGGCCGGCGCTGTTTCCGGCCGGGCGATCGGTGGTGTTTTCGGCCGGGCGATCGGTGACCGCCCGTTCGGTGGCCGTTCAGTAGCTGGGGCGTTGCAGCAGACTGACGAACTCGACCAGCAGCTTCTCGCGCAGGCGTACCGGGGCGGCGTCGAGCAACCGGTTGACCGTCGCCGCCCGGTCCGGCAGCGGGCCGCCACCGGTACCGCTGCCCAGGCCGAGGCCGGCGGCCAGCCCGGCGACCAGTTCCGGGGTGAGGGCGTCGGGGGGCAGCGCGCCGGCCAGGGCGAGCAGGTCGTCCGGCAACGCGACCGGACCGGCCGCGCGCGCCGCCGCGACCGCGTCGTGCAGGTCCGGGCCGAACTCGGCCACCCGGGGGGCCACCGACGCGGTCACCGTCAGGTGCACGCTGGCCGGCAGTTCGGCGTACGACAGCTGCGGCTGGGTGTGCCAGCCCCGCGCGGTCAGCTCGTCGACCAGTACGAACAGGTCCAGGCCCGGGTCGGTGGAGGTGAAGCAGACCACGGTCGACTCCGGCTCGGCCATCAGCTCCAGCCCGTCGACACCCCGCACCGCGTCGGCGAGGGCGCGGACCGCGTCCCGGGTCCGCCCGACCAGCTCCAGGTACCCGTCGTCGCCGATGTGCCGGAGCGTGGCGTACGCGGCGGCGATCGGGCCACCCGAGCGGGTGGAGGTGATCACCGGGTTGATCATCCCGTAGCCGGGCCAGTCGGCGTACGCGAAGTACTGCGGGGCACGCAGCGCGGCATCCCGGTGCAGCAGGACCGACACCCCCTTCGGGGCGTACGCGTACTTGTGCAGGTCGACCGAGATCGAGGTGACCCCGGGCACGCTGAAGTCGAACGCGGGTACCGGCTCGCCGAGGCGGCGCAGCCAGGGCAGGGTCCAGCCGCCGAAACAGGCGTCCACATGGCAGCGCACCCCGGCAGCGGCAGCCGCTGCGGCGATCGCCTCCACCGGGTCGACCACCCCGTGCGCGTACGACGGGGCGGAGGCGACCACCAGCACGGTGTCCGGCCCGATCGCGGCGGCCACCGCCTCCGGCGCCGGGCGGAGGGTCGACGGGTCGACGGGTACCAGATCCAGGGCGATGCCCAGATAGTGGGCGGCCTTGGCGAACGCGGCGTGCCCGCTGACGGGTACCACGATCCGGGGCCGCTCGATGTCCGGCCGGGCGTCCCGGGCGGCCTTGACCGCCAGGATCAGCGACTCGGTACCGCCGCTGGTGACACTGCCGACCACGTCCGGCGCGGTCGTCCCCGGCCCGCCGCCGAGCAGCTTGGCGGCCGCCCCGACCAGGGCGTTCTCCATGGCGAGCAGGGACGGGAAGGCGGTCGGGTCCAGCCCGTTGACGTGCGCGCTGAGCGCGTGCGCCGAGGCAGCCAGCTCGTCCAGGCCGGGTACCGCCGGGTCGTAGACGTACGCGAAGAGCCGCCCACCGTGGGTGGGGCGGTCCCCGGCGCGCAGCGCCCGGATCTCGTCGAGCACCTGCCCGGCCGGTACGCCCTGCTCCGGCAACGCCTCGTTCATCACGACCCCTCCCCAGCTTTGTCGATCATGGAGTTATGGTGCCCCGTTGATTCCGTTTCGCCACTCTTGTCCCCCAGCACAACTCCATGATCGACGGGGTGGGTGCGGGTGGCGGCGGCATCGACGGGATGGGTGCGGGTGGCGGCGGCGAGGCGTTCCGGGGTGAGGTCGTACCCGCGCAGCAACGGCACGGCGAGTACCACCAGCAGGGCGGGCAGCACGGTGAACCCGATCAGCACGCCGAGTTTCGCCCCGTCGGACTGGACCGCCGCCGTACCGGTGTTCGACGACGCGTACCCGGAGAACTGGAGCACCAGGCCGTAGATGCCGGGCCCGAGGGCGAGGCCGAACGTCTCCCCGGCGGTCCACAGGCCGGTGAAGACCCCGGCCTGGCGTCGACCGGTACGCGCGGTGTCGTAGGCGATGCAGTCCGGCAGCATGGCGAGCGCGAAGACCTGCTGTCCGGCGTACCCGGCCCCCATCACCGCGACCAGCAGGTACACCAGCACCGGGGGCAGTACCGGGGCGGCCAGCAGACCGAGCGCCGGCCCGGCGAGCAGCAGCGAGGCGACGACGAACGCGGTCCGCTTGCCGAGCCGGGCACCGGCCCGGGTCCACAGCGGCATCACCAGCAGGGCCGGGCCGACGAAACAGGCGAAGAGCAGGGTGGCCCCGGTCTCCGGACTGCGCAGGATCTGGTCGGCGAAGTAGTTGACCCCGGCGAGGATGGTCGCCACCCCGGCGGACTGGATGACGAAGCAGACCAGCAACAGCCGGAACGGCCGGTTCCGGCCGGCGACGGCGAGCTGGGCGCGCAGACTCGGCTCGCTCTCGGTCACCGTGCCGTCCGGTACGCCCCGGGTGCCGAGGAAGGCGCCGGCCGTACCGAGGACGATCAGCCCGGCCACGAAGAGCCCCATCCAGCGGTGCCCGGGTATCCCCTCCCCACCGGCGGTCACCACCAGCGGAGCGACCGCGCCGGAGACCAGGATGGCCAGCGCCAGCACCGCGATCCGCCAGGTCATCAACCGGGTACGTTCGGCGTAGTCGGTGGTCAGCTCGGCGGGCATCGCCACGTACGGCACCTGGAAGAAGGCGAACGCGGTCGCGGTGGCCAGGAAGGCGACGGCGACGTACGCGCCGGCACCCGCCCCGGCACCGAATGGCGCGGCGAAGATCCCGGCGAAGAGCACCGCCAGGGCGAGCCCGCCGGCGAGCAGGTAGGGCCGCCGGGCGCCCCAGCGCGACCGGGTGCGGTCGGAGATGCGCCCGGCGACCGGGTTGACCAGTACGTCCCACGCCTTGGGAACCAGCACCAGCAGGGCGGCGAGGCCGGCGGCGATGCCCAGGGTGTCGGTCAGGTAGGGCAGCAGCAGGAGTCCGGGTACGGTGCCGAACGCGCCGGTGACCAGCGATCCGAGCGCGTAACCGGCGTGTACCCGGCGGGGCAGCTGCCCCGCCGACGGGGGCCCGGCATCCGGCGCCGTCCGGGGTCCCGCTGGCTCGACCCGGACCGGCTGCGGGGCTGGGGCCGGCGACTCGGGCCGGGGCGGGTTCATGGC
>NZ_WVUH01000345.1 GCF_017614955.1 Micromonospora echinofusca
GGGTCCGGGTCGGGGGTCGGCGCGGGGACCTTGTACTCCTCGGTCAGCGTGGTCATCGGGCCGGGCCAGGTCGCCTGGGCCACCTCGATCGGCCGGCGGGCCGCGTCGTAGGCCACGTGCAGCAGGTGCAGTACCGGGGTGTCGGGGCGGATCTGGAGCATCTCCGCCTCCTCCCGGCTGGGCTGGCGGGCGCTGAGCTGGTCGGTGGCGGTGACGTACCGGCGCCCGATCGCCTCTTCGGCCTCCTGGTAGAGCGGTCGGCCGAACGCCTCGGCCCGCTCCAGGGAGGTGCCGGCGGCGTCGGCGGGCCGGAACCACGAGGCGCCGATCTCCACCGGCACCTCCTCGGTGCGGACCAGGTGCCGGCGGACCAGTAGTTCGGTGCCGTCCGGTACCCCGAACGCGTCGGCCACCTCGGGTGGCGCGGGGGCCCGCCCGACGGCGGTCAGCTGCTGCCGGTACCGGGCGGCCAGGTCGGCGTGGTAGCCGCGGAACCCGCCGTAGCGGCCCCGGGAGAGCCGGTTGAGCCGGCGCCGGGTGCCGCGTACGTAGGTACCGGAGCCCGGCTTGGTGATCAGGATGCCCTCGACCCGCAGCTGGTCGATGGCGCGTTGGACGGTCTGCTTGGCCACCCCGAACATCTCCGCGATGGCCGGGATGGACGGCAGCCGTTCGCCGGGGGCCCAGTCGCCCCGCCGGACCCGGGCGTGCAACTGCGCGGCGATCTGCCGGTGCGGGAACTCGGCCGCCCCGGGGTTGATCTGCATCCTCGTCTCCTCACCACAGCTAGGTTCCTAGGACAGGTGCGGTACCGTCGCCGGTACGGCGGGGTGCCCTCCCGGGGGCATCCGAGCCCACCGGGAACACCCCGCCGCGACTGCTCTACCAGGAGCCGGCGGTCGGGCCGGCCGACCCGCCCCGACGGCGCAGGTACTTCTCGAACTCCTGGGCGATCTCGTCGCCGGTCAACGGCTGGATGCCGGCGTCACCGACCCGTTCCTCCAGCTCGCGCACGTACTCGCCCAGCTCGGCGTCCTGCTCGGCGGCGGTCCGGACCCGCTGCTCCCACTCGGCGGCCTCCTCGGCCAGGTCGGCCATCGGTACCGGCAGGTCCAGCACCTCCTCGACCCGGTGCAGCAGGGCCAGGGTCGCCTTCGGGCAGGGCGGGTTGTTCGCGTAGTGCGGTACGTGCACCCAGAACGAGACGGCGTCCACCTCGGCCCGGGTGCAGGCGTCGTGCAGCACCCCGACGATCCCGGTCGGACCGTCGTAGCGGGTCGGGGTGAGCTGGTAACGCTGGGCGGCCTCGGCGTCCGACGCGCTGCCGCTGATCGGCAGTGGCCGGGTGTACGGCACGTCGGCCAGCAGTGCGCCGAGCAGTACCACCCGGTTCACCTCCAGGCTGTGGCAGACCTCCAGCACCTGCTCGCAGAAGGTGCGCCAGCGCATGCTCGGCTCGATGCCCCGGATGAGCACCACGTCCCGTTCGGTGCCCTCCGGGCTGGCCACCATGAACCGGGTGGTGGGCCACTCGACGCGGCGGGTGGCGCCCTCGGCCATGGTGATGGTGGGCCGGCTGACCTGGAAGTCGTAGAAGTCCTCCGGGTCCAGCTCGGCCACCTGGCGGGCCTGCCACACCTGTTCCAGGTGCTCCACCGCGGCGGTGGAGGCGTCGGCGGCGTCGTTCCAGCCCTCGAAGGCCGCGATGGCCACCGGAGAGCGCAGCACGGGCAGGCCGTCGAAGTCGGTCACGCCGTCACCTCGCCATGCTCGTGCCCTGCCGTGGCGGCCGGACCGGCGTCCGCCCGCGCGCCGTGCCCCGTGGTGGCGTCCCTGTTGTCCCTCACATCGTCAGCCTACGTGTCGGTAGCGGATGCGGCCCGTCGGCCGCGCCGGATCCGGGCGGGCGGCCCGGCTCGGCCCGGAACTGGCCGTGGACCGACGGTTACGGAAGTATCCGGTAACCGGAGGTGGCCGACATGTCAGAACTGCCCCACGGAGTGGCCCGGCTCGCGGCCGAGCGGGGACTGACCGGGTTGACGCCGATCGGCGGTGGCCTGGAGTTCCGGGTGTTCCGGGCGGTGACGCCGCAGGGGACGGCGGTGGCCCTGCGGACCGCCGCCGGCCACCGCTTCCAGGCCAACGCCAACGACCCCGAGGTGGACACCCGGGCGTTGCTCACCTGGGAGCACACGGTGACGTCGCACCTGGCCGGCCACGGTATCCCGGTCGCCGCGCCCCGGGAGCTGGCCCTCGGCGACCCGGACGTGTCGGTCAGCGACTTCGTCGACGACGACGGGCAGGGCCCCGAGCCGTACCGGCTAGGCAGCCTGCTACGGCGGTTGCACGGGGTGCCGCCACCGGCCGCCCGCCCGGTGGCCCACGAGGGACTGCCGACCGGCCGGCTGGTGCCGCGACGCATCGCACGGCGGTGGCGGGAGGTGGCCGCGCGGGTACCCGACCTGCCGGCGCCCCCACCGGTGGACCGGCTCGCGGCGGCGGTCGCCGGCCGGCCGCAGGACCGGCTGCTGCACCTCGACGTGCGGGCCGCGAACCTGCGCTGCGTCGACGGTCGGGTGCACGCGCTGCTCGACTGGTCGAACGCCCTGATCGGTGATCCGGCGCTGGAACTGGGCCGGCTGGCGGAGTTCGCGCTGCTGCCGGAGAACGGCATCGACGTCGAGGCGGTGTCCAGCGGGTACGGCGACGGGGTTCCGGTCGGATCGGCGGCAGCCTGGACCTACCGTCTGGACGCCGCGGTGATGCTGGCGGTGGTGTTCCTCTCCGAGGCGCCCGACCCGGTGCGCGGCCCCCGGGCGGTCGACCGGTTACGGGAGGTCCACGACCGGTGGCTGCACCGGACCCGGCGGTGAGGACCGGTCGGGCGACCGCCGGGCGGCGTGGTCAGTGCCGGTCGTCGCGGACGGTGGCCAGGAACTCGGCGAGCACCTGGGTGTGGGTGGAGAAGGCCAGTTCGGTCGGCTCGGTGACGACCAGCCACTCGGTGGCCTCCGCGGTGGGCGCCGAGGCGGGCAGTTCGTCGGCCCGCTGCGGCGGCAGCACCCCGAAGATCAGGATGGCCCCACCGTGCGGTGCGCTGTGCACCGCGAACAGCTGCACCTGCTCGGCCGGGCCGGTCAGGCCGGTCTCCTCCCACAGCTCCCGGACCAGCGCGTCCCGCCAGTCCTCGCCGTGCTCGATGAAGCCGCCGGGCAGGGCGAGCTGCCCCCGGGCCGGCTCGATGTCCCGGCGCTGCACCACCACCCCGGTACCCGAGCCGGTCAGCACCGGGAGGATCGCCACGGCGACGGGGAGCGGGTTGCGCCAGGTGGTCTGGTCACAGGAGGAGCAGACGCGGGGCCAGCCGGCCGTGCCGGGGTAGGCGCCGCCGCAGTACGAACAGTGGGAGTGGAGTTCGCCGGTCACGCCGCAGCACGATACCGCCGCGACGACGGTCCGCCGTCGGCCGCCACGCCGCCGGGCGGCGCGGAGGTGAGGACTTTTCGGCCCGGTGCGGTCCGGTCAGTCCGACAGTTCCGGTCAGTCCGACAGTGTCCCGTCGACGTACACCCACTGCCCGTCCAGGCGCGCGAAACGGCTGCGCTCGTGCAGCATGCCCGGCTGCCCCCGGTCGCGGTAGTGGGCCCGGAACTCGACGGTGCCGGCGGTGTCGAACAGGCCACCCCGGTCGGTGTCGAGGATCTCCAGCCGGGTCCAGCGCTGCTGCGCGTCGAGTGTGAGCCGCGCCGGGCGGCCGGTCGGGTGCCAGGTCCGCAGCAGGTGGGCGGTGTCCCCGACGGCGTACGCGCTGAACCGGGACCGCATCAGCGCCTCGGCCGTCGGCGCGCTGGTCGCGCCCCGGTGCAGCGGGCCGCAGCACTCCCGGTACGCCGGGCCGTGACCGCACGGGCAGGGCCGGGCCGGATCGTCGGTCCGTCGCACGTTCCGCTTCGCCACCCGCCCATTCTGGTCCAACCGAAGGATGTGGCACCGTGGCGGGGTGCAGAACTCCGGACCGGTCGACGTCGACCTCGCCCTGGTCGGTGGGGGCGGTGCCGCCTCCCTGGTGCTGGCCGCCCTGGACCGGCACGGCGTCGACGGTCTGCGGATCGCGGTGGTGGACCCGGTGCACCGGCGGGGGCAGGACCGCACCTGGGCGTTCTGGGACCGGCCCGGCAACGACCTGGACCCGCTGCTGAGCGCGAGCTGGCGGCAGGTGGAGGTGACCACCGGTACCGGGCGCCGGGTGCTGGACCTGAGCCCGTTGCGGTACGCCATGCTCCGCTCCGCGCCGGTGTACGCGCGTGCCGCCGAGGCGGAACGGCGACTCGGGGTCCGGCGGGTGTCCGCCGGGGTGCGGTCCCTCGACGACGACGGGGACCGGGTCGTCATCGGGTGTGCCGGTCCCGACGGCGGGCCGCTGCGCGCCTCCTGGGTGCTGGACTCCCGGCCCTGCCCACCGGTACGCCCCGGCCGGACCACCTGGTTGCAGCACTTCCGGGGCTGGTGGGTCGAGTCCGACCGGCCCGCCTTCGACCCGGACCGGGCGGTCCTGATGGACTTCCGGACCCCGCAGCCCGCCCGGGGCGTCTCGTTCGGCTACGTGCTGCCCGTCGACGACCGGTACGCGTTGATCGAGTACACCGAGTTCTCGCCGACGTTGCTGAGCGGTCGGCAGTACGACGAGGCGCTCGGCCGGTACCGCGACCTGCTGGGCCTGGACCCGGCGCGGCTGCGGGTGCGGGAGGTGGAGAACGGGGTGATCCCGATGACCGACGCGCCGTTCGCGCGCCGCCCGTCCCCCCGGGTGGTCCGTCTCGGTACGGCCGGCGGGGCCACCCGCCCGTCCACCGGGTTCACCTTCGCCGCCATGTACCGGCAGGCCGACCAGGTGGCACGGGCGCTGGCCGAGGGGCGGGCGCCGGTGCCGGCGCCCGCCTACCCCGGCCGGCACCGGTGGATGGACGCGGTCGCGCTGCGTGCCCTGGACCGGGGCCTGGTCGGCGGGCCGGAGTTCTTCGCGCGGCTGTTCGACCGCAACCCGGCCGAGCGGGTGCTGCGTTTCCTCGACGGTGCCACCACGCCCGCCGAGGATCTGGCGGTGATGCGTTCGACCAGCCTGCTGCCGATGGTCGCGGCGACCGCCGGGGACGCGGTCGGCCGGCTCCGGGGGCGGCTGCGCCGGTCCGCCGTACCCGTCGGGGCCACTCCGGCCCCGGTCACCGGTTCCGGCGTGGACCCCGCGCCGGGCGACGCGGGCGACCGGTAGGTTGCCGGCATGGCGGAGACATCGACCGCTCGGGTCGTGCAGGTCTGGACCGACGGGGCGTGCAGTGGCAATCCCGGTCCCGGCGGATGGGGAGCGGTCCTGCGCTGGGGGCCGCACGAGCGGGAACTCTCCGGGGGAGAGGCGGGCCCGACCACCAACAACCGGATGGAACTGATGGCCGCCATCCGGGCGCTGGAGAGCCTGACCCGGTCGGTCACCGTGCAGGTGCACACCGACAGCACCTACCTGCGTAACGGCATCACCGGCTGGCTGGCCGGGTGGAAGCGCAACGGGTGGCTGACCGCTGCCCGGCAACCGGTCAAGAACGCCGACCTGTGGCAGCGGCTGGAGGCCGCCTGTGCGCCGCACCAGATCTCCTGGCACTGGGTCAAGGGACACAGCGGCCACCCGGAGAACGAGCGCGCCGACGCCCTGGCCAACCAGGGGCTGGCGGCGGTCCGGGCCGAACCGGCCGGGACAGCCACCCGCTGAGCCGACCGGCGCGGGAACTGCCGGCGAGCTGACCGGTCACCTCCTACGGCGCACACGGATGGTCACCGACCGGCGGTCGGTGCCGTACCGCCCGCTCGGGTCGCGCGAGCCGGCTCCGCCGGTCGGCGTGCCCGGAGCGCCGGGCTGGTGTCCCGACCCGGCAGGCTGGCCCCGGGCGTACGCCGATTCCTCCGACAGAGTCGTATGCCCTGCTCAGGTCAGGGTTTCGGAGCCGCTGACCGAGGGCTGCCGGCGTCGTCGGGCAAACCGGTCGGGTGGCGGCGGGGAACACCTGTTCGGCAATCTTGGGCAGATAGTGAGATGGTGGGGGACGTGGTTAGCCGACAGGAACGCCTGGAGAGCGGGGTACGGCCGGTTACGGAGGGTTCCCGGGAGGGCGCTCCGACTGCGCCTGCACCGGAGCCGCCCACCAGTCTGACCCCGCAGTTCTGGCGGGACATGCTGGAGGGCGTGGACGAGGCGGTGCTCGCCCTGGACGAGAAGGGTGTGCTGCGCGCCGCCAACGCGGTGGCCACCCGGATGCTGCCGCAGTTGCGGCTGGGTGAGGTGGTGCTCACACCCGAGCCGCTCGCCGAGGCGCTGCGGGCCGCCCGCGCCACCTTCGACGTCGACCATGACGAGCACCGGTTGCGGGGGCGGCGGGTCTCCGTGGGGCCGCTCACCGTCTGGTACGTGCGGGATGTCACCGAGCAGGTCATCCGGACCGACGCCCTGCTGGCCGAGCGGTGGCGCTCGGCGTTCCTCGCCGAGGCGAGCCGGCGGCTCAGCGCCTCCCTGCACGGTGACCGTACCGCCCGTACCGCCGTCGCCCTGGCCGTGCCGGCGCTCGGCGACTGCGCCCTGATCGTGCTGCCGGGGCCGCGTAACAGCGTGCGCTGGTTCCGCTACTCGGGTGAGGACGGCGAGCCGGCGTCGGGTCGGCTGCCTGCGGAGCACCTCGCCGCGGTGCCGGCACTCGGTGAGGCGCTGACCGGCCTGGAGTCCGACGACGACCCGCGCCTGCCCGACCAGCTCACCGAGACCGACTGGATGCTCCCGGACGGTTTCGGCCGGCCCGGGTCGGCGGTGCTCGTCCCGCTGCCCGGCCACGGCCGACCGGTCGGGGCGCTGGCGGTGGTCCGGGGCACCGGCCGGGCCGGTTTCGAACCGGTCGAAACGCACCTCATCCGGCAGTTCGCCGGCCGGGCCGGTACCGCCCTGGCGGTGGCCGCGCTCTACGCCGAGCAGGCCCACACCGCCGACGTGCTCCAGAGCAGCCTGATGCCCCCCACCCTGCCCGAGGTCCCCGGGGTGCAACTGGGCGCGGTCTACCGGTCCGCCCGGGAGCGCCTGCGCATCGGCGGTGACTTCTACGACGTGTACCCGGCCCGGGGCGCCACCGGACCTGCCGACTCGTGGCGGTTCGTGCTCGGCGACGTCTGCGGCAAGGGGGTGGAGGCTGCCGTGCAGACCGGGCGGGTACGGCAGGCGATGCGGGCCCTGAGCCTGGTGGAGCCGGAGCCGCTGGGTCTGCTCCGGCTGCTCAACGAGTCGATCCTGAGCAGCGGGGACGGACAGTTCACCACCATGGTGCTCGGCCGGATCGAGCCCCGGCCGGACGGTGTCGCGCTGCACGTCGCCTCCGGCGGGCACCCGGCCCCGATCGTGCTGCGCGCCGACGGCACGGTCGAGACCGTGCAG
>NZ_WVUH01000346.1 GCF_017614955.1 Micromonospora echinofusca
GCCCGCCCTGGTGGTCGCCGGTGGGCAGGGGCACGACGACGACATCGACAAGGCGGTGGCCGAGGTCCCCGCCCACCTGCGGCTGCTCCGCCCCGGTTACCTGCGTTACGCCGACCTGCCCGGCTTCCTCGGTGGTGCGCTGATCGCCGCGTACCCCTCGTACGGTGAGGGTTTCGGCCTGCCGATCCTGGAGGCGATGGCCTGCGCCGCCCCGGTGCTCACCACGCCCCGGCTCTCCCTGCCCGAGGTGGGCGGTGACGCCGTCGCCTACACCAGCGAGGACCCGGACCAGATCGCCGCCGACCTCGTCGCGCTCCTCGACGACGAGCCGCGCCGGTTGGCCCTGGCGAAGGCCGGCTTCGACCGGGCCAAGGAGTTCACCTGGGAATCCAGCGCCGAGGTGCACCTGGCCGCGTGGACCCGGGCCCGGGACCGCCGGTCCGTCGACTGACCCGGTCGCGGCGCTGCGGTCGCCGGTCGGCCGACCCACCCGGTACGCGTCACGCCGGGGCGGGTACGTCGACCGGCCGGCGGGCCGGCCGCGCAACGCCGGTCCGTCCCGTGCCGGTTCGGGCATGATGTGCTGATGCTCTTCGCCGTTATTCCGGCGGGTGGCAGCGGCACCCGGTTGTGGCCGCTGTCCCGCGCAGGTCATCCCAAGTTCCTCCATCCGCTGACCGGTACCGACCGGTCGTTGCTCCAGGCGACGGTCGACCGGTTGGCGCCACTGACCACGCCGGACCGCACACTGGTGGTGACCGGAGCCGCGCACGTCGCGGCGGTCGCCCGGCAGCTCACCGGTCTGCCGGAGGAGAACATCCTGGTGGAGCCCTCGCCCCGGGACTCCTGCGCCGCCATCGCGCTGGCCGCCGCGGTGATCGCCCTGCGGGAGCCGGACGCGGTGATGGGTTCGTTCGCGGCCGACCACCTGATCGGCGACCCGGCCCGCTGGGCGGACACCGTCCGGGAGGCGGTCCGGGGCGCCGAGCAGGGCCTGCTGATGACGGTCGGTATCACCCCCACCCGGGCCGAGACGGGCTACGGGTACCTGGAGTGCGGTGATCCGGCCGGTGACGGGTCGCGGCGACCGGTGACCGAGTTCAAGGAGAAGCCGGCCGCCGAGGTGGCCGAGGCGTACCTGCGGTCGGGGCGGCACCTCTGGAACGCCAGCATGTTCGTCTGGCGGGTGGATGTGTTCCTCGCCGAACTGGCCCGCCAGCAGCCCGCGCTGCACGCCGGGGTGACCGCCATCGCCGCCGCCTGGGGGCGACCGGAGCAGGACGACGTGCTCGGTACGGTCTGGCCGACTCTGCCGAAGATCTCGGTGGACTACGCGGTGATGGAGGGTGCGGCGGCGGCTGGCCGGGTGGCCACCGTCCCCGGTGACTTCGGCTGGAACGACGTCGGTGACTTCCACACCCTCGGTGAGGTGCTACCGGCCGACCCGGCCGGCAACGTGGTGCTCGGTGCCGGTGCCGGTGCCGACGGTGGGAAGCCGGGGGTGCTGCTGCGGGACAGCAGCGGCCTGGTGGTGGTACCGCAGTCGGGGCGGCTGGTGGCCACCGTCGGCGTACACGACCTGATCGTGGTGGACACCCCGGACGCGGTGCTGGTCTGCCCGCGCGACCGCGCCCAGGACGTCAAGCAGCTCGTCGACGAGCTCAAGGAACGTGGCGAAGAGGGCTACGTCTGAGCGCGGCCAGGGCCGGGGCGACGAGCTGCCGGGTACCACCGGCCAACGGTTCGGGCAGCTCGTCCGGGGGGAACCAGCCGAGCGCGGTGGACTCGGGGCTGACCCGCTCCACCGCCCCGGCCGGGGCCAGCACCGCGAACCGGATGTCGTAGTGCAGCGAGCCGCCCTGGCAGGCGACCGGGTGGATGTCCACGTCGATCGGTACCGGGTCGATCCGCAGGCCCGCGATGCCGGACTCCTCGGTCGCCTCGCGCAGGGCGGCCCCGGCCAGGGTGTGGTCCTCCGGCTCGCAGTGCCCGCCGAGCTGCACCCAGCGGTGGAACTTGCCGTGCAGGCAGAGCAGCACCCGACCACCGCCCGGGTCCATGATCAGCGCGCTGGCGGTGACGTGACCGGGGCGGTGGGCCCGGGTGACCGCGACCGGGCCGGCGGCCAGCAGGGTCAGCGTGCGGTCCCGCGCCTCGGCGGCGGCCGGGCTGGTCGGTGTCCAACCGGTCAGCAGGGCGGTGACGTCGGCGTGCAGGACAGCGGCGGATGGTGGGGTTCCGGACACCCGGCCCACTCTATTTGGTGCCGCTCCGTACGCTCTGCCGCATGACACCCAGCCTGGTGGAGTTCCTGGTGGCCGGCAACGAGGCCAGTGACCTCCTGCCGGTGCACTCGGACGCGCTGCTCGCCGCCCGGGACGCCCGGCGCGGATTCTGGACGGTACTCGACGAGGGGCCGGTCGAGTCCTGTCTCGCCCTGCTGCTGGAACGGACCGACGGCTCCTGGGTGGCGGAGCACGTGACCGCCGACGCGGGCCCGGAGAACGGGCGCACCGAGGACGGGGAGGCGTTGGCCCACGTCGACGGCTGGGTGTACGTGTTGGGCTCGCACTTCGGTTCTAAGGCCGGGCCGTTGCGCCCCCGGCGCGCGTTCGTCGCCCGGTTCCGGGAGGACGACGCGATCGGTCGGGTCCTGCCGGTGCAGGTGGTGCGTAACCAGTTCCGGCTGCACCGGGCGGTCAACGACGCGCTGGCCACCGCCGCGCTGACCGCACTGCCACCCGGCGACCGGGTCCGGGACCGGTTCATCGTGGAGACCGTGGCCCGGGGCACCGCCCGGGAGAAGAGCTGGGTGAGCCGGCTCGCCGAGGGCGACCTGCCGCTGAACGTGGAGGCGGCGGCGTTCACCCCGGCCGGTACGGTGCTGCTCGGGCTGCGGTTCCCGGTCACCGGGGCGGGCGAGCCGATCCTGGTCGAGGTGGCCGGCCTGGCCGGCATGTTCGACCGTCGCAGCTGGCCGACGGTGCTGCGGGCGTACGCCCTGACCGGGGTGACGCCGCCGGGCGAACTGACCGGCTTCCGGGCCCTGACACCCGACGGTGCCGGCGGGTACGACGCGGTGATCGGCTCCATCGACGCGCTCGGCAAGGGCTCGGTACTCCTCGACGACCATCCGGCCGGCGGGGAGGTGACCTCCCGGCACGTCCGGTTCCGGTTGCCGGCCGACCCGGACCTGCACCTGGTCACCGGGGAGCTGGTCGCCGACCTCGCTCCGTGGCATCACGTGGAGGGGCTGGCCCGGTCGCAGGGGCGGTGGTTCTACGTCACCGACGAGGCGCACCGGGTCGCCCTCTGGGCGGCCTGACCGGCTGCCCGCTCGGTCGCTCGCCCGGCTGTCCGCTCGACGGCCCTGACCGGGGCCGACGCCGGGTGACCACCTCTGCGGAACGCTGGCCGCAGACCCTCGTGGTGGCCACCCGGGCGCCGGTGTCTCCCCCTGAACCCGGTGCCGCGTGCCGGGCCGTTCGTACAGGCGTCCGGCCCGTTTCGGGCATGACGAGAATGCCCGTCGGCCCGGCCGGCCGTCGAGGTGTTTCAGTCTCTGCTTAAAAAGCGAGCTGTTGCCGCCGGGTAAGATGCAGCCGGATGGCCGGTATCCCCGCTGCTGGCCGCCACGGGAGCGCTCCGTGCTGAAAATCCTCTTCTCCGGCGACGACATCGCCCGGACCCGGGTGGCCCCCGCCCCGGATCCGCTCTGGGAGCTGACCCTCAGCCTGCACCTGCTCCAGGGCCGGGGCCGCTACCCGCTGATGGCCGGCTGGCGGCGTACCGTCTCGCAGCGGCTCCGCCGCGAGGTCGGCCTCGACCAGCTCCGGCTGCTCTTCGCCCTGAACCGGCCCCGGGGTTACTTCCCGGACTTCCTCACCCCCATCGAGAGTGTGCACGGCCTCGACGCCGGCCTGGAGGCGGTCCGCGCCACCCCGGTCACCGCCCTGCACCGCGACCTCACCGTGCTGGCCGGCGAGACCACCCTGCCGTCGTGGGCGGGTGCCCTGGCCCGGGGCGACGGGGAGACCCTGACGCAACTCGTCGACTCGATGCGCCGGTACGAGTCGATCGCCCTCGGCCCGTACCGGTCGCACCTGCGGGCCGCCGTCGAGGCGGACCGGAACCGGCGGGCCCGCGCCCTGCTCGACGGCGGTGCCGAGGGACTGCTCGCCGGCCTGCGCCCACACCTGCGCTGGGAGTCCGGGGTACTGGAGGTGCGGGACTACCCGAGACCACGGGAACTGCACCTGGGCGGTCGGGGGCTGCTGCTGGTCCCCTCGTATTTCTGCGGTCGTACCCCGGTCGCGTTGTTCGACGAGGAGCTGACCCCGGTGCTGGTCTATCCGGTGGACCGGTTGGGTGGGCTGACCAGTCCGGACCCCGTCGACCGTGCGGCCGGACCCGACCGGCAGGCGCTCGCGGCCCTGCTGGGCCGGACCCGAGCGGCGGTGCTGGAGGTCACCGACTCCGGCTGCACCACCGGGGAGCTGGCCCGCCGGCTACGGATCTCGCCGGCCGCCGCCAGCCAGCACACCACCGTGCTGCGCAACGCCGGCCTGCTGGTCAGCCAACGGGAACGCAACACCGTGCTGCACACCCTGACCCCGCTGGGCCGGGCGATGCTCAACCGTTGACCGCCGCCCGCAGCGGGGCAACCGGTCAGACCGCGACGACCGCGTCCGCCGGCGTACCGGCCGGCGGGGGCAGCAGCACCGACGGCACGCCGTGGGCGGCCAGCGCCGCCCGGAGCCGGTGCACGTCGGTGCCGAGCCGGATCCCGGCGAACGGGTCACCGGCCGGTGCGGTGGACCGGCAGAGCACCGCCCCGGTCGCCCCGGTCGGCCAGTCGGGCACCGACCCGGCCAGTTCGGCGCGTACCCGGTCAGCGGTGACCAGGGTGAACCCGGTGCCCGGCCCGACGGCGTCGCGTACCGCGGCGACCGCCCGCGCGACCGCGTCCGGGTCGGCGGGCTCCGGGCCGATCGTGTCGCCGAGCGTCGCGGCGGCCAGCAGACCGGCGGACCGCGCCTCGGCGGTACCGAGCGCGAAGAGGTCCTGGGCGGCATCCCGCACCAGGGCGACCGCACCCGGCCCGTCCTCCCGCTCCGGTGCGGTGAGGTACCCCCGGACCACCGCGACCGGAACCTGGTCGCACTTGCCCTTGATCAGCTCCCCGGCCCCGGCCAGTTCGTCCACCACCGCCATCTGGGTGAGGTGCAGTTCGTTGCCGTACGGGTCGACCTCGCCCCGGTGGTCCCGGATCGGCGCCATCCCGGCCACCCCGAGGGCCACGTCGGTCAACCCGTTGCGCCACGGGCGGCCCATGGTGTCCGAGACGATCACCGCCACGTCCACCCCGTACCGCTCGGCCAAAGCGGCCCGCAGCGAACGGGCGGAGGCGTCCGGGTCCTTGGGGAGCAGGACCAGCCGGGACGGGTCGACGTTCGACGCGTCGATGCCGGCGGAGGCCATCACGAAACCGTGGTGGGTCTGCACGATCCGGGTCGCGCCCCGGGTCGCCACCGGGCGGGCGGTCTCGGCGGCCAGGATCTCCTCCCGGGCGGCCAGCCGTTCCGGCCCGTCCGGAGGGATCTCGACGAGCTGCCCCTCCGCCTTGGAGACGATCTTGCTGGTGACCACCAGCACGTCGCCGTCGCGCAGCCACGGCGCGGCCGTGCCGATCAGCGCGGCCAGGTCGTCACCGGGGGACACGTCGCCGATGCCGGGCACCGGCAGGATCTCCAACCTCATGCCGCCCTCCCCGACCCGGCCAGCTCCACGGCGGCCCGGACCATCGCCACCGTCGCGTCGGTGTCCGTCATCCACAGCGGCACCGCCCGCACCGTCACGTCCGCGACCGTGGTGCCGGCGTCGGTGGTGTCCACCAGCCAGCCGTCCAGCAGGCCACCGTCGGACCGCCCGCCGTACAGGCCGCCCACCCCGGCCGCGCTGCACTCGGTACCGACCACCGCGAGGCAGCGGTCCGCCATGCCGCGTACCGGGGCGCCGCCGATGACCGGCGAGACCCCGACCACCGGGGCCGGGGTCCCGGCCACCGCCTCCCGCAACCCCGGCACGGCCAGGATGGGCGCCACGCTCACCACCGGGTTGCTCGGGGCGATCAGCACCAGGTCCGCCGAGCCGAGCGCGTCGAGCACCCCGGGTGCCGGCTTCGCCGCGTCCGCGCCGACGAAGACGAACCGGTCGGTGGGCAGCCCGGCCCGGTACCGGATCCACCACTCCTGGAAGTGCATCGCCCGCCGGGCGCCGTCGACCTCGACCACCGCATGGGTCTCCAACCGGTCGTCGGTCGCCGGGAGCAGGCGTACGCCGGGCTGCCAGCGGGTGGCCAGCGCCTCGGTCACCGCGGAGAGCGGATAGCCGGCGTTCAGCATCGTGGTGCGGACCAGATGGGTGGCGACGTCCCGGTCACCGAGCCCGAACCAGGTGGGCTCGGCGCCGTACGCGGCCAGCTCCTCCTTGACCGTCCAGCTCTCCCCGACCCGGCCCCAGCCGCGTTCCGGGTCGGCGCCCCCGCCGAGGGTGTACATCACGCTGTCCAGGTCGGGGCAGACCCGCAGACCGTGCAGGAGCAGATCGTCGCCGACGTTCACCACGGCGGTGACCTCGGCGCCGACCTCGCGGGCGTACGCCCGGACGCCGAGCAGGAACCGGGCGCCGCCGATACCGCCGGCCAGTACCACGATGCGCATCCGACCATCCTCGCGTATACGGCACGACGGATGCGTTCGTGGCCGGGGAGACTAGGCTCACGTCGCAACTGTCCGCCTTCGCCCCAGGGGGAGTTCTTTGACCAGCCAGCCCGAGCCCACGCCACCGGAAGCGCCGAAGGCCAGCGAGATCACCAGACCGTTGCGTGACCTCGCGGCACTGGTCCTCGTCGGCGCGAACGCCCTGCTGCTCTTCGTCAGCCTGATCCGGCTGCTCGTGCCGCTGTCGGACTACAGCACCTGGACCGGCCGGAGCAGTGCCCAGTTCTACTCCTTCGTCGGGGTGGAGGCGATCGTGGCGCCGCTGCTGGCGGTGCTGCTCGTCACGCACGTCTCGCCGCCCAGCCCCCGGGCGAAGCAGATCACCCAGATCGCGCTCGGCGAGTACGCGGCCAGCGCGTTCTTCGGCGTGATCACCTTCCTGGTCGCCACCATCGGCCGGCTCGCCGAGGCCGAGGTGGGTGACGCCCTGCTCAGCATGCTGGACCGGCTCGCCTACCTGGCGCTCTTCGCGGTCGCGGCGTTCGTGGTCTACAAGATCTGGCGGACGCTCTACCACGTGCCCAAGCCGAAGCCCCAGCCCGGCATGTACGGCCACCCGCAGCCCGGTTACCCCCAGCAGGGCTACCCGCAGGGCGGCTACCCCCCGCCCGGCTACCCCCAGCAGCAGCCCGGAT
>NZ_WVUH01000347.1 GCF_017614955.1 Micromonospora echinofusca
GACCGAACCACTGACCGTCGACGCCACCGTCACCAGCCTGCACACCACCCCCGGCGGCACCGCGGCCGTGCCGGGCGTGGTCCTCGGTACCCGGCTCGTGCCCGCCGGACCTGCCCGCGACGGCTGGCGACCCGTGCACGTCCCCGGGCAGCCCGCCCCGCTCTGGCTCCCCGACGCCCACCTCGTACCGGCCGCCACCCGGGCACCGCAGCCGGACGGGGTGCTGGCCGTGGCCCACCGGCTGCTCGACGTCATCTACCTCTGGGGCGGGGTGTCGGCGTACGGCATCGACTGCTCCGGGCTGGTGCACCTGGCCTGGCGGCGGTTCGGGGTACGCCTGCCGAGGGACGCCGACGACCAGGCCCGGGCCACCACCCCCGTCCCGCTGGGCACCGAACGCCCCGGGGACCTCTACTTCTTCGCCCGGCCCGGCAGGCCGATCCACCACATCGGCATCGTCACCGCCGCACCCCGCCCCGGCGACGACCGTCGGATGCTGCACGCCTGCTACACGAAACGGCGGGTACTGGAGGAGCAACTGCCGGCGGAACGGACCGCCACGCTGGTCGGCGCACACCGGGTCTGACCCCGGCGGCCCCGGCCAGCCCATGTCAATCATGGAGTTGTGGTGCCCTCGATGCACCACTTCACGGCTTCTGTGGGGCACCACAACGCCATGATCCACGCGCAAGGCGCACGGCCCCCGGGGCGGGCCCGGGGGCGCGGAGGCGGCGCGGGACGCCGACGGCGAAACGCGACCTAGTGGCGTGCGCCGGTCAGTTCGCGACGCCGGTCCCGGGAGGACTTGACCAGGCTGGCCACCGTCGCCACCGCCAGGGTGCCGAGGATGACCACCAGGGAGAGCCAGATCGGGATGTGCGGCGCCCAACCGATGGGTTCCCCGCCGTTGATGAAGGGCAGGTTGTTGTCGGCGAGCGCCTCCAGCACCAGCTTGACGCCGATGAACCCGAGCACCACCGCGAGGCCGATGTTGAGGTACACCAGCCGGTCGAGCAGGCCGCCCAGCAGGAAGTAGAGCTGCCGCAGACCCATCAGCGCGAAGACGTTCGCGGTGAAGACCAGGTACGGCTCCTGGGTGATACCGAAGATCGCCGGAATGGAGTCCAGCGCGAAGATCAGGTCGGTCGTCCCGATGGCGATCATGACGATGAGCATCGGGGTGAAGAGCCGGCGACCGTGCTGGGTGGTGGTCAGCTTCGCGCCGTCGAAGTCCTTCGACAGCGGCAGTGCCCGGCGGCTCCACCGGATCAGCAGGTTCTCCTGGAACTCGTCCTCGTCCGGCTCGCCCTGCCGGAAGAAGTTGATCGCCGTGTAGATGAGGAAGGCACCGAAGATGTAGAAGACCCAGGAGAACTGGGAGATCAGCGCCGCGCCCGCCGCGATGAAGCCACCCCGCATGACCAGGGCGAGGACGATACCGATCAGCAGCACCTTCTGCTGGTACTGCCGGGGCACCGCGAACCGGCCCATGATGATGACGAAGACGAAGAGGTTGTCGACGGAGAGGCTGTACTCGGTCAGCCAGCCGGTGTAGAACTCCCCGGCGGTGCCGGCGCCGGAGGTCAGCCAGAGCCCGACGCCGAAGAGGAGCGCGAGGCCCACGTAGAAGGCCACCCAGAGGCTGGACTCGCGGATGCTCGGCTCGTGCGGCCGGCGGCCGATGATCAACAGGTCGGCCAGGAGGACCGCCGTCAGTACGACGAGGGTCGCAGCCCACACCCATCCGGACACGTTCAACTCATTTCCTCCGGCAGACACGCGGCATCGGGCACACCGTACGCCCCGGCGGGGCCCGGTGTGCTGGCGACGCTGACTCTGGTGGCTGTCGGAGGTCTCTTCCGTCACCGCCGGTCGACGGTGACCGATGACGCCGGGTCGGCCGGCGAACCGGTTGACCGTGCTGACGACGCCATCGCGGGGGAATACTCCCCTCCTCGGGCGCCATTGTTCACCATCACCGCCCGGCAGCGCACCTCCAGGAGCGGCTTTTGCCGACCAGGTCACCATCCCGGTCACCACGCGTAGGGCATCCTAGGAGGCTAGGTGCTGCACCGGACCGGTCGGCGGGTCCGGTGTCGACAACCGCAATCAGCCCTCGACCAGCGGATCGGCCAACGACCAGCCGGCCGCCAACAGGCCGTCGCAGGCCGCCACCGCACGGGCCAACCGCTGCCCGTGCGACCCCGTGAGTTCCACCACGGGTACCCCGCTCTCCGCCAGCACCGACCGGAACCGATCGGTCATACCGGCCCGCAGGTGCTCCCCGTCCCGTAACCCGTCGTCGTCGAACGGCACCCCGTGGTGGTCGGTGAGCAGGTAGAGGTCCGGGGCACGGGCCGCCGCCCGGACCGCCTCCGAGGACGAGCCCAGATAGCGCTCCTCCCAGACCGCGGTCGCCCGGGTGTCGGTGTCGCAGATCAGCAACGGACCGGACTCCCGGGCCGCCGCGTCCTCGGCGGCCTGCTGCATCCGGACCACCTCGACGAAGTCCGCCCGGCCCCACACCACGTCGGAGACCGTCGCGTCCGGCCGCTCCACCTGCAGGACGGCCAGCTTCCGGGCGGTCAGTTCGCGGCCGTACTCGGGCACCCACCGCGTCCCGTAGTGCGCCGCCAGCGCCGCCGCCATCGTGGTCGTCCCGGTCGACTCGGCGCCGACCACCACCACCCGCCGGACGAACCAGGCCCGCACCGCCGGATGCAGCCACCGCCAGTGCCCGACCGGGTCGGCCCGCACCGCCGTACCCGAGACCGGTACCGCGAGTCGTTGCGGATCCACGTAGACCGGGGTCGCCCCGAACCGGCGGGCCAGTTCCCCGCCGTACGCCTCGGAGGAGAAGACCGCGTCGAACCGCACCGGGCCGGCGGCGGCCCGGAAGACGGCGCAGTGCGCGTCCCAGACGGCCGGGTCGGCGTAGTCCACCGGATGGTCGTCGTACACCCCGACGAACCGCACGTGCGGGCTGGCCGCGTGCGCCTCGCGCAGCCAGTCGAGCCGGTCGGCGAGCGGGATCGACTCCCGCGAGGACGGCGCCACCACCACGGTCACCTCGGCACAGCGGGCCGCTGCGGCGTCGATCAGGGCGTGGTGCCCGGCGTGCGGCGGGTAGAACTTCCCCACCACCAGGGCGTGCCGGAACTCGGGACGCCGGTCGGTGGCCGACAGGTCGGCCGGCTCGGGGGTGACGCCGTCCGGTGGGGTGACCGACGCGGGGCTCACGGCACCGCCGGGGCCGGGCCGGGGGCCACTGCCTCCGGCTCCGCCCGCCGCCGCAGGTCCGCCGACCAGGCCCGCAGACCGAGCACGCAGAGCCCCAGGAAGACGACGTAGAGCAGCGCCGTCAGGTGCAGTCCCTTGTAGAGGTAGAGCGGAACGTAGACCAGGTCCGCGACGATCCAGATCCACCAGCTCTCCACCAGCTTGCGGGTCTGGCCGTACGTGGCGAGCAGGGAGAGCGTGGTGGTCAGCGCGTCCGCCAACGGTACGGTCGAGTCGGTGTACCGGGTGAGCAGCAGCCAGAGCCCTGCGGTGAGGAGCACCCCGGCGACCGCCAGACCGGCCCACTCGCCCCGTCCGGTCCGGCTGACCCGCAACCGGCTACGCTGCGCCCCGCCGAAGAGCCAGTTCCACCAGCCGTAGAGCCCGAGGACCACGTAGACGACCTGGAGGCCGGCGTCGGCGTACAGCCCGGCGGTCCAGAACAGCACCATGAGCAGCAGCACGTTGACGATGCCGACCGGCCAGTTCCACAACCGTTGCCGGGCCACCAGCCAGACGTTGAGCACCCCGGTGGCGAAGCCGAGCAGCTCCGCCCAGGTGGTGGGGGTACCGGCCACCGTGACCGCCGTACCGGTCAGCCAGTCGATCATGCATCCTCCCCGTGGATCCCGCCGTACGTGGCGATCCGGCCGCTCACCCTAGAGCAGAAAATGGACGGCGGACACCCCGGTCGTCCGACGGTCCACGCAGCGTGCGAGGCTGCCGCCATGGTGCTTGAGGTCGCTCTGATCGATGTGGTTCCCGGTCAGGAGGAGCAGTTCGCGGCGGCGTACGCCGAGGGGCACGCGGTGCTGGCCGGCACCCCCGGCTGCCGGTCGGTCCGGATGACCCGGGGGATCGAGTCGCCCGCCCGGTTCGTGCTGCTCGTCGAGTGGGACTCGGTCGAGGCGCACGAGCAGGAATTCCGGGCCACCGAGCGGTTCACCCGCTGGCGGGCGCTGATCGGGCCGTACTTCGCCGGCCCGCCCGTGGTGGAGCACTTCACCGACGTACCGGCCTGACCCGGCGGGTTTTTGTCGTACCCACCGGCTAGGGTGCCTCCGGCCGGATCCGACGGGCACGGGGCCGTCGGATCCGGGCAGGTCACCCGCTGTCGCCGGTGGTCGACGGGGTCACCCGGGCCCGCTCCGCCGGGATCCGCTCCAGCACACCACCGGCGAACACGTCGTACAACGGCAGCGTCCGCAGGTGGACGTACCCGATATGACAGTCGCAGCTCGCCTGCGGGCAGGGGCGAGGCCGCAACGCCGACCGGTACGACCCGTCGTAGAGGTTGCCCAACGGCGTGTCGACGAAGTGACAGCGTCGCACCTCGCCGTCGCCCCGCACCGAGATGACGCTCTCCCCGGTCCGGCAGGACCGGCCGGCGGACCGGTGCGGCCGGACGCTGTACCCGAAGAGCGGGTCCAGGGCCGACCAGTCGGCCTCCTCCTGCGGCGGGTAGTGGTGGCCCTCGGCCGCGTTGACCCACAGGTACGTCTCCGCCGGCAACGCCGCACGCAGCTCCCGCGCCTCGGCGAGATGCCCGGGCAGCCCCACCACGCCCACCGAGAACCGGATGCCCATCGCGTGCAGGGCGGTGCACCGGCCGAGGAACACCGCCCGGTCGACCTGCCCCGGATGGTAGGTCGCCCAGAGCGCGACCCGCTGCCGGTCGGCATCGGCCAGCCAGTCCAGCCGGCAGGCCAGGTTGGTCTGGATGGCCACCCGCTCCACGTGCGGCAGGTGGGAGAGCGTCACCAGGGCGCGCTGGTACCAGGAGCGGGTCAGTCCCTCGCCCCACGGGGTGAACAGCACCGAGAGCCTGTCCCCGTGCGGGTTGGCGGTGACCCAGTCGACGAAGCGCTCCAGAGCTGCCCGGTCGGCGTGCAACTGCGCGCGGGTGTCCCGCCGCTTGGCGAACGGACAGTACGGGCAGTCGTAGTTGCAGCTGGCCAGCGGACCCCGGTAGAGGATCCGCAGGTGCATCGGCCCGGGCTGCCCCACGGTCGGGTCGACCGTGCCGGTCGGTTGTCCGCCACCGGCCGGTACGCCGTCGCCGGCCGGCGGTGCGCCGCCGGCCCGACCGGGCAGCCCGAGGAAGGTACCGCTCACCGCCACGCGTACCCCGCCATGGCGGCCCGGACCGGACCGGAGACCAGCCAGGGCCCGATCGCGTCGGAGCGCTCCAGGCCGGCGTCGGTGAGCACCACCCGGTCCGGGCCCAGCTCGGCCCAGCCCCGCTCCACCAGGGTGGTGAGCCCCGCGAAGTCCTCCTCCACCGGGGCACCGAAGCGTTCCCGGTACCCGGCCGGCGCGAAGCCGTCCGCCCGCAGCAGCGACTTGACCAGCCAACGGCGCCGCTGTTCCACCCCGTCGAGGGCGAACCCGACCTCTGCGACGTCGAAGTCGCCGGCCGGGCGGCGCAGGTAGTCCTCGATGATCGCGCGGACCTGGCCGATCCCCACCGCGTAGTCGAACGAGTAGTGCAGGTCGGTGGTGTAGGACCGGGCACCGCAGCCGAGGCCGACCATCCCGTCGTCCTGGCAGGAGTAGTCGGGTCCGTCCGGATCGGGCAGGTCGGCCCGCCGGAAGTGGCGCATGGACAGTTGCCGGTAGCCGGCGGCGCGCAGCGTGTCCCGGCCCTGGCGGTAGAGCGCCAGCCGGTGCGCGTCCCACTCCGGGTCGGCGTCGTCGCCGGCCGGTGGCGGCACCCGGTGTTCCGCGTGCGGGGCCGGCGGCCGGGACCCGGGGGCGGAAAGGAGCGGCACGGACCGACGGCCCAGACCGGTGAGCGGTCGCACGTAGAGCGGGTAGAGGAACAGCTCCTCCGGCTGCCAGGACAGCGCCGCCGCCAACGACTGCGCCCAGGTCCGGGCCGTCTGCCCGGCGATACCGTAGATCAGGTCGAGGTTGACCGTGCCGATCCCCGAGGACCGGATGACCGTCAGCGCCCGCTCCACCTCTTCCCGGCGCTGGGGGCGGCCCGCCGCCCGCGCCTCGGTGTCCAGGAAGCTCTGCACGCCCATGCTGATCCGGGTGGTACCCCGTTCGGCGAGGACCGCGATCCGGTCGGCGGTGGCGGTGGCCGGGGACGTCTCCACCGCGGTGGGTACCGCGCCGGGGCGGGCCCCGAACCGGGTGAGCAGGTCGAACAGCGCGGTCAGTTCGGCGGCGGTCAGGTAGGTGGGGGTACCACCACCGACCGCGATCCGGGCGTAGTCGGCCGCACCGAGCGCGTCCGCGACCCGGTCGGCCTGGGTACCGAGCTGGGCCAGGTAACGGGTCACCTGCTCGGCGGGCGGGTTGGCCCGGGTGAACAGGTTGCAGAACCCGCAGCGCATCTCGCAGAACGGCAGGTGCAGGTAGAGGAAGAGCCCGTCCCGGCGCTCCCCCGCCCAGACGTCCCGCAGCGCCGGGCGGGGCCGCAGCGGCCGGTACGCCGTCTTGTGCGGGTACGCGTAGAGGTAGCCCTGGTAGGGCGAGCCGTCCAGTGCGGTCATGTCGGGGTCCCCGTTCGGTTCCACGTCCCCGGTTCGAGGACGACCTGTGCGTACGGCACCGTCCACACCACCTCGTGCCCGAACCGGTGACCGGTGTGGCCGTCCTCGCCGTAGGCGGTGCCGTGGTCGGAGCAGAGCACCACCAGGCAGGGGCGGCCCCGGCCGGTCATCGCGGCGAAGAGCCGGCCGATGTGCCGGTCGACGTACGCCAGGGCGGCGGCGTGGCTGGTCAGGTCGTCGTCGGCGGTGCCGGGCAGGTAGTGCCGGTTGGGTTGGTGCAGCGCGGCCACGTTGAGGAAGAGGAAGAGCGGCCGCCCGGCGGGCACCGTGGCCACCACCCGGTCGACCCGGTCGAGTTGCGCCTCGAAGCAGCCCGGGGCGGTGACGCCGAACTCCGGCTCCCAGTGTGCCTCGGCGAAGAGGCCGGGCAGGACCCGGCCGAGCGGTGAAGCCGGGTTGAAGAAGCCCACCCCGCCCACGCAGACCGTGTGGTAGCCACGACCGGCGAGGGCGGTGACCACATCCGGCGCGTCGAAGACCCAGGTGTCCTCGGTGGCGCTGACGCTGCCGGGGAAGGCCGCCGCGAAGAGCCGCGGGTGCGGGCCGGGGC
>NZ_WVUH01000348.1 GCF_017614955.1 Micromonospora echinofusca
CCGCCAGCCCGACGCCGTCGCCCACCCCGACCGGTACGCCGTCACCGACGCCGACCGGCACCCCGGGCCCGGACACCTGCGCGGTCAAGTCCCGACCCACCGGCAAAGTGCTCCACGGCTACTGGGAGAACTGGGACGGCGCGGCCAACGGTGTGCACCCGCCGCTCGGCTGGATCCCGATCACCGATCCGCGCATCACCGCCCACGGGTACAACGTCATCAACGCCGCCTTCCCGGTGATCCGCTCCGACGGGACGGTGCTCTGGGAGGACGGCATGGACGCCACCGTGCGGGTACCCACCCCGGCCGAGATGTGCCAGGCCAAGGCGGCCGGCCTGACCATCCTGCTGTCCATCGGCGGCGCCACCGCCGGCATCGACCTCAGCTCGGCCGCCGTCGCCGACCGGTTCGTCGCCACCGTCGTACCGATCCTCAAGCGGTACAACTTCGACGGCATCGACATCGACATCGAGACCGGCCTGACCGGCAGCGGGAACATCAACCAGCTCTCCACCTCCCAGGCGAACCTGATCCGCATCATCGACGGCGTCCTGGCCCAGATGCCGGCCAACTTCGGACTCACCATGGCGCCCGAGACGGCATACGTCACCGGCGGCAGCGTGACCTACGGTTCCATCTGGGGTTCGTACCTGCCGATCATCAAGAAGTACGCCGACAACGGCCGGCTCTGGTGGCTGAACATGCAGTACTACAACGGCAGCATGTACGGCTGCTCCGGCGACTCGTACCCGGCCGGCACCGTCCAGGGCTTCACCGCGCAGACCAACTGCCTCAACACCGGGCTGGTCATCCAGGGCGTCACCATCCGGGTACCGTTCGACCGGCAGGTGCCGGGGCTCCCGGCCCAGGTGGGCGCCGGTGGCGGGTACATGTCACCGAGCCAGGTGGCCCAGGCGTGGAACACGTACCAGGGCGGCCTGAAGGGTCTGATGACCTGGTCGATCAACTGGGACGGCTCGAAAGGCTGGACGTTCGGCGACAACGTGAAGGCCCTCCAGTCCCGGTGACCCCCGGCCCCGCCGACCGCCGTGGCCGGCCCTGACGGACACCGCCCGGCCCTGCGCAGCGCAGGGCCGGGCGGTCCTCAGGATCGGTCAGGGTCACGGGGCGACATGGGTAGCCGCCCAGGCGAGCATGCTGAGGAAGGTGAACGGCGCGGTGTAGTGCAGGTTCAGGTTGTGACCGGTCTCCGGGACGATGATCAGGTCGAAGTCGGAGGCGTTGGCGTAGTAGGGCGCCTCGGCCTGCCGTACGGCCGCGTAGTCCGTGCAGTCGAGCGCGTCCGTCGCGCAGTACATGTGGTCCTTCTCGCCGATCACGCTGAGCACCGGCACGGTGATGTCCACCGACGCCGAGCCCTGCACCGGCGCGGTGAGCATCTCCATGACGGCGACCTGCGGGCCGACGGTCAGCGTCTGCCGGTTGGCGGTGTCGACGGTGAGGACCTGCGGGTCGACCATCGGCTGGTAGTAGAACGCCGCCTGGCGGGCCGGTGGGTTGATCGCCAGGTAGCCACTGTCCAGGTTGAGCGGGGCGAACTTCGGGTCCTGCGCGGCCGGGATGACGTCGGCCAGGATCAGGTTGGTGGCGGAGGCGCTGAGCGGGCGGACCGCGCCGGTGGCGATGAACGCGTCGACGCCGCCGTGGGTCGCGATCCCCTGCCAGCCGGTCACGCTGCCCATCGAGTGGCCGACCCAGATCACCTTCGGGAAGGCGACCGGGCCGATGCTGCCGGCCCGCAGCTTGGTGATCACATCGTGCAGCGCCTTCGCGGTCGCGGCCATGGTGATCTGGCTGCTGTGCGGCTTCGAACTGTCACCCACCCCGACGCTGTCCACACTGAACGTGGCGTACCCGGCAGCGTTCGCGTACTGCCGGTAGGAGTACAGGTAGGGCTGGTAGGGGAAGTCCCAGTATGTTCGGCCGTAGGTGCCGCCGTGCACCAGCAACTGCACGGTCTTCGGGGTACCGACCTTCGGTAGGCACAGGTCACCCACGATGCTCTGGTCCTCGGGGCCGCCCTCGGTCAACGCCACCGGGACGCTGTACGTGGTGCAGTTGCTCGTCGAGCCCGACGCGACTGCCGGACCCGGGGTGACCAGGAGTCCGACGGCGAGGGACAGCACGGCCGAGGCTGCCACCGCCAGGCGCAGCCGGCCCGCTACGAAAGGAAGATGCATTACTGCCTCCAGGGGGATGTCCGGCGAAACGGTCAACCGGTAGAGGCAGGCAACCTCTTCCGGGCCGGCCGCTCACCCGGGGTGAGGCGATGGGGAATCTGCCAGGAGTCAGTGTCGGGCAGGAAAGTGGAAATGCCGTGGGCCCAGGGGCCCGAAGAGCGCGGCACCGACCAGGGCAACAGCCGCACGGCAGCGCATATCGGATCAGCCGCTGACCCCCGGCCCGGGGACCGGGTGGGCCGGGACCGCGTGGCCGACGTCGAACACCGACGCCACGTCGAACGCCGACGACGCGCAGGAGCATCGGGTACGCCATCTGATACCGCCGCCGACGCATTTTCTCCGATCCACGTTTCTCCATATCCAGGAATTGCACCGTCTCCGACATACGCGGGCACGACGAGCATTCGAATTGGTCGGCAATTCCATTGCCATGCGCCACTGTCTACAGTTTGTTGTGCCGCTGCGCGGGAGGTCCCACATTCTCGGCGCCCGGCGTTCCGCGCTCTCGAATTCCGGAATACGACGGAAGGAAGCCGCATGACCACCAGGCGATCCCGCGTGCGCAGCCGGGCCGGCCGACTGATCCTCGCCGCACTGCTGGCGGCGTCGACGACCCTCACCCTGGGCAGTACCGCCGGAGCCGACCGGACCGACGGCGACGTCGGCACCCTCACCCCCAGGGACGTCTACATGACGGACTACCCCGGGGACCCCGCCATCGAGCCCAACACCCCGAGCGCGTCCTACTGGAACAGCCCCGACGTCAGGGTCTGCCCCACCCCGGTGCCGTGCTCCTCCGGCCTCACCGCACCCGCCTTCACGACCAGCTACATCTTCGTCACCCTGCGGAACCCGGGGCCGTACGGCTCGGGCACCGACGTCGGCACCCTGCGCGCCTACTTCACCACCATGGGCACCACCGCGGTCTGGCCGACCAACTGGACACCCCTCAACTCGGCGATCGTCACGGTCCCATCCGGCGTGACGACGGTGATGCTGCCCTGGACCACCTCGTCCCCCGGCCTGGTCTCCACGCTGTACCGCTGGGTGTCCACCGACGACCCGATGCTCTACGAGGGACCGAACGCCTACCAGAACACCCAGTTCAACAACAACGTCGCCTGGAAGAACTTCAGCGTCATCTGACCCGTCGTCCGTTCTCGTCCCCCGGTACCGGTCCGTCCTCGTCCCCCGGTACGAGGACGGACCGGAGATTCCGATTCCGGGTGGATGGCCCACGCCGCCCCGTGGCGAAGACTCGCCCAGGTGTTCCGACAACTCCCCGACAGCGCTACGGCGCTGGTCTACATCGTTCTCGTACTAGCCGTCTCCGCCGGCACCGCCAACCTGTTCGGCGGGCTGATCCTGGCGATCTCACCACTGCTGGTCACGCTGGTCATGCTGCTGGTGGTCACCCGGGAGGGCTGGGCCCGGGCAGGCTGGCGGCGCCTCGGCCTGGGCCGGCTCGGGCTGCGTGAGTGGCCGTTCACCGTACTCGCCACCGCAGGGGTGAGCGTGCTGGCCGCCGTGGCGGTGGTGACGATCGGGCTGGCCCGCTTCACCACGCCCACCGGGCCGTGGCTGACCGACCTGCTGTCGCTCTGCGCCACCGGGCCGGTCCTCGCGTACGCCGAGGAGGTGGGCTGGCGCGGCTATCTGCTGCCCCGGCTACTGGGACTGGGCGAACGGGTCGCCATGCTGGTGAGCGGAGTGGTCTGGACCGCCTGGCACCTGCCCTACATCCTGTTCACGCCCTACTACCACAACGAGGGGAACACGCCCCTGGTGCTGGCCCTGTTCACCGGCAGCGTGCTGGCCTTCTCGGTGCTCTTCGGCCGGTTGCGGATCCGCACGGACAGCGTGTGGCCGGCGGTACTGGCCCACTTCGCGCACAACGCCACGTTCGCCTGGCTCACCATGTACGCGGTCCGCACCGACCATCCCGTCGTCGTCAACGAGTACCTCGCCGGGGACACCGGTCTGTTCGTGCTGCTCGGCACGGCGGTCTGCGGGTACGCGCTCAGCCGGCGAGCCCGGCGAGCCGCGCGGCGACGACCGCCTGCACCCGGTCCCGCAGCCCGAGCTTCCGCAGCACCGACCCCAGATGGGTCTTGACGGTCGACTCGGACAGGTGCAGCCGGCCCGCGATCTCCGCGTTGCTCAGCCCGAGGCCCACGGCGGACAGGATCTCCCGTTCCCGTGGGGTGAGCCGGTCCAGCCCCGGAGGTGGCGCGGGGCGGGGCTCCGGCGTGGCGAGCACGAAGAGGTCGATGAGCCGGCGCACCAACCGGGGCGCGACCGGGGCGTCCCCGGTGGCGGCGGCCCGCACCGCTGCCAGCAACTCCTCCGGACCGGCATCCTTGGAGAGGAAACCCGACGCGCCCGCCCGGAGCGACGCGACCAGGTTGTCGTCGCTGTCGAAGGTGGTCAGCATGACGACCCGGGGTGCGCCCGGCTCGGCGAGCAGCCGCCGGGTGGTCTCGATACCGTCCAGGCCGGGCATCGTGACGTCCATCAGTACGACGTCACAATGCTGCTCCGGGCGGCGCAGCGCAGCCAACGCCGACCGGCCGTCGCCGACCGAACCGACGACGGTCATGTCCGCAGCAGCGCCCACGATCATCGCGAAGCCCGCCCGGACGAGGTCCTGGTCGTCGACGAGGAAGACCCGGATCGGCGTCATCGCGTACCCGCCGGGACGGACACCTCGACGAGAAACCCGTCCGACCGTCGGCCTGCGGTCAGCGTGCCGCCCAACTCCCCGACCCGCTCCGCCATCCCGGTGAGACCGTGTCCGGCACCCCGGTCGGCACCGGCCACCCCACGGTTGGCCACGCGTACCGTCACCGCCGCACCGGTCCGCGCCACCATGACCTCGGCCGTCGCGTCCGGTCCGGCATGCTTGAGCACATTGGTGAGAGACTCCTGCACGATGCGCAGCACGGCAGTGCGTACCGGCCCAGGCAGCCCGTCGAGCACCGACCGGCCGGCGTCGAGCCGCACCGGCAGACCCGCCGCACGGACCGCGTCGACTAGGCGCTCCAGAGCCGCCCCGCCCAGCTCGGCCGGTTCGTCGCGCAGCAGGTCGATCAGCCCACGCACCTCCCCCAACGCCGACCGGGCGGTCCGCCCGATCGTGTCCAGCACCTCCACGGCCTGCGCCCGGTCCCACAGCTCGGCATGACCGGCCGCGTACCGGCCGCCGTCAGCCTGCACGATCACCACAGCCAGCGAGTGCGCCACGATATCGTGGATCTCCCGGGCCGCCGCGACACGCTCCCGCTGCCGCCGGGCCGCCACCACCTCCCGCAGGTTGGCCGCACGGCCCCGGACCAGGTTTCCGACCAGCCAGACCAGAGCCACCACGACCGCCAGCACCGCCGCCGCGGCGAGGGCGTTCGCCCGGTACGCGGGCGGGGTGCTCCACCGGAAACCGGCGGCCACACCGCCACCGACCGCGGCGGCGAGTACCGCCAGCCGCACCGCCCGCGACGGGACGTGCGCCGCGACCGTGTAGACAGCCACCGGTACGGCGAAATCGGCGGGCAGCGGGATCCGCAGGACAGCCAACTGCACCAGGGCCACACCTGCGGTCCAGATCGTCACCGCCACCGGGTACCGCGAACGGACCGCCAGCGGGCCGGTCAGCGCCGCCGAGAGCAGCAGCCCGCCCCAGCCGGCAAGCCCCGCACCGGCCGGCACGAACACCGCCGTGGACGCGGCGGCGACAACCGTGTCGAGCCGACCAGGGTGTGCAGCCGACCATCGACTCACCCGGAAAGCGAGCGACCGGCCCACGCACCCACACCCCCACCCGTCCGGCTGCTCAGATGATATTGCCGACGCCAGGGGTGGCGGCACGATCCACGGACCCGGCCACCGGCATCCGCCGGGACGGTGTGGTTCCCTCAGCCGTGCGGGGAATGCTGCGCTGCGTCGCAGACCACGAGCCGGTCAAGCCGGTACCGGTGCAGCCGCCCCGGGCCCCCTGCCTCCCTGGCGCGTCCCGGTGCGGCGGATCACTCCCACTCCCATCGAATACCCTGGACCCCACGTCCCGGGCTCTGGGTCGAGAGGAGCGCAGACCAGGTACTGCTCAACCGGATCTCCAACTCGCTGCGGGTCTGCTCCGGACCGGTCGACCGGAACTGGTAGCAACGCACCGGCAGTTCGGTGGGGTCGAACCGGACCTGAAGCACGTAGAGGCCGACCGGTGCGTTGAACGCGCGGAAGTACTCGGCGTCGAAGACCGGCTGGTTGATGACCGAGGAATATTCGATCATGAAAGTCTCGCCGACCCGATAGGCGTGGTCGAGCAGCAGTTCACTCGCGATGAGCCGCTGCTCGTGCCGTCGCCGGACCCGGCCGAGCCGGCAGTGCCGGACGGCCACCGTCCGGACCGCGTCGAGGTCGTGACCCGGCTCGGCGTAGTTGACCGAGAAGCAGCGGTCCACACCATCCAGACACGCCTCACCCAGAAACCGGGTACGAATCTCGGACAGCAATCGTCCGGACCGGAGCACCACCTCTTCCTCGGTATAAAGAACCCGAACATCATTACGTAACGCCGGGCAGATCTCCTCCACGATCTCGGCGACGGCGGGTGCCCCCGGAATTCCGTCGAACCGGCGCCGGTCGCCCCGCAGAGCCGTACGCCCCCGGGGCCGGGGTGGACCGAGCAGAGCCGTGAGCGACCCCGGGGACAGTTCGAAGATCTCCTCCAGCACGGCGACCGCCCGCAACGACTCGGGCCTCTCCGGACGATTGGTCCCGATCTGCCAGCTACTCAACGTAGGCACCGCAACCTGCACGCCCCGGCGGGCAAGCCGGCTCTGCACCGCCTTCAGGGTCAGGCCACTGTCACTGATGGCAGCCCGCAGCGCAGGTCCGAACATGAGCTGAGCACGCGACACCCGCCCACCGCCCCACAGCCTTGTCGATCAACCTGAATAGTTCTGAAAGTTTAGAGGTTTTTCAGAGATCTTGACGGCACGGAACGTTCCCACCCTCGACGGCACCCGATCCGGGCCGGACCCGACACCACCGTTCAGCGACTACAGAAAGTCGTCAATCGATCCCTTGCCGCTATCGGGAAGCTGATTACGCTCAGTCTCACCCCCAACGGT
>NZ_WVUH01000349.1 GCF_017614955.1 Micromonospora echinofusca
CCGCGCAACTGGTCGACGGTGTGCGCCAGAACCGGCCCGAGGACGGCGAGACCGTCCCGGGCTCCGCCGGTGGACCCGGGCAGGTTGACCACGAGCATCCGGCCGGACACCCCGGCGAGACCCCGGGAGAGGACGGCGGCGGGTACCCGGTCCCGGCTGTACGCCCGGATCGCCTCGGCGATGCCGGGGATCTCGTAGTCGAGCAGGGGGCGGGTGGCCTCCGGGGTCCGGTCGGTCGGGGTGACCCCGGTGCCCCCGCTGGTCACCACCACGTCGACCCCGTCGGCCCGGGCCGCCCGGATCGCCCCGGCGACGGGTTCACCGTCAGGTACCACGACCGGGTCGTCCACCTGGCAGCCCAGTTCCCGCAGTCCGGCCACGAGCAGGGGGCCGCTGGTGTCCGGGTACACCCCGGCGGCGGCCCGGTTGGAGGCGACGACGACCCGGGCGCGGATCACGGACGGTCCTCCGGTCGTACCCATTCGCCGGTCTTCCCGCCTTCCTTGCGGAGTACGCGTACCCCTTCGACGGAGGCCGCCGGGTCGACGGCCTTGACCATGTCGACCAGGGCGAGTCCGGCCACGGCCACCGCCGTCAGCGCCTCCATCTCGACGCCGGTCCGGTCCGCGGTCCTGGTGGTGGCGATGATCTCGACGGTCCGCTCGCCCAGCTCCAGGTCGACGGTGACGGCGTGCAGGGCGATCGGGTGGCAGAGCGGGATCAGGTCGGGGGTGCGCTTGGCACCCATGATGCCGGCGAGCCGTCCGACGGCGAGTGCGTCGCCCTTGGGCAGCCCGTCCCGGCGGAGCAGTCCGATCACCTCGGGCGTGGTGTGCAGCCGGCCGGCCGCCACCGCCAGGCGACCGGTGACCGGCTTGGCGGAGACGTCGACCATGCGGGCGGCACCGGCCGGGTCGACGTGGGTGAGCTGGGCGGGATCGGTCACGGCGGGAGCCTACCCGCCGCCCGGTCACCTCGGGGGATGCCCGGGTCCGACCGGCACGAGGGGAGCGGACAGTCCCGGAGCCCGCGCCGCCCCGCCGCCAGCCGCCGGGTCCGGGCTCACCGCAGGCCCGCCAGCCCTATTGCCGGGTGCTCTCAGAAAAGGAAAGTCGGGCACGTCGGTGAGCCTCGTGGTACGGCACAGGCACGGCGGTAACGACTCCGGAATGCGGCAGGTGAGGAACCGATGACGCTACGGAGTACGGCCTATGTCCGGTTGCCGGAAGGTACTCGCATGGCTCATCCTTCTTGCCGCACCGACGCACAGGTGTTCTGCTGACAAGTAGCCGTACGGAGACGACGTGACATCTCTCCGCACCACCTTTGGATGCGCTGGGTTTCGCTTCCGATGCACCCGGTGACGAATCACCGAATAGTTACCTGATAGTGCGCATAAGGACATTTATGTGTTCTTATCCAGACATTCCTTCCTCTAGGCTCGTGCTCATCGGACGAGGCACCGGTGGTGCGGTTGCGGAGGACCGCACCCGAGACGCGAGGGAGAACGGCATGCGTTCCAACGAGTGGGGCTGACAAAGCTGTTGCGGCGACGCAACCGGAAGTAGTCTTGCGATGCGCGCAGCGATCGGTGACGACACAGGGACCACGGGTGGCTCGACAAGACCGACGAGATAACGGGACCGATCGGCGGCTGATGCCGCTAGTCGGTCTCGTCGTCGTTGCGGCCACCATTGCCGGCGGGATATCCCTCTACCGTTTTGTCGTCAATTTTCCGGGCCCCGGCGAAACGCTCACACTCGGAATAGCGATCACGTCTCTGGTGGCCGTCGGCTTCACGGTGAAGGTACGGGTACGAATCCGGGCCGGTCACCATTTAATCGCCTGGACCGAGACCGCGATTATGATCGGTCTCGCCGTCGCCCCCGCATCACTGGTCGTCCTCTCGACCGGCTGCGGACTGGCGATCGCCACCGTGCTGACCCGCATGACACCGATCAAGGCGGTCTTCGGCACCGCGAAGAACATGCTGGTGGCCGGTGCGGCCGGGCTCGCCCTGCACCTCGCCGGCTGGACGGAGCAGAGCGACGACCGGTCCTTCGTCGGCCCGCTCGCCCTGGCGTACTTCATCGCGGTGGTGCTCGACGAACTGATCACCATTCCGGTGATCGCACTCGCCACCGGGACCGGCCGACGGGAGCTGTTCCGAGCCGACTGGGATCTGCGGTTCGGTGCCGCGATAGCCCGGTTCGTGGTGATCGCCGGCACCGTGGCCATCCTGCGCAACGACAACGACAACCGGCTCCTGCTGGCCGTACCGGCGCTGGTGTTCAGCCTCCACCTGTTCCATTCCAACCGGGTCAACGCCCGTACCGAGCAGCAGGCCTGGCAGCGGCTGGCCCGGACCACCGACGCGCTCAACGTGGTCGACCTGGACAAGGTGCTCACCACCGCCGTCACCCGGGCCACCGAACTCTTCTCCGCCGACGAGGTGGAGATCGAGCTGCGGGAGACCGGTCGGCTGGTCCGGGGCAGCACCACGGTCAGCTACGACGGGCCGCCCGGCGGCATCCCGAGCACCGTCCACGGCGCGGTCATCGTCGCGCCCCTGGAGGGCCACGACCAGACCGCCGACATCGGCGTACTCCGGCTCCGCTTCCGGGGGCCGGTGAAACTCTCCGAACGGGAGCGGTACACCCTCCGTACGTTCGCCTCCGCGCTCTGTACCGCGGTCCGCAACGCGCAGGCGTACGCCGAACTGGCCCGCGCCGCCGAGCAGCACGCGTACGCCGCCGCACACGACGCGCTGACCGGGCTGGCCAACCGGCGGCAACTGCTCGACCAGGGCAACCTCCAGCTCAGCCACCGCCACGCGGACGGGGTGACCGCCCTGCTGCTGATCGACCTCAACCACTTCAAGGAGGTCAACGACACCCTCGGGCACGCCGCCGGGGACCGGGTCCTCACCCAGGTCGCGGAACGGCTGCGCCACGCCGCACAACCCGACGACCTGGTCGCCCGGCTCGGCGGTGACGAGTTCGCCGTACTCCTGCGCGGACTGTCGGCACCCGCGATGGCCGCCCACCGGGCCGAGACCCTGCTCGGCGCGCTGCACGAACCACTGGACCTGGACGGGATGCGGATCAGCATCGAGGCCAGCGGCGGGATCGCCGTCGCGCCGAGCGCCGGTGGCATGGCCGAGTTGCTGCGCCGCGCCGACGTGGCGATGTACCAGGCCAAGCGGACCGGCCAGCGGACCGCCACGTACGCGCCGACCCGGGACAGCGCGGACCTCGGCCGGCTCACCCTCGGTGGCGACCTGCCCCGGGCCGTGGCCGACCACGAGTTCACCGTCAACTTCCAGCCCATCGTCGACCTCGGTACCGGCGAGGTGGTCTCCGCCGAGGCGTTGGCCCGCTGGCACCACCCCGTCCACGGCACCATCGACCCGCTGCGCTTCCTGGACGCCGTCGAACGGTCCGGCCTGCTCCCCGCCTTCGCCGAGGCGGTCCTCGACCAGGCCCTGATCGCGGCCGGGAGCTGGCGGGAAGCCGGCTTCGACCTGCCGGTCGCGGTGAACGTCTCCCCCCGCAGCCTGCTCGACCCCCGCTTCCCCGGCTCCGTACTGGCCCGGCTGCGCGCCCACGACCTCCCGCCGGACCGACTGCACCTGGAGCTGACCGAGACGCTGACCCTCAGCCAACTGGAGGTGGTCGACCGGGTCCTCGGCAGGCTCCGCGACGAGGGCATCCGCCTCGCCCTGGACGACTTCGGCACCGGGTACTCGTCCCTCTCCCTGCTCTCCCGCATCCCGGTGCACGAGCTGAAGATCGACCGCACCTTCGTGACCACCATGGAGAGCTCCGCCGAGGCTGCCGCCGTCATCCGGTCCACCCTCGACCTCGGGCGCAGTCTCAACCTGGTGGTCGTCGCCGAGGGCGTGGAGAGCGAGCCGCAGCGCCGGGCCCTGTGGGAGCTGGGCTGCACCTCCGGTCAGGGGCACCTCTTCGGACGGCCGATGCCGACCGGGCAACTGCTCGCCACCCTGCGCCGGGGGACGGGCGGCCGGCCGGGCGCCCTGGCGCCGGCCCTGCACGACACCGGCGCGGTGATCCGGCTCGCCCCCGGACGACGCCCGAACGGCCGTGGCCGGGGGGACCGTCTGCCACACTTGCCGGCGTGATCCACGCCGACCCGCCGCCCGCCACCCGACCCGGGGTGGGCGCCCCGACGGCCCGCACCGACCGGGGCCGGCGGGTCTGGTCCCGCAGCGACCGGGGCCGGCGGGTCTGGCAGCGGCTGGACCAGTCCGGTGGCGGCCTGCACGTCGACCTCGGCCTCTACGCACTTTCTGCGATCTTCGCCGCGGTAACCGCAGCGACCTCCACCCTGCTTCCGCACCGCGCCTGGGGTGCCGTCGCCACCGTCGGCTACCTGGCCGCCGCGCTCGCCGTCGGTGGGCAGTTGCTCGCCCGGCGCGCCGACCCGGCCGCCCCGCTGGCCGGTACCGCCGCCCGGGCCTGGCTCACCGTCCTGACCTGGACGACCACCGCTCTGCTCCCGCTCGTCGTACAGAGCGGGCAACGGGCTGCCGGACGGACCGACCGGGCCCAGGAGGAGGTGACCGTCATCGAGCAGGCCGGGATCCGGCTGCTCGACACCGGCACCCCGTACCTCGGGCGGGACCAGATCGCCGCCCTCCCCGCCGGTGAGCAGCTGCTCGGGTACACCCCGTACCAGCCGGGCATGGCTCTTTTCGGCCTGCCCCGGGCCGTCGGGACCGCCTGGTGGACCGATGCCCGGCTGATGTTCGCCCTGGTCACCGCAGTTGCCCTGGCTGTCGCGGTGGCCGTGCTCCGACGCTCCCCGGTCGGGGTGGTCGACGGGCCCGGTACCCCGGCCGGTCCCGGCACCGGGGCGTCCCCGGCCACCGGGCCGGTGCTGCTCCGGGCGGTGCAGGCGGCGACCGTGCTGCCGGTCTGCGCGCTCACGCTCGCCACCGGTGGCGACGACCTTCCGGTCCTCGCGCTCTGCCTGCTCGCCCTGGCCCTGGCCGCAGCCGGACGACCCGGCGCGGCCGGTGCAGCGGTCGGGCTCGCCGCCGCACTCAAGCTCCTCGCCTGGCCGGTCGCCCTGGTCCTGCTCGCCTGGGCGGTCACCCGGGGCCGGCGGGACGGCCTGCGGCTCGCCGTCGGCGCCGTGGGGCTACCGGTCGCCGCCCTGGTGCCGGTGCACCTGGTCGACTCGTCGGCCCTGGTGGAGAACGTGCTCCGGTTCCCCCTCGGTCAGGGTCTGGTCAGCAGCCCCGCCGCGTCGCCGTTCCCCGGGTACCTGATCGCCCAGACGCTGCCCGCCGGGCGGACGGTCGCCGCCGCCGCGCTGGTCGTCGCCGGGCTGGTGATCGCCGTCCGGCTCGTCCGCCGACCGCCCCGCACGGCCGCCGCCGGTGCCCTCATCTGCGGGTACGGCCTGCTCGCGGCGATCCTGCTGATGCCCGCCACCCGGTTCGGCTACCTTCTCTACCCGGTCGCGTTCCTGCTCTGGGCACCCGCGCTCGCCCCCGCCCGACAGGCGCCGGAACGCCCCCGGGTCGGCAGACCGGTCGCCAGGTCCGGCGGATGAACCGGGCGGCCGGGCGGGTACCGGCGGACGTCGTCGCCGCCGTGGCGGTCGGCGGCGCACTCGGTACGGCAGCCCGCTACGGGCTCGCCGTCGCCTGGTCGCACGCCCCCGGCTCCCTCCCCTGGGCGACGCTGGTCACCAACCTCGTCGGATGTGCCCTGCTCGGGGCACTGATGCACGTCATCACCGAACGGATCGCCCCGCACCCGCTGCTCCGCCCGTTCCTCGGCACCGGTGTCCTCGGTGGTTTCACCACCTTCTCCGCCTACGCCGTGGAGACCCGGGAACTGCTGGCCGCCGGGCGCCCCGGCCTCGCCCTCGGGTACGTCCTGGGCACCCTCGTGGGCGGGCTGAGCGCCGTACTCCTGGGTGACCGCCTGATGGCACGGGTGTCGCGGTGACCGTCCTCCTGGTCGTGCTCGGCGGCGCACTCGGCGCGGTGGGCCGCTTCCTGGTCGACCGGGCGGTCACCGCGCGCACCGTCGAGGGACGGCTGCCCGCCGGGACGCTGCTGGTCAACCTGGCCGGTTCGCTCCTGCTCGGCCTGCTCGCCGGGGCCGGCGGCACCATCCCCGGCTGGCTCGGCCTGTTCGCGGGAACCGGATTCTGCGGGGCGCTGACCACCTGGTCGACCTTCGGCTACGAGACGGTCCACCTGGCCCGGTCCGGGCCGGCGGGCCGGCGCTGGGCGGTACTCAACGTGGTGGTCACCCTCGGCGCCGGGCTGACCGCCGCCGCTGCCGGCTGGGCGGTCGGCAGCCGGCTCTGACCACACCCGGGCCCACCGGTCGGGCCCGGGTTTCCGGCATCTGGGCCGAAGCGCGGGTACGCCAGCCGAAGAGGGCGTACACCTGAGGCATGACGACCTACCGTGATCGTGAGCATGCCGGGGAGACCCTCGCCGGACTGCTCTCCGGACTGGCCGGGCGTCCGGACGTGACCGTACTCGGACTGGTCCGGGGTGGCGTGCCGGTGGCCGAGGTGATCGCCGACCGGCTGCACGCCCCCCTTGACGTGCTGGTGGTCCGCAAGCTCGGGATGCCGCTGGCCCCCGAGGTGGCGTTCGGTGCGCTGGGGCCGGGAGGTGTCCAGGTGCGCAACGAGTCGCCGGCCGCCCAGTTGCCGGCCGGGCAGGTGGCTGAGGTGGTCCGGACCGAACAGGCCGAACTGGACCGGCGGGAGCAGCTCTACCGGGCCGGTCGTCCACCGCTGGAACTGGACGGGCGTACCGCGGTCATCGTGGACGACGGGCTGGCTACCGGGGCCACCGCCCGGGCCGCCGTCGCCGTCGCCCGGCAGTTGGGGGCGCAGCGGGTGGTGGTGGCGGTGCCGGTCGGTTCCCCGGAGGCGTACGACATGCTCGCTGCCGAGGCCGACGAGGTGGTCTGTCCCGAGCGTCCGCCGGAGTTCGGCGCGGTGAGCCGGTACTACGACGACTTCCACGAGGTGTCCGACCGGGAGGTCGTCGAGGCGCTACGAGCGAAGGGCTGAATCGACCGGGTACGGTCGGATGATGCATCTCACCTGTCCCAAGTGTCACGGAGACATGCGCCAGTACGAGCGCAGCGGCGTGACGGTCGATCAGTGCACCGAGTGCCGGGGGATCTTCCTCGACCGTGGCGAGCTGGAGAAGCTCTTCGACGCGGAGGCCAACTGGAACCGGACGCACGGGGCCCCGGCCGCTCCGCAGGGTGCTCCGGCACCCGCACCGCAGCCCGGTGGCTACGTCCCGCCGCC
>NZ_WVUH01000034.1 GCF_017614955.1 Micromonospora echinofusca
GGCTGGTGCTGGTGGGGTCGGGGTCGGTAGGGCGGGAGCGGCGTCCCCCAGGTACTCCCGGGCGGCGGTCACCGCCCAGTGGTCCGGGCCGAGTACGGCGGGACCGGCCGTCGCCACCCGCAGGTAGTTCCGGCGGGCCTCGTGCCGGTTGCCCAACTCCTGCGCCACCCCAGCCAGGTCGGCGGAGAGGGTCAGGACCAGCGGGTTGTCGTCACCGGTACGGCGCAGGGCGGCCTCCAGCGCGACCTCCAGGACCCGCCGGGCGCCGGCCGGATCGTCGGCCTCCCGGTGGAACCGGGCCAGCATCTGCGCGGTACCCAGCACCTCGGGATGATCGGCGCCGAGGCTCGGCCGGGCAGTTTCGAGGACGTCGTCCAGGAGCCGGCAGGCACCGGTCAGATCACCGGCGGCACGTAACGCGAGCGCCCGGTGCTGCACCGGAGCGAGGGGAGAGGGCTGGGACACGCCCGCCATGCTGCCCGCCGTCGGCGTCCGCGCGCCAGTCGACCGGCGCGTCGGTACGGCCAGGTCGTGCCGGCCCACCGTCGATGATCAAGGCCGTGACCTGCCCGGATGGCGACGGCCAGTGGCGATGTGCATGATCCATCCGGGCCGTGTACAGTAATGCTCCGTGCGGCCCGCTGGACCGGCTGCCAGGCGGCAGATCGCTTGGCCCGGTGAGGTCGAGCTGCATGAGCAGGTCCGGGTGGCGGAATGGCAGACGCGCTAGCTTGAGGTGCTAGTGCCCGTATAGGGCGTGGGGGTTCAAGTCCCCCCTCGGACACGATCCATACACCCACGGTCCGCGTTGAGATTCACTTCAGCGCGGACCGTTTGTGTTTCCGGCTGGTAGACGAGGCGGAGGCCGAGTTGCCGGTAGGCCCCGGCCCTGTCGGCGGGGTCGGCGTCGCGGAGCACGGCGATGATGTCGCCCAGGCTGCGGACCAGGTCGGTGATCTCTGTCCGGCTCATTGCGGTACCGGTGATCATCCGGTCCTCGAGACGTCTCCGCCGATTCCCGTCTCGTTGCCGTCGCTGTCGTTGAAGACGTACTTCCAGACCGAGCCGTGCTTCTCGACGTCGACCGGCTCCAGGCCCCGTCCGGAGATCCTCGCAACCTCGGCGACCGGGTCGTCGACCCAGATCATGCCGACGGCTCCGCCGGCCCGGTCGGGATCCTGGATGATGTACACATACCGATCCTCGGCCAACTGCCAGACCGCCTCGACCTCGTTCGGATAGAAGGCCGGTTCGGCACCGAGCAGCCGCTTGTACCACTCCAGGGCGCTGTCGTAGTCGCGCACCGGGATGCCCGCAAACACCCCTACCGCCATGTCTGTCTCCTCAGTCGAGGTCGAGCCCGACCGATGCCGGGCCCTGAAGGACAGACCGAATCTGGCAGCAATGCCTGACGGGGTCGACGACCCGATCGCCCTCGGACGGTTCCCGCGCCAGGTTACCCCTTGTAGTGGCGGTGTGTGCGCCGCCGGCCGGCGCGGTCACGTTCGTCGTGACCGCGCGGGCGCGGGATCTGGACCGGCGGACCTTCCTGAAACGAGCCCGTCAGAAAGCGACCCACAGGCCGAGGATGGCCGGGTTGCTGTCGACCGTGACGACCAGGGCCACAGAGATTTATGGGTTTTTGTCCAGAAACTCCGTGTCATTGGTAGAAATGCGGGAGGGATTCTTCTGGCGGAAGAGGTGACCGTGGCGGCGGTTGTTGGTACGTCCGGTCGCACGGCCGCCTGCCCCCACGAGGTCGGTCCTCGCCTTCCAGGTCCCCGGCCAGAAGACGGAACCGGACCTGGCGGCGGTTCGTGCCCTCGGTACGGCTGCCCGGGAAGAGATGACCGGATGCACCTTTCCGCCGGCCTTCATTTGGCGCTGACCTGACAGGAGACCGACGTGGCTGCCCTCACGCGGCGCTGGAACGACCTGGCCGACGGTAACCCGCTGGTCCGGTTCGTCGACACCTGCCTCCGCGGGGCGGCGCAGGTACTGCTCCAGAACAATCCGCTCACCGGCCTGCTCATCCTGATCGCCGTCGGCTGGGGAGCGATCGACAACGGTCTGCCCCGGGCCGCCGTCGGCGCGGTGGTCGGGCTGGTCGTGGGGACCGTCACCGCGCTGGCGTTGCGGGTCGACCCGGCCTCGTGGCGACAGGGACTGTTCGGCTTCAGCCCGCTGCTGACCGGGATCGCGGTCCCGACGTTCCTGGCCGACCGTCCCCTGATGTGGCTGTACCTGGTGTTCGGCGCGGCGGCGACCACGGTGGTCACGCTCGCCCTGAACGCCGTGCTCACGCGGTGGGGGTTGACCGCCCTGACCTTCCCGTTCGTCCTCACGACCTGGGCGCTGCTGCTGGCCGCCTACCAGTTCGACCGTTTCGTGGTGACGACCCGGCTGCCGCCGCGACTCCCGGGTGGCCAGGCGGCGGCCGGCGGCACCTTCGACTGGGATCTCGTACCCACCTTCCTGCGTGGGGTCTCCCAGGTCTTCCTGATCGACAGTTGGATCAGTGGTCTGCTCATCGTCGTCGCGCTGCTGGTCAACTCCTGGTGGTCGGCGCTCTTCGCCGTCGTGGGCAGCGTGGGGGCGACCCTGCTGGCGCTCTGGTTCGGCGCCGACGGGGCTTCGCTCGACAAGGGTCTGTTCGGCTTCAACGCGGTCCTGACGGCGGTGGCGGTGGGTGTCGTGCTGCACCGGCCCGGCGTGTTGGTGACCGCGTACACGCTGTTCGGGATCGCCTTCACGCTCGTCGTCCAGATGGCGATGGCCACCTTCCTCGGCCCGCTGGGCATCCCGGTGCTGACCGGGCCGTTCAACGTCGCCACCTGGCTGTTGCTCCTGCCCGGCCTGCGCTTCGCGGCCACATCCAGTCCCGAGCGGGTCGAGTAGGCCGTGGTGCCCGTCGGGCGGCGCTCGGTCTGACCGGGGAGACGAGGAGCGGAGCGGGCGCTGTCGGGACCGCACCGGGGCCGGGACGGGGCAGCCCCCGTCCCGGCCCCGGTGCGGTCGGCAGGTCAGCGGGACGGCACAGCGGCCCTGGCGTGCGGGCCGAGGTGCCGGGCGTACGCCCCGGTGGTGAAGAACGCCGGGAGGTCCTCGCCGAGCGCGGTGTCCTCGACGATCCGCGCGGCCTGCTCGGCGCGTTCCCGGTCGTCCCCGGCGCGTTCCGCGACCAGCGCGGCCAGTTCCTCGGCGAGGATGGAGCGGACCAGCTCCTCGGTGACGCAGCCGCCGCCGGCCAGCGGGGTGCCGTGGTGCAGCCACTGCCAGACCTGGCAGCGGGAGATCTCGGCGGTCGCCGCGTCCTCCATCAGGTTCCACAGGGCCACCGCGCCCGCGCCGCCGAGCCAGGCGTCGATGTAGCGCAGCGCGACCGCGATGTTGGACCGGAGGCCGGCGGCGGTGACCTGGCCCGGGGTCTTGTCGACGGCGAGCAGGTCGGCGGCGGTGACACCGACGTCGGCGCGGAGCCGGTCGAGCTGGTTCGGGCGGTCACCGAGCACCGCGTCGAACTCCTCGCGGCAGGTGTCGACCAGGCCCGGGTGGGCCACCCACGAACCGTCGAACCCGTCGCCGGCCTCCCGCCGCTTGTCCGCCCGGACCCGGCCGAGGGCCACCTCGTTGACCTCCGGATCGCGGCTGGGGATGAACGCGGCCATCCCGCCGATCGCGTGCGCGCCGCGCCGGTGGCAGGTCGCCACCAGCAGTTCGGTGTACGCGCGCATGAACGGCACGGTCATGGTGATCTCGGCACGGTCCGGCAGGACGAAGTCCGACCACTGCCCGAAGTTCTTGATCACGCTGAAGATGTAGTCCCACCGGCCGGCGTTCAGACCCGCCGAGTGCTCGCGCAGCTCGTACAGGATCTCCTCCATCTCGAAGGCCGCGGTGATCGTCTCGATCAGGGTGGTGGCCCGGATGGTGCCCTGCGGCAGGCCCAGTCGACGCTGGGCGAAGACGAAGATGTCGTTCCACAGCCGGGCCTCGCGGTGGCTCTCCAGCTTCGGCAGGTAGAAGTACGGTCCGGCGCCGGCGGCGAGCTGCCGGCGGGCGCAGTGGAACAGGTACAACCCGAAGTCGACCAGGCTGGCCGAGATGGGCCGCCCGTCCACCGCGATGCCCTTCTCCACGAGGTGCCAGCCGCGCGGCCGGACGACGATCGTGGCCAGTTCCTCGCCGAGGGCGTACCGCTTGCCGCGCGGGTCGGTGAAGTCGATCCGCCGGTCCAGGGCATCCATCAGGTTGAGCTGCCCGCTGATGACGTTGTGCCAGGTGGGGGCGGTGGCGTCCTCGAAGTCGGCGAGCCACACCTTCGCGCCGGAGTTGAGCGCGTTGACGGTCATCTTGCGGTCGGTCGGTCCGGTGATCTCGACCCGCCGGTCGACCAGGCCGGGTGCCGGCGGGGCGACCCGCCAGGTGGGGTCGGCGCGGATCGCGGCGGTCTCGGGGAGGAAGTCGGGCAGCTGGCCGGTGGCGTACCGGTCCCGGCGGGCCCGGCGGGTGTCCAGCAGGGCCACCCGGCGGGCGGCGAACTCACTGTCCAGCGCGACCAGGAAGTCCAGCGCCTCCGCGGTGAGGACCTCGTCGAACCGTTCGGCCATCGGACCGATGATCTCGTACCTCACGCGAACTGCTCCTCCTCGGTGGAACCGCGCAGGGCGGTGGTCTCGGCGGCGGGGTTGAGCACGGTGCTGATCAGGTCGAAGTAGCCGGTACCGACCTCACGCTGGTGCTTGACGGCGGTGTAGCCGACCGGCTCGGCGGCGAACTCCCGCTCCTGCAACGCCACGTACGCGGACATGCCGTCGGCGGCGTACCCCCGGGCCAGGTCGAACATCGAGTAGTTGAGGGCGTGGAAACCGGCCAGGGTGATGAACTGGAACCGGTAGCCCATGTGGCCGAGTTCCCGCTGGAACTTGGCGATGGTGGCGTCGTCGAGGTGCTTGCGCCAGTTGAACGACGGCGAGCAGTTGTAGGCGAGGAGCTGGTCCGGGTACTGCTCCTTGATCGCCTCGGCGAACCGGCGGGCCACCTCCAGGTCGGGGGTGGAGGTCTCCATCCAGAGCAGGTCGGCGTGCGGGGCGTACGCCAGGCCCCGGGCGATGCACGGCTCGACACCGTTGCGCACCCGGTAGAAGCCCTCGGCGGTCCGCTCGCCGGTGACGAAGGGCCGGTCCCGCTCGTCCACGTCCGTGGTGAGCAGCGTGGCGGCCTGCGCGTCGGTACGCGCGATGACCACCGACGGCACCCCGGCGACGTCGGCGGCCAGCCGGGCCGCCTCCAGGGTGCGGATGTGCGCCCCGGTGGGGACGAGCACCTTCCCGCCGAGGTGACCGCACTTCTTCTCGGCGGCGAGCTGGTCCTCCCAGTGCACCCCGGCCGCGCCGGCCGCGATCATCGCGGTCATCAGCTCGTAGGCGTTGAGCGGTCCGCCGAAGCCGGCCTCGGCGTCGGCGACGATCGGCGCCAGCCAGTTGATCCCGCCGTCGTCGCCCTCGGCGGTGGTGATCTGGGCGGCGCGCAGCAGGGCGTTGTTGATCCGGCGGACCACCGCGGGCACCGAGTTGGCCGGGTAGAGGCTCTGGTCGGGGTAGGTGTGCCCGGCAAGGTTGGCGTCCGCGGCCACCTGCCAGCCGGAGAGGTAGATGGCCTTCAGGCCGGCCCGGACCATCTGCACGGCCTGGTTGCCGGTGAGCGCGCCCAGGGCGTGGATGTAGTCCTCGCTGTGCAGCAGCTGCCACAGCCGGTCGGCACCGTACCGGGCCAGCGTGTGCTCCTCCTGGATCGCCCCGCGCAGCCGCACCACGTCCTCGGCCCGGTAGCTGCGTCGTACCCCCTGCCAGCGCGGACTGGTCTCCCACTCGGTACGCAACTGCTCGACGGCGTTCTGCATCATGTCGTCCCCTCGGATGTCGATGACGCCGGGCGGGTCGACCCACCCGTGCGGCGCCAACCCGGATGCCGGTGCGGCGTGTCGCCAACGGTCACACGGTGCCCGGGGCCGGGTCGAGGGACGGAAAATGCCAAGTTCTGGGAATTTCCCGCACCATTTTGCGAAGTTGCGAAGGGGTATATTCGCAGCCTGCAAACGGTGCGGTGGCATCCGCCGGTGGGGAGGTGAGGGAGATCGCCAAGACCTTCGCGGGCGCCCGACTGCGCCGGATGCGCGAGGACCGGGGGCTGAGCCAGTCGCACCTGGCCCGCCTGCTGAACATCTCGGCCAGCTACCTCAACCAGATCGAACACGACGCGCGACCGCTGACCGTCCCGGTGCTCATGCGCATCACCGAGGTCTTCGGCGTCGACCCCACCGTCTTCGCCCCACGGGACACCCCACGGCTGGTCGCCGGCCTGCGCGAGGCACTCCCCGGGCGGATGGCCGTCGCCGACCTCACCGAGCTGGCCACCCGGCTGCCCGAGGTCGCCGAGGCCGTCATCGACCTGCACCGCCGGTACCGGCAGGCCGACGAGCAGCTGGCCGAGCTGCTCGGTGACCGGGAGACGGTCGGCCGCAGCCCGCACGACCAGGTGACCGAGTTCTTCTACCGCCGGCAGAACTACCTGCCGGACCTGGACGAGGCCGCCGAGCGGCTGGCCGCGTCCATCGGCCTGCGCCGGGGTGGGGTCCGGGCCGTCCTGCAGGACCGGCTCGCCCAGCGGCACGCCGTCCACGTCCGCCGCGACGACGCCGTCTCGCTCGGCGGCGAACTGCACCGCTACCGCCCGCAGACCCGCACCCTGCACCTGTCGACGTCGCTGCGGGCCGGCCAGGAGGCCATGCGGATGGCGGCGCAGATCGCGCTGCTGGAGTTCGCCGACGTCATCGACGAGATCGTGGAGGAGGAACGGTTCGACGACGTCCAGACCCAGATCCTCACCCGGGTCGGTCTGGCCAACTACTTCGCCGCCGCGCTGATCCTGCCGTACGGGCAGTTCCTGGCCGCGGCGGAGCAGCACCGCTACGACATCGACCTGCTCACCCAGCACTTCGCGATGGGCTGGGAGACGGTGTGCCACCGGCTCAGCACGCTGCAACGCCCCCGCGCCCGGGGGGTGCCGTTCTCCTTCGTCCGGGTCGACCGGGCCGGCAACATGTCCAAACGCCAGTCCGCCACCGGCTTCCCGTTCTCGCACACCGGCGGCACCTGCCCGCTCTGGAACGTCTACGAGGCGTTCAGCTCACCCGGCCGGGTGGTCGTCCAGGTCGCCACGATGCCCGACGGGCAGCGCTACCTGTGGATCGCCCGCACCATCACCCGGCACCACGGCGGCTACAACCAGCCCGGCAAGGTGTACGCGATCGGCCTGGGCTGTGAGGCCCGGCACGCCGACCGGCTGGTCTACTCCACCGGGATGGACCTGTACGCCGCCGACGCCGCCACCCCGATCGGCCCCGGCTGCAAGACCTGCGAACGGATGACCTGCCCGCAGCGGGCCGCCGCGCCGATCAGCCGGCAACTCGACCTGGACGAGAACCGCAGCACCTTCGTCCCGTACCCGCTGCGGGACTGACCACGACCCGAGCCGGCGCCGCCCGGCCCGGGGTGCTGCCGCCACGCCACCCCGGCGAGCAGAAATGGGCCTCCCACGTGAACTGGGCCCGCCGCTGGGCCGTTGTGGTACCTGCCCCGGGCGGACAGAATGCGCGGGGACCGCCGTGGACGGTCGGCAGTGCCGACGGCGGTACGTGACGGGGTTGGTCCTGCGGTGGGTGCCGGCGTCTGCGCACGGACGCGCTGAGGAGGACGGGCATGGATGCGGCCGGCTGGTGGTCACTGCTGGCGCTGGTCGTCGGCGGAGTCGTCGGCGCGTCGCTGGTCGCCCGGCACATGCGGCGCGCGTCGGCCGCCCGGATCACCGAGCTGCGCCAGTTGGAGCAGTTGGTACAGCGGCGCGCGGACCAGGTGACGGCGCTCAGCCACGAGCTGCGTACGCCACTGAGCATGATCAAGGGATCGGTGGAGCTGCTGCTCGAAGGTGGTCCGGGCACCCTGACGCCGATGCAGCAGCGGTTCCTGCACGTCATCGACCACCAGTCCGCGCAGGTGATCGGATTGTGCGAGAGCCTGCTGATCCAGGCGAAGATCGAGGCGGGGCTGTTCACCCCGAGGCCGGAGAAGGTGGACGTGTCGGTGGTGGTGCGTGACGTCGTCACCGCGATGCGACCGCTGTGCGCGCAGCGCCAGCAACGGATCAGCCTGGACGTGCCGCAGGTGATGCCCCGCATCCCCGCCGATCCCATGCTGCTGACCCAGGCGTTGACCAACCTGCTGTCGAACGCGAGCCGGTTCACCACGACGGGGGGCAGCATCGACGTCCGGGTCGCGCTGATCGACACCGGCGTCGCCCTGTACGTCACCGACGACGGTGCGGGAATGACCCGGGCCGAACGGCACCGGTTGTTCCACCGGTTCGCCACCGGACGACCCCTGGCGGACGGGACCGGCCTCGGTCTCGTGATCACGAAGACGATCGTGGAACTGCACGGCGGTGAGATCATGGTGCACACCGCGTCGACCCGGGGGACGACCTTCCTGCTGACCCTGCCGGGGCGGTCGTGACCGGGGTGACCGAGAGCCGGTCGGGCGGGCCGGTCGCGCTGGTGGTCGACGACGAGCCGCAGATGACGCTCATCGTCGAGTTCGCCCTGGAGACCCAGGGCTTCACGGTGTTCACCGCGCACGACGGGGCGACGGCGCTGCACCTGCTCCGGTCACACGCCATCGACCTGGTCGTGCTGGACGTGCTGATGCCCGCGATGGACGGGTTGACGCTGTGCCAGCGGATCCGGGCCCGGCACGACGTACCGGTCATGCTGCTCACCGCGCTGAACCAGCACGACGACGTGATCGCCGGCCTGGAACACGGCGCCGACGACTACGTGTCCAAGCCGTTCCATCCGCGTGAGGTGGCGTTGCGGGCCCAGGCGCTGGTCCGCCGTCGGCGGGAGAGCGGTCTGGTGATCCGGGTCGGCCAGTTGGTCGTCGAGCCGGCCGCGCGGCGGGCGACCCTCGGGCGGCACCCGCTCGACCTGCCGTTCACCGAGTTCAAGCTGTTGACGCAGTTGGCGACCCGGCCCGGGGTCCCGCACTCGTGGCAGGACCTGCTGCGCGAGGTGTGGGGTACCAGCGACCTGATCGGGGGGCGCGACGTGGTCAAGTCCACCGTGTACCGGCTGCGGTCCCGGTTGTCCGGCCTGCCGGGCGGCGCGGTGTACATCCGTACCCTCCGCGGGGTCGGCTACCTGATGCCCGACCTGCCGGTGGAGGCCCCGGCCGGCGGTGCGGCCGGCACGGTCGTTCCCGGGTGACAACGGCGTCACCATGGCTCACGTCGCTGTCACCGGAGGGTCGTTCACCCGGCCCTAACCTGGCCGAAACATTACTCCGAAGCCTGCTTCGGCGCAGATAGGTGGAGGTCACCATGGTGTGGACAGGGGTGTCGCGGCGCGGCGCGACGTGGGGGACCGCGCTGCTCGCGGCGGTCGCCGTCACGGCGGCCGGGTGCGCGCGTACCGACGGCGGTGCGGACGTCGGCCGGGACAGCGGGGTCGTGCACGTGGTGTGCGGCGCGACCGAGGACTGGTGCGCCGCGACCACGAAGAAGTTCACCGAGTCGACCGGGGTCAAGGCCGACTTCGTCCGGCTCTCCAGTGGCGAGGCACTGGCCCGGATCAAGGCCGGTAAGGGCAGCACCGAGTTCGACGTCTGGTACGGCGGTCCGGCCGACGGGTACGCCGCCGCCGGCGACGAGGGCCTGCTCGAACCGTACGTGTCGCCGAACGCCACCGTCATCCCCGCCGAGTACCGGGATCCGGCCGGCTACTGGACCGGCGTGTACGTCGGGGCACTGGGTTTCTGCAGCAACACCAAGCTGTTGGCGGAGAAGGGCATCGACGTGCCCGACTCGTGGGCGGACCTGCTCGACCCGAAGCTGTCCAAGGACATCGGCATCGCCCACCCGTCCACCTCCGGCACCGCGTACACGGCGCTCTGGACCCAGGTCACCCTGGCCGGCGGCGACCAGGGTAAGGCGCTGGAGTACATGCGCAAGCTGCATCCGAACGTGTTGCAGTACACCAAGTCCGGCTCGGCGCCGGGGCAGATGACCGCGCGCGGCGAGGTCGCGGTCGGGCTGATCTTCTCGCATGACTGCGTCGCCACCATCGAGGCCGGCTTCCCCGACCTCAAGGTCAGCTTCCCCTCGGAGGGGACCGGTTACGAGACCGGCGGCGTCGCACTGGTCAAGAACGCCAAGAACGCGACCAGCGGCCGGAAGTTCATCGACTGGGCCCTGACCACCGAGGCGCAGGAGATCGGCCCGTCGGTCAAGGCGTACCAGTTCCCGACGAACCCGAACGCCAAGGTGTCCGACAAGGTGGTCAAGCTGGCCGACCTCACGCTGGTGAAGTACGACGCCGTCGAGGCCGGCAGGGCCAAGCTGGCCCTGAACAAGCGGTTCGACGTCGAGGTCGCGCAGGCACCGAAGTCATGACCGTCCTGCTGTCCGAGCCCGCGCCGGCCGCTGGCCCGACGGCGGCCGGCCCCCGACGGCCCCGACGCGATCTGGGCGTCCAGGCACTGATCATCGCCAGCATCGTGCTGGTGACGATCGGCGCGGTCGTCCCGCTCGTCGCGGTGCTGGCCACAGCCTTCGGGTCCGACGCGCTGCCCCGCTACGCGGAGTTCTTCACCTCGTCGGTCGACCTCACCATCCTGCGCAACACGCTGGTGCTCGGCTTCCTCGTCGGCGTGTGCGGCACCGCCCTGGGCTTCCTGTTCGCGTTCGTCCAGGCCCGCCTGGACGTCCCGGGCAAGAAGATCCTGCACGTCATCGCCCTGATGCCGATCGTCAGCCCGCCGTTCGCGGTGGCCACCGCCACCGTCGTGCTGTACGGCCGGCGCGGCGTGATCAGCAACGGTCTGTTCGGCATCGAGTACGACATCTACGGCCTGGACGGTCTGGTGTTCGTCCTGTCGCTGTCGCTGTTCCCGGTGGCGTACCTGGGTCTGCTCGGCATGCTGCGCGGCCTGGATCCGGCGCTGGAGGAGGCCGCGATGAACATGGGCGCAACCCGCTGGCAGATCCTGCGGACGGTGATCCTGCCGCTGCTGGCTCCCGGCCTCGTCGCCCCGTTCCTGCTGCTCTTCGTCGAGGCGATCGCCGACCTGGCCAACCCGTTGGTGCTGGGTGGTGACTACACGGTGCTCGCCAGCCGCGCCTATCTCGCGGTGACCGGGGAGTACGACACCACCAGTGCCGCCGTCTACTGCGTGATCCTGCTGGTGCCGTCGCTGGCCATGTACTTCGGGCAGCGGTGGTGGCTCAACCGCAAGGTGCGTACCACCATCACCGGTCGACCGTCGGGCAGTGTCCACCTGGTCACCGGCTGGGCCCGCTGGCCGATCTACGGTCTGGCCCTGTTGGCCGCCGCGGTGATCGTCAGCCTGTACGGCACGGTGATCGTCGGCGCGGTCACCCGGGTGTTCGGCGTCGACAACACCTTCACCCTGGACTACCTGAAGGAGGTGGTGCTGGGCGTCGGCAGCGAGGCGGTGCTCGACACCCTCACCTTCGCCGCCATCGCCACCCCGGTCGCCGCCTTCTTCGGTCTGGTCGTCGCCTGGCTGGTGGTACGGCATCTGCACCGCACCGCGTGGCTGCTCGACCTGGGCGGCACGCTCGGGGTCGCGGTACCCGGCACCGTGCTGGGTATCGGTTTCGTGCTCGCCTACCGGCCCGACCGGTACATCGGTGACTTCCAGGTGTTCCCCAGCCTGGTCGGCGGCGGCGCGATCGCCGGTGGGGCGTTCGCCATCGTGCTGGCCTACGTCGTCCGCAGCGTGCCGGCCGGCCAGCGGACCGCGGTCGGCGCGCTGACCCAGCTGCACCCCTACATCGAGCAGGCGTCGACGGACCTGGGTGCCAGCCCGCTGCGGACCTTCCGCTGGGTGACGCTGCCGCTGATCCGGCCGGCCCTGCTGACCGGCCTCAGCTACAGCTTCGCCCGGAGCATGACCTCGGTCTCCACCATCGTCCTGCTGGTCACCCCCGAGACGAAGATCATCACATCGCAGGTGCTCAGTGCTGCCAGCACCGGCCGGTACGGGGTGGCCTTCGCCTACTGCACCGTGCTGACCGCGCTCGTGCTGGTCGCCTTCGCGCTCATCCGACTGGTCGTCGGTGCGGGTGTCTCGCTGCAACGCACCGTCACATCTGAAAGGCAGAAACGATGACCGCCGCGCCCGTCGCGACCGATTCCGTCGTCGCCCGGCCGGAGGCCGGCACCGGCCGCCTGCAACTGGAGGCGCTCACCAAGCGCTTCACCGGCCGCTCGGGTACGGTGACCGCCGTCGACCAGGTCACGCTGGACGTCCGGGCGGGGGAGTTCATCACCCTGCTCGGGCCGTCCGGCTGTGGCAAGACCACGACGTTGCGGATGGTGGCCGGCTTCGAGGACGCCTCCACCGGACACATCCGGCTCGACGACGCCGTCATCGATCACCTGCCGCCGCAGCGCCGGCCGATGGCGATGGTGTTCCAGAGTTACGCGCTGTTCCCGCACATGACGGTGGCGCAGAACATCGCCTACGGGCTCCGGTTGCAGCGGCGCACCCGGGAGGAGATCGCCACCAGCATGCGGATGGCGTTGACCAGCATGAACCTGGTCGGGATGGAGGACCGCAGCCCGCACGAACTCTCCGGCGGCCAGCAGCAGCGGGTCGCACTGGCCCGGGCCCTGGTCGTCCAGCCGAAGGTGCTGCTGTTCGACGAGCCGCTGTCCAACCTGGACGCGAAGCTGCGCGACGCGATGCGGGCCGAGATCCGCCGGATCCAGAAGATGTTCGGGATCACCAGCATCTACGTCACCCACGACCAGGACGAGGCCATGAGCATGTCCGACCGGATCGTGGTGATGAACAAGGCCCGGGTCGAGCAGGTGGCCACGCCCGGGGAGATCTACGCCCGGCCGTCGAGCGTCTTCGTGGCCGACTTCATCGGCCGGGCCAACTTCCTGGAGGCGGTACCGGAGCGGATCGACGGCACCAGCGCCGTCGTCACGGTGCTCGGCCGGCAGTTGACCGTCGCCGCCCACCCGACGGTGGCCGCCGGGGGCGTCGGGACGTACCTGATGGTGCGTCCGGAGACGATGCGGCTCACCCCGGTCACCGACGGCGGTACCGGGATCGGGGTGGTGCTGCGGTCCACGTTCCACGGGCCGAGCATCGACTACGAGGTGGAGACGACCGCCGGCACCGTCACCGTGACCGAGGTGGGGAAGGATCCCCGCGAGGCGCTCGGCGAGGGTACGAACGTCGACGTGACGATCGACCCGGAACGGGCGTACCTGCTCACCCAGGACTGACCGCCGGTAATCGGCCCGGCGCGTACGCAACGGTACGCGTCGGGCCGCCCGTCGGCCCGCACACCGGCGGTCGGTGCCCTGGTCGAGTAGCGGAATTCCTTGCAATCGATGACAGAAAATATTGACGTACATTACAGTGTCGCCGTGCCGGCCCGTACGGGTACGGGACGGCTGACGCCGGCCTCCCGGGCACCCTGTTCCCCGTGGAGAGGTACACCATGATCGGTAACTCCCCGGCGCGTCGCCGCACGCTGCTGGCCGCCGCCGCTGGTCTCGTCGTGGCCCCCTGGGCGGCCGGAACCGCCCACGCGGCGGTCCCGAAGGTCTATCTCGACCCCGGGCACGGGGGCACCGACTCCGGTGCCGTGGGGAACGGCCTGACCGAGAAGGCCCTCACCCTCGCGATCGCGCTCCAGACCCGCGACATCCTGAAGGCCAGCTGGAACGTCGACGTGCGGATGTCCCGTACCAGCGACGTCACCCGCAGCCTCACGTACCGCACCGACGACGCCAACGCCTGGGGCGCCACGATCTTCGTCAGCATCCACATCAACGCCGGTGGCGGCACGGGCTTCGAGAGCTACCGGTACCCGGGCACCACCGGCAACACCGCCGCCCTGCACAGCGCGGTGCACTCCCGGGTCCTGTCCGGTATGCGCAGCGTCGGCTCGGTCACCGACCGGGGCCTGAAGACCGCCAACTTCCACGTGCTGCGGGAGACCGCCATGCCGGCGGTCCTGACCGAGAACCTGTTCATCGACACCGTGGCCGACGCGAACCTGCTCAAGAACGCCGCCTTCATCACGGCCACCGCCCGGGGGCACGCCAACGGCATCGTCAGCTATCTCGGCCTGTAGTGACCGGGTAGCCGGGTGACACCACGCCGGTGGTGCCCGACCTCCGTCGGAGGGCGGGCACCACCGGCGGCCTCACCGGGTGAGTCCGAGCTGCTGGAGATGGGCGACATCGTCGCGGAGCCCCCAGTGGTCGGTGACCCGGCCGTCGGCGCCGAACCGCATCCAGTGCATCTGCCGGAACCGGAAGGGCCGGCCGGTCGGCTCGTTGCCGAGGAACGGTCCGAGGTGCGTGCCGGAGAACCAGTTGCGCATCACCACGACGTCACCGGTGCCGACCATGTCCTCGATCTCCGTACGGCAGTCCGGGAACGCGGTCCGCAGCATGGTGACCAGGCCGACGATCGCCTCCGTGCCGTGGCGCAGCGGTTCGGGCGCGGTGTGGTTGGTGAGTTCCGGCGCGAAGTGACTGTCGATCAGGTCGACCCGCCCGCTGTCGATGATCTCCAGGTAGATGCGGCGCATGGTGTCCCTGTTCCGCGCCACGATCTCGCTCGGCGAGCTGGCGGCGGGGCTGGAAGTGGTTGTCATGGCGCCGACCGTACGGAGCCGCGCAGCCGGCGAGCCATCCCGAGAATGCGGGATACGCCCTGCTCAGAGGTGCGCAGTAGGGTCGGTGCCATGGGTGGATCGGTGGTGGAGCGCAGTCGACGGGCGGTGCTGCGCCTGTCCCACCAGGAACTGGATCTCGCCGGGTACCGCACCCGTCTCGACGCGGTCCTGCGCGAGGTGGTCGGCTGGGATCTCGCCGCCTGGTCGACCACCGATCCGGCGACCCTGCTCTTCACCAGCTGCGTACTGGTGGGTCGGGACGAGGACCACGCCCTGGAGCGGCGGCTGTTCGACCTCGAATTCGGCGTCCGGGACGTGAACAGCTTCGCGGAGCTGTACGGCACGGGTGTCGGCGCCGCCGCGCTGCACGCCGGTACCGGGGGCCGGCTCGCCCGGTCGGCCCGGTGGGAGCGGCTGCTGGCCCCGCTCGGGGTGACCGACGAACTGCGGGCGGTCTTCGTGGACCGGGGCGAATGCTGGGGCACGTTCGTCGGCTACCGGATGGGTGGGGCACCCTTCGGTCAGGCCGATGTCGATCTCTTCGCCGCGCTCGGTCCGCTCGTCGGGGACGGGCTGCGACGCTGCCTGCTGCGGACGGCGGCCGGTCCCGCACCGGGGCTGGCCGATCCGCCGGGTGTCCTGGTCGTGGACGAGGCCGGCGCGATCACCGGGACCAGCGCCGCCGCCGAGCGGTGGCTGAGCGAGATGGCCACCCCCGGCGTACTACCGAGCGCCGTCCGGTCGGTGGCCGCCGCGGCCCGTGCGGCGGCACACTCCGCCGGTACCGCGCCGGCCCAGGCCCGCCTGCCCCGACGTGCGGGCGGCTGGCTGCTGCTGCACGGCTCCGCGCTCAACGGGGACACCGACGGTCGGGTGGCGATCGTGATCGAACCGGCCCGGCAGGCGCAGCTGGCCGACGTGCTGGTCCGCGCCTACACGTTGACCGGCCGGGAGCGCCAGGTCACCGAGCAGGTCCTCCAGGGCCGGTCGAACGCGCAGATCGCCCGCGCGTTGGGTATCGGCACCCACACCGTGGGCGACCACCTGAAGTCGATCATGTCCAAGGTCGCCGTGTCGAGCCGTACCGACCTGATCGCCGAGCTGTTCGGCCGGCACTACCTGCCCGCCCGGCTCAGCGGCTCCCTGCCCAGCCCGTACGGCTGGTTCACCGAAGACGCGTCACCTGGCATCCGGGCCCACACCACCGCCGACCTCCTCGCCGGAGTGCGCGACGACGGGACCGGTACGGAACCGGCTCAGGGTGGGCCGGTGCCGTGAGGGCGCCCCGCCCGCCCGTGGATCCGGTCAGGAATCGAGAAGCACGCCGGTGTCGTCGGGCCTAGCCTTTCCCAGGTGGCCGGCATGACGCCGGGCCCGACAGCGAAAGGGAGCCCCGAATGTCCGCCAGCAACTCCACGAACGTGTCCGACGGCTTCAGCCCCGAGGAGCGGGCCGCGATGAAGGAGCGCGCCGCCGAGCTGCGCGCCGAGGGCAGGAAGGGCGCCAAGAAGGCCGACGGGCTCGAAGCGGTCCTCGACCGGATCGCGCAGATGGCGCCGGAGGACCGGGCGCTCGCCGAGCGGGTGCACGTGACGGTGACCGCCACCGCGCCGCAGCTGTCCCCGAAGACCTGGTACGGGATGCCCGCGTACGCCAACGCGGACGACAAGATCGTCGTCTTCTTCCAGGACTCGGGCAAGTTCAACTACCGTTACTCCACCCTCGGCTTCCAGGACACGGCCAACCTCGACGACGGGGACCTGTGGCCGGTGGCGTACGCGCTCCAGAAGTGGAGCCCGGCGGTCGAGAAGAAGGTCGCCGAACTGGTCCGCGCTGCGGTCTCCTGACCGCTGCCGGGCCACCGGTGCGGCCCGCCCGGGATGGCCCCTGTGGTTCCTTCCGACCGGACGGTAGCATTACGGGGCTGTTCGAGGGATAGGAGACCACCAATGGCGCGTGCGACGTCCACCCGGTCGGAGTCGTCCCGGCGCCGGCAACGCTGGCCGGACGGCTACGACCCGGAGAACACCCGCAAGTCGTTGATCACGAGCGCGTTGGAACTCTTCGAGCAGCGGGGCTTCGACCGTACGTCGGTGCAGGAGATCGCCGAGCGGGCCACGCTCACCAAGGGCGCCTTCTACCACCACTTCGAGAGCAAGGACGACCTGCTGCGGCACATCCAGGAGGAGTACCTGGAGGCGCAGCTCGCCGCGATCCAACGGATCGAGAGCGGCAGCGACGACCCGAAGGTCCGGGTGGCCGAGCTGATCCGGTTCAGCCTCACCAGCGTGGCCGAGTACCGGGCCCACGTGACGATCTTCTACCAGGAACGGCGGAACCTCACCGCCGACCTCTTCGCCGAGGTGACCCGCAAGCGTGGTCTGGTGGAGTCGGCCTTCGCCGGGATGATCCAGGACGGGATCGCCCGGGGCGTGTTCCGGTCCGACGTCGATCCGCGCATCGCCACGTTCGGGCTGGTGGGCATGTGTGCCTGGGCGTACCAGTGGCTCAACCTCGACGGTCCGCTCAGCGTCGACGAGGTGGCGCGGCAGTTCAGTGCGATGGTGCTGGAGGGGCTGTACGCCTGACCCGGTGCGGGCGACCGGGAGCCCGGCGGCCGGGTCGGCCACCGAGCGGTCAGCGGACCGCAGGGCTGCCGGCCGCCGAGCGGCCGGCCCGGCCGCGCAGCTGTCAGCCGCCGAGCAGGTGGCGGGCCATCACGATGCGCTGCACCTGGTTGGTGCCCTCGTAGATCTGCGTGATCTTGGCGTCGCGCATCATCCGTTCCAGCGGGAAGTCCCGGGTGTAGCCGTACCCGCCGAGCAGCTGTACCGCGTCCGTGGTGATCCGCATGGCCGCGTCCGAGGCGAAGCACTTCGCCGCCGCGCCGAAGTACGTCAGGTCCGGCTCGCCGCGCTCGGACCGGCCGGCCGCCGCGTAGGTGAGCTGCCGCGCGGCCTCCAGCGTCATGCCCATCTCCGCGAGCATGAACTGGATGCCCTGGAAGTCGGCGATCGCCCGGCCGAACTGCCGGCGTTCCCGCACGTAGCCCAACGCGTGGTCCAAGGCGCCCTGGGCGATGCCGAGGGCCTGCGCGGCGATGGTGACCCGGGTGTGGTCCAGGGTGCGCATCGCGGTGGCGAAACCGGTGCCCGGCGCGCCGATGATCCGGTCCGCCGGGATGCGGACGTTGTCGAAGTACACCTCGCGGGTCGGTGACCCCTTGATACCCAGCTTCTTCTCGGGTGCGCCGAAGCTGACGCCGGGATCGGAGCGTTCCACCACGAACGCGGAGATGCCCCGGGACCGTGCGGTGGGGTCGGTGACGGCGAACACCGTGTAGTACTCGCTCAGGCCGGCGTTGGTGATCCACCGCTTGACCCCGTTGAGCACCCAGGTGTCGCCGTCGCGCTCGGCGCGGGTCCGCATGCTCGCGGCGTCGCTGCCGGCCTCCGGCTCGGAGAGGCAGTACGAGAACATCGCCGCGCCGGTGGCCACCGGCGGGAGGTACCGCCGCTTCAGGTCCTCCCCGCCGGCCAGCAGCAGGGGCATGGTGCCCAGCTTGTTGCCGGCCGGGATGAGCGACGAGCAGGCGCAGGCCCGGGCGACCTCCTCGATGACGATCGCGGTGGCGAGGGCGTCCGCACCGGCGCCGCCGTACTCGACGGGGATGTGCGGCGCGTGGAAGTCGGCGGCGCGCAGAGCGTCGTACGACGCCTGGGGGAACTCGCCGGTCTCGTCGGCCGTGGCGGCGTGCGGCGCGACCTTCGCGTCACACACCGCCCGGACGGCCGCCCGGACAGTCGCGTGCTCCTCGGGCAGTTGGTACGCCTCGAACACCCCGGACCCCCTCGTCAGACACTCTGGCGAGGAAAATACCATCCGGTCGGTATGTAGCACACTCCTTGAGTTGTGCCGACGGGCGTGGTAGATACCTTCCAGTCGGTATGTAGGGGGCCACGTGACACGCGCCGTCCGGGCGGGGATGGACTTCATCTCCGCGCTCGACCGGGGAAGCCTCGGCACCCTGGCCCGCCTCTGCGCCCCCGGCGCGACCTGGTGGGTCGACACCGGCCCGGACCGCCGGGGCGGTGACCCGGATCTCGCCCCGCACGGCAGCGGTCGTTTCCCGCTGCACGGCGTCATGCGGATGGACGACAAGCTCGCCCTGATGCGGGCCCTCGGTCCCGCCGCGTTCCCGACCGGCTGCCGGCAGATCCCGCGCCGCGTCGTCGCCGGTGACGACACGTGCGTCATCGAGGTCGAGGGGTACGGCGTGCACGCCAGCGGACTCGAATACGCCAACCGCTACGGCTTCGTCTTCGACGTCGACCCGGCCGGGGCGATCGTCTCGGTGCGCGAGTACCTCGACACGATCCACGCCCAGCAGGTCGTCGGCGGCGGTGCCGCCGTACCCCGCAGCACCCTCGACGACCCGCCGGCCCGCCGTACGCCCGACCCCGGTGAGCATCCACCAGCAGTGGCGACCGCGCTGGCCCTCTGGCCGGCCCTGGCCCGGGGCGACCTGGACGCCTTCGGCGCCCTCTGCACCGCCGACGCCACCTGGTGGACCGACTCCGGCCGGGACCGCCGGCGGGGCCGCCTGCCCGGGCGGGCCGACGCCACCGCCGACGGCCCGTTGCACGGCACCGTCACCATCGCCGCGAAGCTCGCCGCGATGCGGGCCCGGCTGGCCACCGGCGCGTACCGGTCGACCGCCGTCACGGTCACCCCGCACCGCTGGCTCGCCGACGACACCCTCGTCGCCGTCGAGGCCAGCGGCGACGCCGTCCTCGCCGACGGCTCCCGGTACCAGAACCGCTACCTCTGGATCGTCGACGTCCAACCCGACGGCATCGCCGCGGTCCGCGAGTACTGCGACACCCTGCACCTCGCCGACCTGATGGGCCTCGACGCGGAGGCCGGCCGATGACCCTGCCGTTCACCGACCTGAACCACGTCCTGACCACCACCCGGTCCGTCCGGCTCCGCCTCGACTACGACCGCCCCGTACCGATCGACGTCGTCGGCGAGTGCCTCCAACTCGCGCTCCAGGCGCCGACCGGCGGCGCCGCCGAGGACTGGCGCTGGCTCGTCGTCGCCGACCCGGCCCGCAAGGCCGAACTCGCCCGGCTCTACCACGCGGCGTACCAGGAACACGTGCACCGGCCCCTGCACAGCGCCGCCGGTGCCGAGAGCAGCAGCGTCCGGGGCCGCCTCGGTGGCGTCGACGCGTACGGCGCCGTCAGCGCCCGCACCGCGCGCATCCTGCGCGGTGCCGCGCACCTGGCGGAGCACATCGGCCGGGCGCCGTACCTGGTCATCCCCTGCGCCACCCGCCCCAACCCGGCCACCGGCGGACCCGGCACGAACTCCGCCCTCTACGGCTCGCTCTACCCGGCGATCTGGCAGTTCAACCTGGCCCTGCGGGCCCGTGGCCTCGGCACCGTCATCACGACCCTGCACCTGCACCACGCCGCCACCGCCGCCGCGCTGCTCGGCATCCCCGCCGACGCCCTCCAGATCACCCTGCTCCCGGTCGCCTACACCCTCGGCACCGACTTCCGGGTCGCGGCCCGCCGGCCGGTCAACGCCGTCACCTACCTCGACCACTGGGGAACACCGTTCCCCTACCAGGACAAGCCCGTCGACCGCCTCACGGGGGAGGACCCCGCATGACCACCGCAGTGATCACCGACATCGACGAGGTACTGACCACCACCCGCGCCGTACGCCACCGCCTGGACCTCGACCGGCCGGTCGGCCGCGCCGTCGTCGAGGAGTGCCTCCGCCTCGCCCAGCAGGCGCCGATGGGCTCCAACCTGGAGGACTGGCGGGCCGTCGCGGTCGACGACCCCACCCTGAAACGGAAGCTGGCCGAGCTGTACCGCGAGGTCTGGTACCAGACCGTCGAGGGTCCGCTCGGCAGCGGCGAGGCGGCCACCACCACCCGACTCTCGCCGACCGTGCGCCCCGACGCCGCGTCGCAGGCGCGCCAGACCCGGGTCCTCAACGCGGTGAAGTACCTCGTCGACCACCTCGACCAGGTACCCGTGCTGGTCGTGCTGTGCAGCACCAAGCCCGTCCCCACCCGGCCGGTCGGCGGTACCGCCTCGGGCTACTACGGCTCGATCTTCCCGTTCGCCTGGTCCTTCCAACTCGCGCTGCGCTCCCGGGGGCTGGGCTCCGTACTGGCCACCGCCCTGGCCCACAAGGCCAGCGGGGTGCAGGCGGTCCTCGGCCTGCCCGCCGGGTGGCGACCGGTCACCCTGATCCCGGTCGCGTACACCCGGGGCCTCGACTTCCGCCCGGCGGCCCGCGCCGACCTGGCGGACGTGGCGTTCTGGAACGGACCCACCGAGCCGGCCGGATCGGCGTCGGCATGAGAGCCGCCTACCTCGTCGAGCCCTCCGCCGACAACCCGGTCGACGCCATCACGGTCGGCGACCTTCCCGCCCCGGCCACACCGCCCGACTGGGTACGCGTCGACGTCCGGGCCGGTGCGCTCAACATGCACGACCTCTGGACACTGCGCGGCGTGGGTACCCGACGGCAGGCCGGGCCGCACGTCATCGGCAGTGACGCCGCCGGGGTCGCCGACGGTCGGGACGTCGTCGTCTACCCGGTGCTGCCCATCGCCCCGAACGGCCGGACGGTCCCGCACGCCACCCTGCTCCCGGACGCCGGGCACGGCGTCCTCGCCGAGCACGTCGTCGTCCCGGCACACCACCTGGTACCCAAACCGGCCGACCTGACCTGGGCCGAGGCGGCGTGCCTGCCCACGGCCTGGCTGACCGCGTACCGGATGCTGTTCACCCGGGCCGCGGTGGCCCCCGGGCAGGTCGTGCTCGTGCAGGGCGCGGGCGGCGGAGTCGCGACCGCCGCGGTCGGCCTCGCCGTGGCGGCCGGCGCCACCGTCGTCGTCACCTCCCGCTCCCCGGCCAAACGCGAACGGGCCCTCGCCCTCGGCGCCACCGTCGCCCTGGACAGCGACGCGCGGGTACCGGAACTCGCCGACGTCGTCGTGGAGACCGTCGGCCCGGCGACCTTCGCGCACTCGGTGCGCTCCACCCGGGCCGGCGGCACCATCGTCGTCTGCGGCGGCACGAGCGGCTTCACCGCCCAACTGGACCTGCCGCGCCTGTTCGCCCGGGAGATCACCGTCCACGGGTCGACCATGGGTACCCTCGACGAGTTCCGGGCCCTCGTCGCATTCGTCGACACCCACCGCATCCGGCCCACCGTCGACAGCACCGTCGACCTGGCCGACATCCGGGTCCAGGCCGGCCGGATGCTCGCCGGTACCGCGTTCGGCAAGCTCTGCGTGAGCATCACGTGAGCCCCGTGGTCGTCACCCGGCGCGGGCCCGCCCTCTGGGCCCGCATCGACCGGCCCGGCGCCGGCAACGCCTGCGACAGTGCGGTGCTGACCGGTCTCGAACAGTGGCTCGCCGGGGCGGACGACCCCGGGGTACGGGCGCTCGTGCTCACCGGGACCGGACGGAGCTTCTGCGCCGGGGCGGACCTCGCGGAGGCCAGGGGTCTGCTCGGCGACCCACCCGCGCTGCGGGCCCTCCTCGACCGGGGCCGCCGCCTGGTCCGCCGGATCGGGACGGTCGGGGTGCCCACCGTCGCCGCGGTCAACGGGGCGGCCTTCGGCGGCGGGCTCGAACTGCTGCTGGCCTGCGACATCGCCGTCGCCGCCGACAGCGCCCGGGTCGGCGACCGGCACATCGCCGTCGGCCAGGTCCCCGGGTGGGGCTCCAGCGTGCTGCTGCCGCTCGCCGTCGGTCCGACGCTGGCCCGGCGCCTGCTCGTCACCGGCGAGACCTGGTCGGCCGGCGAGGCCGCCCGGCGGGGCCTGGTCAGTGAGGTGGTCGCCGACGCCGACCTCGTCGCGCACGTCGACACGCTGACGGCCACCCTCGCGGCCCTGGACGCTCCGGCGGTCCGCCGCATGCTGCACCTGGCCCGACCCGCCGTCGACGGGGCCGCCTGGGCACGGGAGTGGGAGACCCTCACCGCGCACCTCGCGGACCAGGCGGCCGACCGGCGCGTGCCGTAGCCCCCGTCCGACCCCGCGAAACCCTCGACCGACGACCCCGAACGGAGTGACCCGACATGCGGACCGCCACGCGGACGACCGTGCGTACCCCGAGCGACCTGCTGGACCTGGTGGGCCAGGACCTGGGCGCCAGCGAGCCCCAGGTGGTGACCCAGGAGCAGGTGGACCGGTTCGCCGACGTCACCGGGGACCACCAGTGGATCCACGTCGACGTCGAGCGGGCCCGGTCCGGGCCGTTCGGCACCACGGTCGTGCACGGGTTCCTGACCCTGGCGCTGGTACCGCGGCTGCTGGCGGACATTCTCGTCGTGGAGACGTTCTCGATGGGGGTCAACTACGGACTGGACCGGGTCCGGTTCGTCCGGCCGTTGCCGCCGGGTGTCGAGATCCAGGGCACCGCGCGGCTCGTCTCGGCGAAGCCGATCGTCCCCGCCGGGGACGGTCCGGCGGGTGTGCAGGCCAAGGCGTCGGTGGCGGTGGAGTTCGCGGCGGACTCGCAGCCCTGCTGCGTGGCGGAGATCCTGTTCCGGTACCACGACTGAGCCGGGCGGCGGGTCCGCCGGCCGCGTCCGGCGCCGGCGGACCCGACCGGTCGCCGGTCGCGCCGGGCCCCGGCGGATCCGCCGCCCTGTTGCCGGTCGCTCCTACTCCGTGGGCGCGTCGGACGGTGCGACGAACCGGCCCCGGTAGAACGACAGCGCCGGCACGTTCGTCGGTTGCAGGTGCACGTGGTCGACGTCCAGCAGGATGATCACGTGGTCGCCGCTGGTGATCACCTCGTCGCGGCGTCCGGCGAGGACCGCCGGTGTGCCGGGCAGCAGCGGGACGCCGTCCGGGCCGGGCACCCAGGACACGCCGTCGAGCCGTTCGGCGCCGGACAGGCCGGAGGTCGCGAACCGTCGGGCCACGTCTTCCTGACTCTGGCTGAGGATGTGGATCGCGATGCGGTCGGACGCCAGCAGGGTCGGATAGCTCGACGAGAGGCTGGTGACGCAGAACAGCACCTTCGGCGGCCGGAGCGACACCGAGGTGAACGAGTTCACCGTCAGCGCGGCGACGGTGCCGTCGCCGGTCACCGCGGTCACGGCGGTGACCCCGGTGGGGAAGTGCCCGCAGACCTGGCGGAACGCGGCGGAGTCGAACAGGGGCTCGGCCATCATCGGTTCACCGCCGGGTCGCAGGGGTCGGGTGGGGACGGAGTCCGTCCTGGAGCTGGATGAGGCACAGCGTGTGCCCGCCGGGGTCCTTCACCAGGTGCAGGCGTCCGTGCGGGCTGGCGACGGGTCCGACGGTCGGCGTACCGCCCAGGTCGCGGACCCGGCCGAGCGCGTCGTCGAGGGACGCGACGGCGAAGTAGGTGATCCACTTCGACGGGATGAGGTTGGGCCAGGCGTTGTCCAGTTCGAGGACCCCGGCGACCGGTACGTCCCCGAGCATCAGCAGCGTGTAGGGGCGGCCGGTCGGCGTGTCGGTGCGCTGCCGGACGGTGTAGCCGAACAGGGACCGGTAGTAGGCCACCGACCGGTCGGGCTCCCCGGTGTCCAGCTCGTTCCAGCACAGCGCGCCGACCGAGTTGAGTGCCTGGACCCCGGCGCGGGACTCGCCCTGGTAGAGGCCGAAGGCGGCGCCGAAGGGGTCGACGACGGCCGCACCGGTGCCGGCTGCGGGCAGGTAGCGCGGCGGGGTGACCAGTTCGCCGCCGAGCGCGACCGCCTGCTGCGCGGACCGGGCCACGTCGTCGACCGCGAAGTAGGTGAGCCAGCCCCGGGGGCGGCCCCCGTGCAGGGCGGTGGCGTCGGAGATGCCGGCGACGTCGCGCCCGTCGACGCTGCACATCCGGTAGGTCGTGGCGCCGAGCCGTTCGGCGCGGACGGTCCAGCCGAGCAACGACCGGTAGAACGTCTCGGCCCGCCCGGGATCCGGTGTGCAGAGTTCGACCCAGACGGCCTCGCCGGGCCGGAACGGCCGGCTCATCCGGACACCACCGGGGCGGTCCGGCCCGCCACGATCGTGCGCGCCGAGACGTCGTACGCGTGGGCGGGGGACCCGGTGGCGAGGCTCGACTCGACGACCTCGACCACCGCCCGCAACGTGCCGTGCGGTACGGCGAGGAGCGAGTCGACGAGGTCGTCCACCTCGCGGTCGAGGTAGGTGTCGGGGACCACCCGGACGACCAGGCCCCAGGCGAGCAGTTGGGCGGCGGTCGCGGTCGCCGCGCCGGTGAGCAGGTGGTACGCGTGCGGCCGGGGCAGGGTCCGGGCGATCAGGTGGCCGACCCCGGCGGGGGCGAAGCCGTAGCGGGCCTCCGGGAGCGACAGCCGGGCGTCCGCGGCGGCGACCGGCAGGTGTACCGCGCCGAGCAGGCCGGCACCGAATCCGATGACCTGTCCCCGCACGGCGGCGACGACGGGTACCGGGAGCTGCCTGATCCGGTGCAGCGCGGCGTCGCTGTCGCGCAGGCCGGCGGAGACCGTCTCCTGCGTCGCGTCGGCCAGCCGGGCGAAGGACGAGGTGTCCCAACCGCCGCAGAAGTGCCGGCCGGCCATGTCGAGGCGGATGACCGCGCAGGTCCCGTCCGCTGCGGCGGTCTCCAGGGTGTCGACGAGTTCCCGGAGGGTGGTGTCGTCGAAGCAGTTGCCGCGTGCCGCGTTGTCGTAGCGGACGCGGGCCACGCGTCCCTCGTGCCCATGGGTGAGTGTGATGGTCACGAGGCGGATCATACATACCGGTCGGTATGAATACAACGCCCCTGGCCGGCGGGGGTTTGACACACGAACGTCATGGACGAGATACCCGCTCGACCCGTTGACTTGATACCGGCTGGTCGGTACTTTGTGGCGAACGTCACCGCCGGCTCACACCGCAACCTGACGGGTCCATCGCTGTGAAGGACACCCCATGATGATCACGAAAACCCTGCGCTCCCGGCGGCCCCTGGCGCTGGCCGCCGCCCTCGCCATCGCGAGCGTCAGCCTCACCGCGTGCGGTGGGTCCGACGCCGAGGACACCGGCCGGTCCGGCGCGGTGACCGTCCGGGCGCTGCTCGCCGCCCAACCGGCGACGCTCGACCCGATCGTCGGCGCGCGCTCCGCCCAGATCGTCTGGGCGACGATGCTCGAGACCCTGATCGACACCGACGACAACCTCGCCCCCACCGACACCGGCCTGGTGACGAGCTGGACCCGCACCGACGCGACGACCTGGACCTTCAAGGTCCGGCCCGACATCAGCTTCAGCAACGGCGAGAAGGCGGACGCGGCGGCGGTCGCGAACACCATCCAGCTCACCCGGGACGCCGCGGCCTCCCAGCTGAAGTCCTACTTCACGAACGTCAGCGCGATCGAGGCACCCGACGCCACCACGGTCGTGGTGAAGACCAAGACCCCGCAGTACAACATCCCCGACCTGCTCACCACGGTCTACCTGGTGCCGCCGAAGTACTACCAGGAGAAGGGCTCGGAGGGCTTCGCCGCCGCCCCCGTCGGCACCGGCCCGTACGTCTGGGCGGGCGCGAACGCCGGCCGGGACATCTCGGTCAAGAAGAACCCCGACTACTGGGGTACCAAGGCGGTCAACGACGGCATCACCTTCACCTGGGCCAACGAGGCCGCGCAGCGGCTCGCGCTGATCCAGAGCAAGAGCGTCGACGTCTCCTTCGACCTGCCGCCCGCCCAGGCGGCCACCGCCAAGAAGGCCGGCGTGAACGTGGTGAGCACCGAGACCGCGATGAAGATCATCGCGTTCCTCGACTCGACGAAGGCACCCTTCGACGACCCGAAGCTGCGCGAGGCCGCCGCCCTGGCCATCGACCGGGACGCGATCGTCAAGGGCATCTTCGACGGTCAGGCCGTGGCCGACGCCGGTCTGCTCAACGTCCGCCCCGGCCAGCAGCCGGCGCAGAGCGTGACCGCCGACCCCGCGAAGGCCAAGGAACTCGTCGGCGGGGCCGCCCCGGCCGTGCAGATCGCCTACCCGGCGGCGCAGTACACCAACATCGAAGAGGTCGCCCAGGCCGTCGGCGGCAGCCTCGAACAGGCCGGCTTCAAGGTGACCTACGTCCCGGTCGACTACGGCACGCTGGTCAAGCGGATCATCGGCCGTCAGGTGCCCGGCATCTCGATCTTCGCCGGGGTGCCGAACGTCGCCGTGCCGGACTACTTCGTCAGCGGGTTCATGAAGACGAAGTCGATCACCGGCAACTGCCCCGACCCGCAGATCGACCAGCTCGCCCAGCAGGCCCTCGAACAGAACGACGCCCAGCAGGCCGCCCCGATCTACGAGCAGCTCAACACGATCGGCGTGGTCGACAAGCACTGCTACGTCCCGCTGTACCGGCAGGTCTTCAACTACGCGACCGGCCCTGGTGTCTCCGGCGTGGTGTTCGGCCCGCTGAACACCGTGGACTTCACGAAGACGACCCGCTGACGATGTCCGACGCAGTACAGACGGAGGTGCCGGGCGACGCCGCCCGGCACCTCCGCGACCCCGGAACAGGCACCTCCGTACTGGTGGTCGACAACCTCGTCGTCGACCACCGCAACCGGACCACCGGTGAGGTCTTCCGCGCCGTGGACCACGTGTCCCTGCGTATCGACGCCGGCGAGAGCGTTGCCGTCGTCGGGGAGTCCGGCTCCGGCAAGACGACCCTCGCGATGGCGGCGACCGGGCTGGGGACACGGGGTGAGGGCGACATCCGACTCCTCGGCCACTCGCTGTCCACGATCAGCCGTACCCGGCTACGCCGGCTGCGACCCGAGGTCCAGGTGGTCTTCCAGGACCCGCACGGGTCGCTCGACCCCCGGCAGTCCGTCCGGTCCGGGCTGCGGGAGCTGCGGACACTGCAACCCCGGCGCACCTCCTGGATCGACGACACCGACCTGCTCGGCCGGGTCCGGCTCGCCCCCGAGATCCTCGACCGCTACCCGCACCAGCTCTCCGGCGGCCAGGCGCAACGGGTCTGCATCGCCCGCGCCCTGCTCATGCGTCCGCGCCTCATCGTGGCCGACGAGCCCACCTCCGGTCTCGACGTCTCCGTCCAGGCCGACGTGCTGGCCCTGCTCCGGGAGATCCGGACGACCACCGGCGCGGCCCTGCTGATGATCAGCCACGACCTGGCCGTCGTCCGTTCGCTCTGCGACGTGGTGCACGTGATGCACCGGGGCCGGGTGGTCGAGGCGGGCCCCTGCGAGACGGTCTTCGTCACCCCTGCGCACGACTACACCCGCGAACTGCTCGCCGCGATGCCCGGAGCACGATGGAGGTCCCGTCGATGAAGACCGGTACGGTCCGCCGGGTCGGCAGCCGACTGGCGTCCCTGTTCGCCTCCCTGCTCATCGCGCTCAGCCTGGCGTTCCTGCTGGGCCGGCTCTCCGGTGACCCGACCGCGACCATCCTCGGGCCGATGGCGCCGCCCGAGCAGCGCGCGGCGCTCCGCCAGGAACTCGGCCTCGACCTGCCGCTGGTCGTGCAGTACCTCGACTACCTCCGGGGCGTCTTCACCGGCGACCTCGGCCAGTCGTTGCAGTTCTACCAGTCGAACACGTCGATGATCCTCGACCGGCTGCCGTACACGCTGCAACTGGTCGCCGCCGGCATGGGCTTCGCCCTGCTCGTCGGCGTACCCCTGGGTGTGCTCGCGGCGACCCGGGAGGGCACCTGGTGGGACCGGGCCGCCTCCACCGTCGCCCTGCTCGGGCAGTCCGTGCCGGTGTTCTGGTTCGGCATGATGCTCGTGGTGCTCTTCGCGGTGAAGCTCGGCTGGCTGCCCGCCGGACAGTCCGGCACCCCGAAGCACCTGATCCTGCCCGCCCTGACCATGTCGGTGTACCCGATGGCGCACATCGCCCGGCTCACCCGGGCGTCGATGAGCGAGGCCCTGGCCGAGCCCTACATCGACTCCGCCCGCGCCCGGGGGATCACCAGCCGCCGGGTGGTGTGGCGGCACGCGTTCAAGAACGCCATGATGCCGATCCTGACGATCGTCGTGCTCCAGACCGGCATCCTGCTCTCCGGTGCCGTCGCGGTCGAGTACGTGTACTCCTGGCCCGGCCTCGGACAGCTCGCCCTCCAGGCCATCCAGTTCCGGGACTTCCCGCTCGTCCAGGCGATCGTGGTCTTCGGTGCGTTGACCTTCGTCCTGCTGAACCTGCTCGTTGACGTCGTCCACTCGATCGTCGACCCCAGGGTGAGGTGACCGTCGTGAGCCAACTCCAACTCGACCCCGCCCCCGGTACGGCGACCGCACCGCCGCGCCGGGCCACCCGGCGTGCGCGTACCCCGGTCTTCTGGCTGGCCCTGCCGCTGGCGGTGGTCGCCGTCGCGGTGTTCGTGCTGCCGCTGACCGGGCTGCTCCCCGAGCCCGGCCAGAACCTGGCCGCGACCCGCCAGCCGCCCGCCTTCCTCAGCGGCGGCACCTGGGCACACCCCCTCGGCACCGACAAGCTCGGTCAGGACGTGCTCACCCAGTTCGTCGAGGCGGGCCGGCTGACCATCCTGATCGGCCTGGTCGGCGCGCTCGTCGCCATCGGCCCCGGAACGCTGCTGGGCCTGCTCGCCGGCTACTTCCGGGGCGGGGTCGACCGAGTCATCTCGATCCTCATCGACGCCCAGCTCGCCCTGCCGTTCATCCTGGTCGCCCTCGCGATCATCTCGAACCGGGGCAGTTCGTTGCCGGTGCTGTTCCTGGTGCTGGCACTGACCGGCTGGGCGGTGTGCGCCCGGGTCACCCGCTCGGCGACCCTGGCGATCCGGGAACGGCAGTTCGTACTCGGCCTGCGCGCGGCCGGTGCGTCCGAGGCGCGGATCGTCCTGCGGCACGTACTGCCCAACCTCGCCGGCACGATCGTCGCCCTCGGCACCCTCCAGGTCGGTACGGCGATCCTGGTCGAGAGCGCGCTGAGCTTCCTCGGCCTGGGCGTGGTGCCACCGATGAACAGCTGGGGCGCGATGCTGGCGTCGGGCCAGGACGAGCTGAGCCAGGCCTGGTGGATCGCCTTCTTCCCCGGGCTCGCCATTACCCTGCTGGTGCTCCTGGTGAACCTGCTCGGGGACGCGCTGCTGACCCACCACGACCCGCGGAAGAGGCGCCGGTGACCGCACTGTTGAAGATCTCGGACCTGTCCGTCACCGCGCGGCTGGCTGGCGGCGACCTGCGTCTGCTCGACGGCGTCGACCTGGAGGTCCGGGGCGGCCAGATCGTCGGCGTGGTCGGGGAGTCCGGCAGCGGCAAGACCACCCTCGCCCGCTGCGTGGTCGGGCTGCTGGACCGCAACGTGCGCGTCGAGCAGGGTTCGGTCGCGTTCACCGGCGAGCCGGTGGTGGCCCCCGGCGTGGACCGCACCGACCGGGTGCGGGGCCGCACCGTCGGCATGGTCTTCCAGGACGCGTCGCGGTCGTTGAACCCGCTGATGAAGGTCCGCACCCAGCTCGCCGAGGTGCTGCGCCGCCACGTCCGCGACATCAGCCGGGCCGAGGTCGAGCGGCGCTCGGTGGAGGTGCTGGAGCAGATGCGCATCACCGACCCGGCCCGCGTCCTCGACAGCTACCCGCACCAGCTCTCCGGTGGGCTCCGCCAGCGGGCCGCCATCGGCCTCGCCGTCGTCACCCGCCCGTCGCTGGTGATCGCCGACGAGTGCACCACCGCCCTGGACGTCACCACGCAGGCCAAGGTCGTCGGCCTGTTCCGCACCCTGGTCGACGAACTCGGCATCGGCCTGCTCTTCGTCACCCACGACCTGATGCTCGCCAGCGACCTCTGCGACCGGATCGCGGTGATGAGCGGCGGGCGGGTCGTCGAACAGGGCGACGCCCTGCACGTCCTGGACCAACCGCAGCAGGAGTACACGCGGCGGCTGCTCGCCGCCATCCCCTCCTGGAGCTGAAGGAGAACCTGCGACACATGCCCGAACAGCCCGGCATCGACGCCTACGCGGCGTACCTCCCCGCGTACGTGCTCGACGACAACAGACTCGACGTGACCGGGCCACCGCGCCCGGGTGGCCCGACCCGGAGCGTCGCCGCGTACGACGAGGACAGCATCACGATGGCCGTCGAGGCGTTGCGGCACATCGCGGCCGACACCCCGGCCGGCCGGCAGTTGTTCCTCGCCACCACCAGCGCCCCCTACGAGGCGAAGACCTCGGCCGGGGTGGTGCACGAGGCCCTCGGGCTCGACCCGGGCGTCAGCGCGGTCGACCTGCGCGGCCAGCGATCCGGTGCGTCCGCCCTGGACGGGGTGCTCCGGGCCGACGCCGTGGCCGCCCTGGCCGACCTGCGGACCACCCGCCCCGGCGCCCCCGACGAGCTGACCCAGGGCGACGCCGCAGCGGCCTTCGTCGGCGGTGGCCGGCGGGCCGCCGAGCTGCTCGCCCGGGCCGGCCGGACCGTCGAGGTCCTGGAACGGTGGCGGCTGCCCGGGGAAGGGCACGACCGGGTCTGGGACGAACGGTTCACCGCCGAGATCCTCGTCGGCGCCGGCCGCGACGCGGCCCGCCGCGCCCTGGCCGGGGCGTCCCTCGACACCGTCGACCACGTCGTCGTCTCCTCGTCGAACCCGCGCGCCGCAGCGGCCCTGCGCCGGGCGCTCGGCGGCGCCGGGGCGGACGCGGAGGTCGAACGGCAGACCGGCTTCACCGGCACCGCACACCCGGGGCTGCTGCTGGCGGACGCGCTCGACCGGGCCGGGCCCGGTCAGACGATCCTGCTGGTGTCGGCCACCGAGGGCGCCGACGCGTTCGTCCTGCGGGTCGGCGACGAGGTGCGCGCGGCACGCGGCGGGCCGTCCGTCCGCGACCAGCTCGCGGCGCGGCAGCCGGTCGGCTACGGGCGGTACCTGCGCTGGCGCGGCCTGCTGGACGTGCAGGGACCGGCC
>NZ_WVUH01000350.1 GCF_017614955.1 Micromonospora echinofusca
ACCAGTCGACCGTGCCGCTGACCGGCGAGCAGAAGGCCAACGCGAAGGCCATCGTCGAGGCCACCAAGAAGGCCGGCATGGACGAGCGGGCCGCCGTGGTCGCCATCGCCACCGCCCTCCAGGAGTCCAAGCTGGAGAACCTGGGCCACCTGGGTGACCGCAACGACCACGACTCGCAGGGCCTGTTCCAGCAGCGGCCGTCCAGCGGTTGGGGCACCGTCGAGCAGATCACCGACCCCGCCTACTCGACCACCGCGTTCCTGAAGGGCCTGAAGCAGGTCGACGGCTGGCAGGACATGCCGCTGACCTACGCCGCGCAGGCCGTACAGGTCTCGGCCTTCCCCGAGGCGTACGCCCAGTGGGAGACCCAGGCCGCCGACCTCGTCGCCGAACTCTGGACCAAGTGACCCACCGGATGCCCGATGGCCCCCTTCCCGGGCGGGAAGGGGGCCATCACCCGTTGTGCTGCACCATCAACAGGTGCCTGTCCGGGTCGGCGAGTTGCTCACGTATCCCCAGGGTTGTTGCCCCGGCTCGTCGACCAGGCGCTCGCCCGCCGCGCGCCCGGCCGACCAGGTCTTCGGCCTCCGCCGGGTTGCCCGGCGAGAGGATCGATGCGATCGCTTCGCCTCGACTTTGCGGTCACCGACCGGCCAGCCGAGACCCCGCACGGAACGGGTATAAGGTGCCGGCCCGGGTTGGCCTCGAACCAGAACGGCTCCAGAACGCCGTCCTCCGCCGTGGACTCGGACGAGGCTGAGTGCCTGCGGGTAGGGCTTTGCTGACCACCGGCGTGTGTGTGCGTGGTGGTGGACGAACCCACCACCACGCATGGGTCCGTCAGTTGGTGTCGCTGCCTGGGTCGGTGGTTGGGCTGCCCAACACGCGCACGGTGGTGCTCAGCTTGATCGGCAGGTCGTCGTCGCCTTTGAGGAACGGCTGGATGTCGATTCTGCGGCGGAGGCTGCGGCCGGGGCCGTATGCCTGCTGCCGCTGGTGACCGGAGACCCAGAACCGGTGATCGGGCTTGGCGCGGGTGCGAGGGCTGGCGGTCTGCTCCGGTGTCGTCGCCGGTGTGGTGTCCCGTGGTCTGATCCGCACGATCCTGACCTCGGGGGCGGGGCGTCGGCTGCGCTGGTACGCCCTGGCGGTGCTCTTGGGTATTTTCGCCGGTACGGTCTCGGCCATCTGCTGGTTGACCAGCAACCAGGTGGTGACGAGAGGACCGAGCGGGTGGCGGCCGTCGAGCGTCGTGCCGTGCGTGATGTTCTCGGTGTGGATGGGTACGAGCCAGCCGATGTCGTGTCGCAGGGCGGGCATCAGGTTCTCGTCGACGGCGCCGCTGCCGATGCTGCGGTAGCCGACGAGGTGCCAGCCGTCCAGGTGGGGTGTCCAGGACACGGCGGCGAGCTGCCCGGTGCGGCCGACCGGTCGGGGCCAGGTGATCAGTCCGGCCGGTGAGGGGGCGATGTCGGCGGCGGCGGTGGCCGCAGGCTGGCCGGCGGTGACCTCGTCGACCAGTTCGGTGAACTCCTGGTTGATCCAGTACAGGGGCGCGGAGTCGAGGTGGTGGGCCAGGCTCCCCCGCTGGCCGGAATCGTTGAGGGGTGCTGGCATGTTCGCGGGGCCTCGGAGGAGCCGGGTGATGCGGTCGCGGATCTTGGGCAGCATGTCGGCGGTGATCCGCGCGGGCGGCCAGTCGGTGGTGGTCAGCAGCGTCCGCTCCTGGCGGCTGAGGACGATGCCGCGATGCAGTGTCCGCAGGATGGTGTACTGCGTGCTGTCGGGATGCCAGCGCATGAGGGCCGCGCAGTGGGCGGTCAGGGCCTCGGAGTCGTCGGCCTCGATGAACTGGGCGCACCCGTGGCAGACGTGCCACCGGTCGTTGTAGGTCTGGGCTCCGCCGTCGGTGAGGGCGACAATCTCGATGAGGCCGGTGCGGTAGTTCCAGACCGGTGGCGCGCCGGTGCAGGTGTGGCAGCGGTTGAAGACGTACTCGACCTGGGCGGCGTCGACGGGCACGGCCGTGTGTCGGTCGTCGGCGACGGGATGCCGGTAGACGATGCCGCCTCCGTCGCTGCTTTCGGTGAGGGCCTGGTGGCAGGTGGCGCAGGCGGTGAGGGTGGCGAGGTTCATGCGGCGCTCCCCCGCTGGTCACGGTGCAGGTCACGCAGGCGTGGCCCGCGACGGTGCTCCCGGTCGGGCATGGTCATGCCGGGCAGCTGGAGGACGTGCCGGTCGCCGCCGTGGCGTTTGGCGTGGTACATGGCGATGTCGGCGCGGTGCAGCGCGACGTCTTCCAACGGTTCGGTGCTGTCGGCGACGGCGATGCCGAGGCTGGCGGTGACGGTGACCGTGGTCGGGCCGTGGTCGGTGTCGATATGGACCGGTTCGGCAATGGCGGTGGTGAACCGGTCGGCGATGTCGGTGATGCCGTGGTGTCGCACGGGCAGGATGGCGGCGAACTCGTCGCCGGACAGGCGGGCGACGCTGCCGCCGTAGGTGGCGGCGAGCCGTCCCAGCCGGTCAGCGGTCTGGGTGAGCAGGTCGTCGCCGGCGTCGTGGCTGTAGGTGTCGTTGACCTGTTTGAAGTGGTCGAGGTCGATGAGGATGACGATGATCGGTTGCGGGTCGCCGGAGGCGGCGATCGTGGTGTGCACGGCCCGCAGGCCGGTGCGGTTGAGCAGGCCGGTGAGCGGGTCGTGGGTCAACTGCCGGGCGGCGTCGGCCAGTTCGGTGCGCAGCCGGCGGAGGGTCGGCCGGACGGCGAGGTGACCGAGCCCGAAGCCGACGACAGCCCCGAGCACGGCCGCCAACGCGGTGGTGGCGATCACGAGGAGTGTGGTGAACACTGGATTCCTCCATCTGGTGGAGAACCCGGGACGCGCACGTTTCGCAGGCGAGGCGTCCCGGGTCCGGGTGGATACGACGACGGCCCGCCTTCGGCGGGCCGTTGCTTCCTGCTCCGCCGGTGGCGGCGGGCAGGTGAGGCGGGTGCTGGAGGGTCAGCGCAGGTCGGCTGCGCAGGCCGAGCCGTCGAGGCTCCAGGCCGCGCCGACCCGGGCGGGGTAGCGTCCCGCGCTGGCCTGGCTGCCCGGATACGGCGGCTGGTGGGGGTCGTCGGTGCGGGGACGCCGGCCGATGAGCCGGTCCGGGGTACGCGGGGTGCCGTTGGGCCGGTACTCGTGCCGCTCGCAGTGCAGGTCGACGTAGTCGACGTGCGAGGCGTACGGCACGTAGTGGCCGCGCAGGACGGTGCCGCCGAGCCGGTCACAGCAGGCCACGACCTGCGGGTACCAGCCGGTCAGCGCGACGGTGGCGAGATGCCCGCAGGACAGCGCCAGGTCGAGCACACACAGCCGGTGCAGTTCCTGATCCTCGGACGGGCCGGTGCTGCCCGGACCGGTGCCGGCGGTGCTGTTGCGGGGTGGTGCGCAGGGGCGGCAGATGGGGCCGAGGTCTGGCTGGTATCCGCCGTCGCATGCCTCGCACACGATGCGCAGGCAGGCCCGGCACTCGCCGGAGGCGGCGGTCCGCAGGTCGGTGCCGCAGAATCCGCACCGGCCGGTCAGGCAGGCGTCGGTGTGGTGGCCGGGTCGGTGCCGCTGGCACGGGTGCTCACGCATGGCGGCCCCGCCGCAGTTGCTGCTGGACCGTGTCGGCGATGAGCGGTTGGTCGGTGATGCTGGTCGGGGTGTCGATGTGCCGCCAGCCGGTGAACTCGCATGCCAGCCAGGTGGTGTGACCGTTGGCGGTGACGGCGACGACGTCACCGGTGGACAGTGAGCGCAGCCGCAGCAGCCGGTACACGCAGGCGATGAGGAAGTCGTTCTCCCCTGCTGGCGTCGTACGGTCGGTCTCCAGGTGGTCGAGGTCGGTGTTGAACACGTGGAAGGCCCAGTCGGCCAGGCGCTACGGGGTGGTCTCGGTGGGCAGGTGACGCCAGTGGGAGATGACCTGGGTGAGCGGGTGACCGGGTTGGTACGGCAAGAACCTGCTCCCGGTGTTGTGGTAGACGCGGATCAGGTGGATCCGGCGGTTGCCGGTGGTCGACATGTGATCCCTTTCTTTCGGATGGCTGGCATCCGGGCACGGCGGGTCGGCCGTGCCCGGATGCGGTGCGGGTTCGCGCGGATCGGCCGGGCGACGGCCGACAGATCGGCTGGTGTTGGCTGTGCTACGGCTCGGGCGTCGGCGGGCCGTCGGGTGTCAGCGGCGCGCCGGGGACGCGGCCTGGTCGGCGCGCAGCGTGGCGGCCAGGCCGGCCGGAGGGTCGGGGAGCCTTCGACGGCTCCGGGCACCTCGACGCGGTCGAGGACCGTCGCAGCCGCTGCGATCTGGACCGTGTCGGGAGGTTGTCAGGATCGGTAACTCGGTGCCCCTGCCTCGTCGGCGACGGTGGCGAGGTGTGTACGGTGCGGTTCCGACCGACCTGGGTGGTTGCCTCCCAGGGCCGGTTCTGGGTGTGCGGTCGTGGAGGCCCGTTCGCCCTCCGTGCGGGCATGTGCGGCCGGAGCCGCCGAGGGTTCATCGCTGGTCGGCGCGGGGATCGGACGGCAGGTCCGGCCGGTCGTCGATGGATGCCTGTTCGAACAGCGATGGCGGAAGTCCGGCATGCAGGGCATGCAGGAGCAGCCCGGCGAGCCGGTAGGCGGGGTCGATCTGCAGGGCACGCTCTGCTGCCATGCCGGCCAGTACGCCGTCGCCGCAGCGCCACGCGGTGAGGGCGAGCAGGGTTGCCGGGGCTGGTACGAGCGGTGCGTGGGCCCGGCGGACGACGTCGACCCAGAAGGTGACGTGACCGTCGTGCGGTTCGGTCAGCTCGGCGGCACGGTCCCGCACCGCCGTGCGTGTCAGCAGCACGGTGAGCCAGGCCAGTTCGTCGTCGGTGAGGCGGGTGCCGCTGTCGTGCTGTCGCAGCGCGTCGCGGACAGCCAGGGTGCCGGCGGCGCCGACGGCCTCGCTGCCGGTGGCGATCAACGACTCCAGGCGGGTGGCCGCTTGACCGGTGGCGCGTCGGATGCTGTCACGGGCGACGCCGCCGACGGGTGTGATCCGGGCGGCGACCGCTGCCCGGTCCGCTCGCGCGACCAGCCCCGCAACGGTCGCCTGCACCGCCACAAGTGCCGTCGTCGGGTCGAACGGGGTCCCCTCCGGTGGGCAACACGTGGAGTTGTCGCAGCTGAGGCTGAAGAACCGGCCGTCGGTGACCCGCAGCAGGTCCCGGACCGGCGTACCGCCGGCGGTGAACACCTCGCCGAACAGGCGCAGCGCCGGGTCGACGTGCCGGGCCTGGCCGTGACCGGTGATCACGACGGCGGTGACGGGCTGCTGCCGCTGCACGACGGCGACCAGGTCGTCGGTGAAGGCGCGCAGTTGGTGTGCCGGGGTGCCCGGGGCGGGGATGTCGCCCCGGGCGGCGAACACGACCCGGCTGTCGCGGAAGGCGATCACGACGATGCTGCCGTCGCCGGGGTGGAAACCGATGAGGTACGGCACCACGGCCACCAGGTCGGCTGAGGATCGGATCGTCAGCGTGTGGTCGGCGAAGGACATGATGATCTCCACTACTGGTCTGGAATGTGGGGAAACCGGAATCCGGCGGGGGCGGAGCGCGCCGTGCGGTTCTGCCCTGTCCAGGGGGTTCGGCGCACGGCGTGTCGCTGGCAGTAGGTGCCGGCGGCTCCGGGTGGCTGGCTGTCGGAACGTTCGACAGCCGGCTCGGGCGTCGATCGTCGGTGTCTGGTGTCAGTCCCGGTCGGGGTCGAGGTACCGGTCGACACCGACGCCCTCCACGTGGACGGTCACCGTGGGTAGCAGGTGGTCGACGTTGGCCAGTACCCGGGTCAGGTCCGCGCGGACAACGGCTTCAGCCGCTGCGGTCGCGTCGGCCGGGGTCGCCTGGTCGCGCAGCCACATCTCGTACTCGTGCCGCCACGGCATTCGCCAACCGTCCTGGTCGATCGTGGCGTGCTCCGGGCGGGGCCAGCCGTCCGCGGTCCACGGCCGTGTCTCGTCCGGGTAGCCGACGGTGGCCGCCCGCATCGTGTTCCGCGCCGTGTCACACGCGTCCACAGCGGTACCCTCGCCGGCCGGCAGCGTCAGGTCGACGACGACCGTGACGTGGTGTGCCCACGGCAGCGCGTCGAGCCCGAGATCGACCAGGAACTGGTCGACCCGCACGGCGATCCGCTGGTAGTCGCCGCAGAGTTCGTCGTCGGCGAGGGCGCGGATCGCGCGGGTGCGGATGCGGTGCCGTAGGTCGGCCAGGGCGCGCACCGCCGCGTCCCGTGCCGTCGTGGCCGCCGCAGGATCGTCGACGTCGGCCGGTGGAACGACGCTGGCCACCGCGGGTCGCGGATCAGTGTCGGGCTCGTCCAACGGAATGTCGTCGGATCCTTCGGCGCCCTGCCACGTCAGCCCGGTCAGGTTGATGCCGACAGCGGCCAGCCCGGGCAGTTCACTCTCCACTGCGGTGCGTGCGGCGTTGATCGCGTCCGTCGCGCGGGTCGCCGTCACCCACGTCCAGACAGCGACCGCCACGGTGATCCGGAAACGCCCGGTCCCGGGACGACCGTCGCTTTCCTTGGGAACGGGGGTCACGTCGATGACCTGTCTCGGGTAGGCCGCCATCGGGAACCGCAGCAGACCCAGCTCCGCCGGCACGCCGAAACATGCCTGCTGGCGGGCCTCGTCGTGGTCGGTGTGCTCACGCGTGTACGACAGATGCCCGGCTGCGGAGACGGTCCAGCGCTGCGGCAAGGGTTCCAGACCCCAGGCGGTGAGGGCGTCCTCGCAGCCGGGTCGGCAGATCACGCCCTCGTGTAGCGCGGCGATGAGCAGGCGACGTGCCTCGACGGCCAGCGTCTGCTGCTGCTCGACAGCGGCGATGGTCTCGGCGTGCAGGGAGCTGATCTGTTCTGTCAGGCCCACGTCGGTCGATGGCTGGCGGTGGGCATGCTCGCCGTGGCGTGGGCGGGGTGGGACAGGTTCGTGGTGTGCCATCGGGATTCCTCCTCTGCGGTGGGTGGAATCCGGGCACGACTGTCGGCCGTGCCCGGATGGTGCGCGTGTTCGCGCGGTCGGCCGGGCATCGGCCAGGTGATGGTGCGGTTGACGGCGTTGCGGGTGCCTGTGTCGGCTCACGCACGTCGTGGTGAAGCTGGGGTTATGTGGTCACGCTCCGGTGGGCGTCCTTTGAGGTGCACAGCGGATGATCGCGTCCGATGGCGCGGTGCTGAAG
>NZ_WVUH01000351.1 GCF_017614955.1 Micromonospora echinofusca
GCCCGCTTCCCCGCCGCCGGCCTCCGGTGGCCGGCTGGGTCGGTGGCGCGACCAGGCGGTCGCGGTCGGCTGGCTGGTGCTGGTCTGGAACCTGCTCTGGGGTGAGTTCACCCTCGGCAACCTGCTCGGCGGTCTCGCCATCGGGGTGGGCATCCTGGTCTTCTTCCCGCTGCCCCCGGTCAGCTTCGGCGGTCGGCTCCGGCCCGGAGCGGCCCTCCGCTTCGCGGCGCGGTTCGTCGGTGAACTGGTCAGCGCCAGCGTCCACGTGGGGTGGGCCGCACTGCGCCCCGGCCCACCACCCCGGGGGGCCATCATCGCGGTCCCGCTGCGGGTCCGCACCGACCTCAACCTGGCCCTCACCGCCGAGGTCATCTCCCTGGTGCCGGGGACGCTGATCCTCGAGGTGGACCGGGCCTCCGGCACCCTCTACGTCCACGTGCTCGACGTGCGGGGACCGCAGGACCTGCTCGCCAGCCGGAAGCGGATCCGGGACGTCGAACGACGCCTCGTGCGGGCCGTCGGCTCGCCGGCCGAACTGCGCCAGGTGTCGCAGACCGAGGAAGGGGAAATCGTATGAACACCCTGCTCAGCGTCATCCTCACGGTGCTGCTCTCGGGTGCCGCGCTGCTCGCCCTGGCGCGCATCGTCCGGGGGCCGTCCCTGCTCGACCGGGTGATCGCCGCCGACGTCCTGCTCTCGGCGATGGTGGGCGCGGTCTGCGCGGAGGCCGTCCTGAACCGGCACGCCACCACCCTGCCGATCCTCGTCGTGCTGGCCTTGCTCGGCTTCGTCAATTCGGTCGCGGTGGTCCGGTTCGTGGTGGGGGAGAAGTCGTGACCACCCTGCTGGACTGGGCCGGGGCCGTCTGCCTGGTGACCGGGGCGTTGCTCAGCCTGGTGGCCGGGGTCGGCGTGTGGCGCTTCCCGGACGTGCTGGACCGGATGCACGCCGCCACCAAACCCCAGGTGCTGGGTGTGCTGCTCCTGCTGCTCGGCGTCGCCCTGCGACTGCGGACCGGGGCGGACCTGGGCATGGTGCTGCTGGTCGGGGTGTTCCAACTCGTCACCGCCCCGGTCGCCGCGCAGATGGTCGGCCGGGCCGCGTACCGCTCGGACCGGGTCCGCCGCGACCTGCTCGACCGCGACGAACTCGCCGAAAGGTAAGGAAGGGCCCCCGCTTAACGCATTCGGTAGAGGAAGGGCCCCTTGTTAACACCTTCAGCGGATACCCAGCCGGTCCCGATAAACTGGCTGGCATGATCCACTCTTCTGCCCAGGAGGGCAGTAGTAGCCGGCCGGGTCGGACCCGGCACACTGACCATCACCGGCGGCAGCGGTACGCGGACCGCCGCGTACGGCAGCGGGGAGCCCTGAGCCACCCGTGCTGATCGCCGTCGGACTTCTACTGATCACCGTGCTCACCGCCGCGACCGGGTACTTCGTGGCCCAGGAGTTCGGCTACGTCGCCGTTGACCGGGGCAAACTACGACAACTCGCCGACGCCGGTGACCAGGCCGCCGCACGCGCCCTCACCGTCACCGAGCGGCTGTCGTTCATGCTCTCCGGCGCGCAACTCGGCATCACCGTCACCGCGCTGCTCGTCGGGTACACCGCCGAGCCGTACCTCGGCGACGGGCTCGCCCAGCTGCTCGGTACGGCCGGGGTCTCCACCGCGGTCAGCCTGCCGCTGTCGGTGGCCCTCGCCCTGATCATCGCCACCGTGGTGCAGATGGTCCTCGGCGAGCTTGCCCCGAAGAACCTGGCCATCGCGCGGGCCGAGGCCCTGGCCCGGGCACTGAGCCGGTCCACCCTGATCTACCTGGCGGTCGCCGGCCCGGTGATCCGGCTCTTCGACCGCGCGGCGGTACGCCTGCTGCGCCGGGTCGGCATCGAACCGATCGAGGAACTGCCCAGCGGGGCCACCGCCAAGGACCTGGAGCAGATCATCGCCGAGTCCCGGGAGGAGGGACACCTGGACGCCGAGATGTCCACCCTGCTGGACCGGGGACTGGACTTCCGGGAGCTGACCGCCGGGGAGGCCATGGTCCCCCGGGTGGACGTGCACACGGTACGCGCCAACGAACCGCTCAGTGCGGTGGTCGCCCTGCTCGACACCGGGCACTCCCGGTTCCCGGTACGCGGCACGGAGGGCGTGGACGACCTGGTCGGCGTGGTCGGAATCGCCGACGTGCTCGCCGTGCCGGCCGGGCAGCGGGCAAGCACCCCGGTCAGCGCGGTCGCCGTACCCCCGTTGCTGGTGCCGGAGACGCTGCCGTTGCCGACGGTGCTGGACCGGCTGCGGGCCGGGCACCGGCAGCTCGCCTGCGTGGTCGACGAGTACGGCGGCTTCGCCGGGGTGATCACGCTGGAGGACCTGGCCGAGGAACTGGTCGGGCCGATCCGCGACGAGGACGACCCGGACGAACCGGCACCGATCCGGCAGGAGGACGGTTCCTGGGTGGTGCCCGCCCGCTGGCGGATCGACGAGGTCGCCGACAGCACCGGCATCGCCCTGCCCGAGGCGCCCGAGTACGACACCATCTCCGGACTGGTCATGCGGGAACTGGGTCGGGTACCCGAGGTGGGTGACCTGCTGGAGATCGGCCTGCCGGCCGAGCCCGACGACCAGGAGACCCGGCCCCGGGCACTGGTCGAGGTGCTCGCCGTGGACCGGCACGTGGCCGATTCGGTCCGGTTGCGGGTGACCGCATGAGCCCGACCTTCGCCCTGCTCACCTCGATCGTGCTGCTCGCCCTGAACGGGTTCTTCGTGGCCGCCGAGTTCGCCCTGGTGGCGAGCAAGCGGTACCGCCTGGAACAGGCGGCGGCCGGTGGTGGCCGCGCCGCCCGGGCCGCCCTGGACGGGGTGAGCGAGCTGTCCCTGATGCTGGCCGGGGCGCAGCTCGGCATCACCCTCTGCACGCTGGGTCTGGGTGCCCTCGCCGAACCGGCGATCGAGCACCTGCTCAGTCCGCTGCTGCACGCGGTGGGGCTGCCCACCGCAGCCAGTCACGTCGTCGCCCTGATCTTCGCGCTGAGTCTGGTCACCTTCCTGCACCTGGTGGTGGGCGAGATGGCGCCGAAGTCCTGGGCGATCACCGACGCGGAACGCTCGGCGCTGCTGCTCGCGCTGCCGTTCCGGGCCTTCGCCCGGGTGGCCCGACCGGTGCTGACCGCACTCAACGGGCTGGCCAACGTGATGCTGCGGCTGGTGCGGGTACACCCGCAGGACCAGTTGGCCCAGGCACACGGACCGGAGGAGCTGCGGATGCTGCTGGAGCAGTCCCGCGAGCACGGCCTGCTGCCGGCCGCGCAGCACCAGATGCTGACCAGCATGCTGGAACTGCAACGCACCACCGTCGCACAGGTGATGGAGCCCGTCGAGCGGATCGTGACGGTCCGCCGGGACGACCCCGCGGAACGGATCGAGCAGGTCTCCCGGGACAGTGGCCGCTCCCGGTTGGCGGTGCTCGGCGACGCCGGGGAGGTGGTCGGGGTGGTGCACGTCCGCGAGGCGGTACGGGCCACCACGGCCGGCCGGGAGGTCACCGCCGGTGAGTTGATGGCCGTGCCGTTCCGGCTGGCCAACACCGCCACCGTGGTCGAGGCGGTGACCGCGATGCGCGCCGACCGGGCACAGCTGGCGCTGGTCACCAACGGTGCGGGAGCGGACCGGCCGGTGGGGTTCGTGGCGCTGGAGGACCTGTTGGAGGAGGTCATCGGCGAGTTCGACGACGAGACCGACCCGGTACCACGCGGGCGGCGGATGCGCTGAGGTCCGGCCGTGTGGGCGGGTGATGTGCCGAGGTCCGGCCGTGTGGGCGGGTGATGTGCCGAGGTCCGGCCGCCGGTCGTGGTCGGCCTGCCGGCGCACCGGCAGGCCGACCAGGTCGTACAGGGAGGCAGCACGGTGGGCTACACGGGGGTGTCACCGGCGACCGGCTGGACCGGGCTGGAGGTACGCACCGCGCTTGCCAATCCGAGTACCCGGCCCGGACTGGCCCTGCCGGGCCGGGTGACGGTCACCGCCGGCGACACCGCCGTACCGGTGGAGCAGATCTCGCTCGGCCTGGTCGCCCAGGCGGAACCGGCCGACCCGGAGGCGCCGCGCCGGTTGGTGCAGTTCCATTCGGTACCGGTCAGCGGCGGTTTCGTGCTGCCGGCCCGGCAGGGACGGTCGGTCCCCTTCGCACTGCCGGTGCCGTGGGAGACCCCGGTCACCGTGTTCGGCGGCAGCCCGCTGATGAGCCTGCGGATGGGGCTGCGGACCGAGGTGGCACTCGGTCCGCAGCTCGACCAGGGTGCGCTGGTACCCGTCTTCGTGCACCCGTTACCGGTCCAGGCGGAGATCCTGGGCGCGTTCGACACGCTGGGGTTCCGGCTCCGTCAGGCCGCTCTGCAACAGGGGCGGCTGCCGGGGGTGCAGCAGGCACTACCGCTGCACCAGAAGATCGGATTCTGGGTCGGGCCGGTCTACGCGGGGCCGATGACCGAGCTGGAGGTGACCTTCGTGACCAACTCCGCCGGGGTGGAGGTCATCTTCTGGGTCGACCGGCGGCTGGCCTTGGCCGGCATCGGGCACGTCAGTATCAGCCGGTTCCGGGTCTGGCACACCGGGGCGGAGCAGCGGGACTGGGTGAGCACGGTCGACGGCTGGCTGCGCGAGACCATCAACCGGCACGCCGCAGCCGCCTCCGACGCGCACTGGTCGGCAACGATCACCGAGTCGGCGCACGTGAGCCGTCCCCCCGACCGTCCCGAGCCGCCCGGGTACGGCCTGGGTGGCACCGGCGGTGGCGCCGGAATCGGCGGCGGTGGGGGTGACGGCACCTGAGCCCGGCCGGAGCGGGCACGGCTGCCCGCTCCGGCGACGGCGTCCTGAGCCGGACGTCCTGAGCCGGGCGCCTGAGCGGGGGCAGCCCGTGCCCGGCACCGTCAGCCACTCGGCATCAGGTGTCAGGAAGGGGCCCTTCCTATACCGGAAGCGTTAACCGGGGGCCCTTCCTTACCTTCGTGCCTACAGGCTGGCGGTGGCGAGCTTGATACCGAAGCCGAGGAAGAGGGCACCGACGCCGGTGGTGGCCCCGGCGGCGAGCCGGCGCCGACGCCGGAACTGGGCGGCCAGCCGGGTACCGGTGAAGATCAGCACGCTGAGGTACAGCGCGCTGGTCACCATCAGGATCATCCCGAGCAGCAGGAACGACAGCGCCGGGTACCGGTACGCCGGGTCGACGAACTGGATGAAGAAGGAGATGAAGAACAGGATCGCCTTCGGGTTGAGCAGGCTGATCACCAGCGCCCGACGGAACGGGCTGGGTACGTCCGACGGCTCGGCGGACCGGAGCACGGCGGCGGCCGGCTCACCGGCCCGCCAGCGCCGCCAGGCACCCCGGATCATGTTCAGCCCCAGGTAGCCCAGGTACGCCGCGCCGGCGTACTTGATCACCATGAAGAGCGGTGGGTAGGCCCGGAGCAGCGATGCCACCCCGGCGGCGGAGAGCGCCATCAGCACCGCGTCGCCGAGGAACACGCCGGTGGCCGCCCGGTACCCGGCAGCCACCCCCTGTCGGGCGGCGGTGGCGAGCACGAGTAGGGAGTTGGGCCCGGGGAGCAGGATGATCGCCACGGTGCCCAACACGTACGTCCAGATGTCGGTGATGCCCAGCACGAGCGACATCATCCGGCCACAGGTACCGCCGGGCGAAGCCTTTTCCGCAGGTTGAGCTGTGCTTCCGGCCACTCGTCGACGGTCATCGAATACTGCACGGTGTCCCGCCACGAGCCGTCGGGGCGTTGCCGGTGCATCCGGAGCACCCCCTCCCGCTGGGCACCGAGCCGTTCGATGGCCCGCTGGGAGCGGTCGTTGCGGATGTCGGTGTGCCAGACCACCCGGTTCGCGCCGAGGGTGTCGAAGGCCCGGCTGAGCAGCAGCAGCTTGGCCTCGGTGTTGATCCCGGTACGCCACCAGGGGCGCCCCAGCCAGGTGTACCCGATGCCGACCGCACCGCGCTCCGGGTCGATCTCGTAGTACGACGTGCTGCCGACCACCTTCCCGGTGCGGGCACACCGCTGCACCCAGGCGACCCGGTCCCCGGCGTACTGCGCGTCCAGCGCGTCGGCGACGACCCGGGCCATCCCGGCCGGGTCGGTCGGCTGGCCGGTGCCGAGGTGCTGCCACACCTCCGGGTCGGTGGTCGAGGCGTACAACTCCTCGGCGTGCCCGACGGTGAGCGGTTCCAGCACGACGTGCTCGCCGCGCATGGTGGCCGGGGTGTGCCACGGGGAGCGGGGCGGTTGCAGGTAGGCCGGGACCGGAGCGGTCACCCCGGCGTCCGGTTCCGGACGGCCGGCGGTCAGCCGCAGCGGCACCACACCGGCCCAGTGGGGCAGGGCGTGGTCGGCCTCGTCCTCGCGTACCCCGCCGGTGCGGGTGCGCACCGACACCTCGTGCAGCGGGAGGGCCAGTACGGCGGTCTCGGCCAGTTCCCGGCGGTTCGGCGGCCGGCTGTCCGCGCTCCGGCCGGTGCCGGCCTTCTCCACCAGGGTGGTCATCACCCGGAGCTTCTCCCGGTCGTCGGTGACCAGGTGGGCGACACCGTGCGCGACCACCGAGCGGTAGTTGGCGCTGTGGTGGAACTGGGAGCGCCCGTAGACCAGCCCGTCGAGCAGGGTGACGCTGACGCAGACCGCCAGCCCGGCGTCACCCCGGGCGGCGAGCAGCGGCCCGCTACCGGTGGAACCGTGCAGGTAGAGGGTGTCGTCGATGCGGACGTGGAGGGTGGGCAGCACCCGGGGCTCGCCGTCGACGGTGAAGGCGAGAGCGCAGTGGTAGGCCTCGTCGAGGATCGCGTGGGCGGTGGCCCGGTCGTAGCTCATGCGCTCGCGGCTGCGGCTGGCGGTGGTCCGGTCTGTCCTGGCGTACATGACACACCCCGATTTTTGTTATAGTACAATCTCAAAACTGTGCCAGTACGTTATCAGATCGCCGGTGCGACGGCCGCCGAGATCTCCGCCAGCGTGGAGGCCGGCATCCGGGCCGACGCGCTGCCCGCCGGGGCGACGCTGCCCGCCGTCCGGGCCCTCGCCGCCGAACTGGGTCTCAGCCCGGCCACCGTCGCCCGGGCCTACCAGGACCTCCGCCAACGGGGCCTGATCGTCACCGCCGGCCGGGCCGGCACCCGGGTCCGACCCCGGCCGCCGGTCACCGGCCCCCGCTCGGTGCTGCGC
>NZ_WVUH01000352.1 GCF_017614955.1 Micromonospora echinofusca
GTGGTGGGGCGACCCGCTGGGCCGGTGGCTTCGACGTGCGGTCCGGCGCGTCGCGGATCCGCGCCGGACCGGGCGGACCGGTGTCAGACCGGCTGGCAGCTGGGGCACCAGTAGAAGTTCCGGCCGGCAAGGTCGCCGCGAAGGATGGTGGTGCCGCAGACGTGGCAGGGGGCGTCCGGCCGCCGGTAGACGTACACCTCACCACCGTGCCGGTCCACCCGGGGCGCCCGGCCCATCGCCTCGGGCAGGTGGGCCGGACGGACCGTGTCGATCCGGCCCACGGTCACCGCGACCCCCATCAGGTCGACCAGGTCGGCCCAGAGGTTCCGCCAGGCGGTCGGGGTGAGTTTCCGGCCGGGCAGCGTCGGCGGCAGGCCGGCCCGGAACAGCGCCTCGGTGACGAAGATCAGACCGGTGCCGGCCACCACGGACTGGTCGAGCAGCAGGGCGCCGAGCGGGGTCGGGCTCCGGGAGATCCGGGCGTACGCGCGTGCCGGGTCGGCGTCGTCGCGGAGCGGATCGGGACCGAGCCGGTCCCGCAGGGCCTGCACCTCGGGCGGGTCGAGCAGCTCGCAGGCGGTGGGACCGCGCAGGTCGAGCCAGTGCCGGTCACTGGTCAGCCGCAGCCGCACCTGCCCCACCGGGGGTGGTGGCTCACCCGACCCGTCGGTGAACTTGCCGTACAGGCCGAGGTGCACGTGCAGGGTCAGCCCGGGCGAGTAGTGGTGCAGCAGATGCTTGCCGTACGCCTCGGTGCAATCGAGGACCGCACCGGAGAGCCGGGCCGCGCCCTCGGCGAAGCGGCCCTGTGGGCTGGTGGCGAGCAGCTTGTCACCGGCGAACAGCTCGGCGTGCCGGGCCGCCAGGCGGTGGATGGTGTGTCCCTCTGGCACGACCGCCAAGCCTAGCCGGGCCGGTTGATTGGCGATCCGGCCGGTTGGGTACGGCTAGGGGACACGTACCGCGTGGATGCCACCTGTAGACATCGGCCACCACGCATTCACAGGAGGTGTGGTGTGGTCAAGATTCCTTCACTCATGCGCCGGACGGAGGCCCCGACCAGCAACCCGGACCCGACCGGCAGCACGGACCGAACCAGCAACCCGGACCCGACCGGCGGCACGGATCCGCTCGGCGACCCGCAGGGCCCGGCCGAGCGGGCGGCGGCCCGCCGGGCGGCGGTGGCCCGGGCCGCCACGGGTTCCACCGGCGCTGCCGTGACCACCGATTCCCGCCGGTCGTCGGCGACCGCCCCCGAACCGACCCTCGAACGCACCATCGACCTGGACCGGGACGGCCGGCCCGACACGATGCCGGGGCGGGATGCCAGGACGGGCGCTTCCACGGACCGGAACGGCCGGGCCGACACGGCGACGGAGCGGGACGCCCGGACGGGCACGCTGACCGACCGGGACACCCGGGTCGGTACCCTTCCGGACCGGGACGGGCGGCCCGACCGGGACGTCCGGGCGGACGGTGGCGTCGGGCCGGCGCCGGTGGTACCCGCCGGGCCGAAGCCCCGGGCCAGCCTGCTCGCCACCCTCGGCCTGATCGTCGGGGTGGCGTCGGCGCTCTTCGTCCTCACCGGCACCCTCGCCGGGTACGGCATCGCGTTGGGCGCCGTGGCGGCGGTCCTGTCGGTCTTCGGCCTGATGGCGACCCGACGCCGGCATGTGGCCGGTACCACCGACGCCTTGATCGGCATGCTGCTCGGGCTGGGTGCGGTGGTGCTCGGGGTGCTCGCGATGACCGGGCAGTTCGTCTGGCCGACCACGGACGGCGACTGGGTGCTGCGGTTCCGGGAGTGGCTTGACGCACAGTTTGTGAACCGGTTCTGACGGGTACCTGAGCGACCGGGTCGGTGGTTCACCGGCCTGGTCCCGCGAGACCGTCCGGTGGTTCACCGGCAGACGCGATCCTCTTTCGGGGGGCGGCGATGCGCCGCCCCCCGAAGCATGTCCGGCCGCCCCCGAAGCGTGCCCGGCCGCCTTCCGAAGCGTGTCCGGCGGCCTTCCGGCGCATGTCCCCGGTACCCCGGAAGCGGGGCCGTCGGGTGCGCCCGGTCACTCCCAACCGGCACCCGACACCGTGACGCAACGTTTCGTTGGTTCATTTGCCGATACACGCAATGAACTGCCACATTGCGCAAGCCTCACCAGTGGATCCGGCCGCTGTCCCCACATAGCGTTGGGTACCGGCGCCAGCCCGTGGGCCGCAGGTGGCCGGGCGCGCCCGATTCCCCTGGGAGCAGGACAATGACGATGGACGCCATCAGCCAGCGCTATCTGATGTGCCGGCCGACGTACTTCGCCGTCGACTACGCGATCAACCCCTGGATGGACCCGACCGCGCCGGTCGACGCCGCGCTGGCCATCCGGCAGTGGGAGACGCTGCGCCAGGTCTACCTGGATCTCGGCCACACCGTCGAGGAGATCGACCCGCTGCCCGGTCTGCCGGACATGGTCTTCGCCGCCAACGGCGGCACGGTCATCGACGGCCGCGCGCTGGCCGTCCAGTTCCGCGACCCGCAGCGCGCCGACGAGGCCCCCGCCTACCGCGCCTGGTTCGAGGCGGCCGGCTTCGAGATGCACGACCCCAAGCACGTCAACGAGGGCGAGGGCGACATCCTGCTCGCCGGTGGGCTGCTGCTGGCCGGGACCGGGTTCCGCACCGCGCACGCCTCGCACGCCCAGTTGCAGGAGATCTTCGGCTACCCGGTGGTCACCCTCCAGCTGGTGGACCCGCGCTTCTACCACCTGGACACCGCGCTGACCGTGCTCGACGAGCGCACCGTGGCGTACCTGCCCGAGGCGTTCTCGCCCGGCAGCCAGGCCGCGCTCCGCCGGCTCTTCCCGGACGCGGTACTGGCCACCGCCGCCGACGCCGAGGTACTCGGCCTGAACGCGGTCAGCGACGGCCGGCACGTGGTACTGCCGGCGCAGGCCACCAACCTCGCCGCCGCGCTGCGGGACCGGGGCTACGAGACCATCGGGGTGGACCTCTCCGAGCTGCTCAAGGCCGGGGGCGGACCGAAGTGCTGCACGTTGCGACTCCGTCAGGGAAAGGCAGGCAAGTGATCGTCGACGACATGGTGCGGACCCCGGCTGCGGTACGGGACGCGGAGCGCTGGACGGCGCACAACTACCATCCGCTGCCGGTGGTCATCTCCTCGGCCGAGGGTGCCTGGCTCACCGACGTGGACGGGCGACGCTACCTGGACTGCCTGGCCGGCTACTCCGCGCTGAACTTCGGGCACCGGCACCCGCAGCTCATCGCGGCGGCGCACGCCCAGCTGGACCGGCTCACCCTGACCAGCCGCGCGTTCATCCACGACCAGTTCGCCGACTTCTGCCGGGAGCTGGCCGAGCTGTGCGGCAAGGACCTGGTGCTGCCGATGAACACCGGCGCGGAGGCGGTGGAGACCGCGATCAAGGTGGCCCGCAAGTGGGGTTACCAGGTCAAGGGCGTACCGGCCGGGCAGGCGACCATCGTGGTCGCCGAGGGCAACTTCCACGGCCGGACCACCACCATCGTCAGCTTCTCCACCGACACCGACGCCCGGGACGACTTCGGGCCGTACACCCCGGGGTTCCGGATCGTCCCCTACGGTGACCTGGCCGCACTGGAGGCCGCGATCGACGACACCACGGTGGCCGTCCTGATCGAGCCGATCCAGGGTGAGCAGGGCGTCGTGGTGCCGCCGGAGGGTTACCTGCCGGGCGTACGCCGGGTCTGCACCGAGCGGAACGTGCTCTTCGTCGCCGACGAGATCCAGTCCGGGCTGGGCCGGACCGGCAGCACCTTCGCCTGTGACGACGAGGGTGTCACCCCGGACATGTACCTGCTCGGCAAGGCCCTCGGCGGCGGGATCGTGCCGGTCTCCGCGGTGGTGGCCGACGCCGAGGTGCTCGGCGTACTCCGCCCCGGTCAGCACGGCTCGACCTTCGGCGGCAACCCGCTGGCCTGCGCGGTGGCCACCGAGGTGGTCCGGCTGCTGGCCACCGGGGAGTTCCAGCGCCGCTCGGCCGAGCTGGGTGCCCGGCTGCACGAGTCGCTGCGGGCCCTGGTCGGCCAGGGTCTCGTCGCGGTACGCGGCCGGGGGCTCTGGGCCGGCATCGACATCGACCCGGCGCTGATGAGCGGCCGGGAGGCGTGCGAGCGGCTGGCCGAACGCGGGGTGCTCGCCAAGGACACCCACGGGTCCACGATCCGGCTGGCCCCGCCCCTGGTGGTCACCGCCGAGGAACTCGACCACGCGGTGGAGCAGCTCGCTGCCGTGCTGGCCGGCGCCCGCTGAGTCACACCCGGCACGGAGAAACACCGACCGCCCCGCCACCGGAGTCTCCGGTGGCGGGGCGGCCCCGTTCCGACTCGAAAGCAGACCGGTCGGCCCGTTCCGGCCCGAAAAGGGGACGGGGCGGTCCGGTCCCCTCGCAAGGGGCGGTCCGGTCCCCTCGGAAGGGGCGGTCCGGTCCCTTCGGAAGGGGCGGTCGCCGGACCGCGCCCGGTCAGGGGCGGGGCAGCCGCATGGCCATGGTGGGCGCCTCGGCCATCACCGACGTCGGGTTGAAGGCGGCCCCGGTCGGCAGTTCACCGGCCCGGCCGACCTGCACCCCCGGGTAGAGCTCCACCATGTCGCCGGGGCCGAGCACCCGGCTCTGCCGTGGGGCCAGCGGGATGCGCTCCGCCTCGTCCATCGAACCGCCGGGGCGGATGCCCGAGCCGTTGGTGCTCAGGTCGGTCACGATCACCTCGCCGACCCGCAGCTCGAACTGGAGATGCGACCGGCTGATCCACCGGCGGGCCTCGTCGTTCAGCCACTGGCCGAGCACGACCCCGCCGGACTGTTCGGGCGCCCGACCCACCAGTACCGGCTCGTCGCTGGTCAGCACGAACCGCCGTCGGGTCAGCCCGCCGATGCGTACCGCGAGCACCTGGGTACGCGGGCGGGCCCCGGCGTCGGTGAGCCGGCTGCCGTGCCGGGGGCAGGTGGGCGCGCCGGACCGCAGCGTCGGCGGCGCCTGCCCGCTGGGGGAACGTTCCACCCGGGCCAGGTCGGCGAAGGCGCCACCGCCTCCCCCACCACCGAACAGCGCGCAACCCGGCTCGGCGCAACGCCACAGCCGGGTGAGCAGTTGGGCACCCGCCGGTGACGGGGTGCCGCTGACCGGTACGGTCCCACCGCCCACGTGTGCGGTGAGCGTCGGCCCGCCGGCACCCGCCACCGGGGCCAGTACCCGCCCCGGCTGCTCGGCCACCCACGGGTACCGCCCGCGCAACCCGTCGAGCCGGGCCCGGGTGAGCACCGGCAGTCCGAGCAGGTCGGCCACCTCCAGCATCCGGTCACCGGGGTTGTCCAGCACCTCCACCAGTCCGTCGTCGGCCCACCGGCGGACCACCATCCGCTCGTTGGAGGTCAGGTCGGCGTCGGAGAGCAGGGCCCGGTGCACCACCGCGTAGACCGGGACGTTGTCCTCCTCCAGGTGGCGTACCAGGGCATCGATGACCATGCCGAGCCGGAGCAGGTTGGCCGGGCGACCGCCGTCGAGGTCCTGGTAACGCACCACCTCGGCCAGATCCAGTACGGCACGGGCGAGGTGGGGGTCGGTGCAGACCCGTCCCTCGATGGCGTCCATGACCTTGCTGATCTCGAATCTCACCGCGCACTCCGGATGATCTCGTCGATCCGCCGGGCGAGGTCCAGGTCACGGTGGGTGACACCCCCGGCGGAGTGGGTGCTGCACCGGAAGGTGAGCGAACGCCACCGGATGTCGATGTCGGGGTGGTGGTCCAGCTCCTCGGCGACCGCCGCGACCTGGTTCACCACCCCGATCGCTCCGGGGAAGTCCCGCAGTTCGACCGTGCGCAGCAGACCGGACGGGTCACCCGTCCAGTCGTCCAGCCCGGCCAGACCGTCCCGCACCGCCTCCGCGGTGAGCACCTCTACCATGCCGAGACCCTACCGCCGGGAGCCACACCGGTCCGGCTCAGCCGGCGGTCAGCTCATCCGGCCGACCGCCGCCCGCAACCGGCGCAGGTCCCGGCGGCGCCGCTCGTAGGTGGCGGCGAGGCCGATCAGCGCGAACCCACCGACGGCGAGGTAGATCCACCGGGGCAGCAGGTCCCAGCTCCGGACCGCCTCGACCAGCGCGAGCACGGCCAGGGTCACGCCGCCGAGCAGCACCGGCGCCTGCTGCCGCCGGACCGCGCCGAACAGCACCACCGCCAGCGCGCCCGCGCCGAGCAGCAACCGCCGCACCACCTGGTCCCCGGAGACCAGCACCGAGGCCAGGCTGGGCAGCAGGGCCGCCGCGAGCCCCGGACCGTAGACCAGCCAGCTACCCAGCGCCGGTCGGGTACGCAGCGCCAGCCAACCGGCGCCGAGGGCGACCAGGGCCGCCGGCACGGTGTACGCCTCCAGCAGGGCCACCCGCTCGGCGGAGAGCAGCAGCCAGAGCGCGGCCACCTCGCTGACCCCGGCGACGGCGGCCAGCCGCCACCGGTTCCCGGTGGGTTCGGCCGGTGACAGCGCCCGGAGCCCGACCGCGATGCCCCAGAGGGTGCAGACCGCCGCCGCGTGCCGGGCCGAGGTCAGGGTGAGCAGCAGGGCGACCACGGCGGTGCCGTGACCGGCGGCGTCCAGGGCCCGCGCCTCGACCGACCGGCGTCGGACAGGGGTGCCCGGTCCGCCGGACCGGCGGATACCCGGCACCGCCGCACCGGCCAGCGCCAGCACCGCCACCCCGAGCACCGCGAAGCCGGCGAGGCGGAGCGGCAGGTCGGCGGCGCGTACCGCGGTGACCGCGAACGCCGCACCGGCCGCCACCGCCGTACCCCAGCCGGTGACCCGGGCGGCCGGCAGGCGCCCGGCGAGCGCCACGGTCACCGCGACGGCGATGGTCGCCCCCAACCCGCCCAGCGTCCCGGCCCGGGTCGGGAGCAGCCCGGCCAGACCGGGCGCGGCCAGCACCAGGCCGACCGGTACCAGCCAACCCCCGCCGACCAGCAGGGCGGCGGCGAGCAGCACGGCCAGGCCCCCCACCAGCAGCACCACCGGCACGGCGGGCCAGCCCGCACCGGCCCCGGCCAGCAGGACCGGGAACGCCACCGCTGCCAGCGCCACTGCCGGCCGGTACCCCGGCCGGGGCGCCCACGGGCCGTGGGCGGCACCGGCGACGGCCGCCGTGAGCAGGAGCAGGGCCACCCCTGTCTCTTAT
>NZ_WVUH01000353.1 GCF_017614955.1 Micromonospora echinofusca
GAGGTGTATAAGAGACAGGCCGACAGGTCAGCCGCGCCGGGCCCGGCGGGTGCGCCCCGGTCAGCCGCGACGGGCCGGGCCGGGCCGGTGCGCCCCGGTCGGCCGCGACGGGCGGGTCGGCCGCGGCAGGCCGGTCGGTCAGCTGACGGGTCGGCCGGCGTGGATGGCGCGGACCGTGTCGATGGTGTCGGCCTCAGCAGCGCTCTTGTCCTCCCGGTAGCGGACCACCCGGGCGAACCGGAGTGCCACCCCGCCCGGGTAGCGGGGGCTGGTCTGCACCCCGTCGAAGGCGATCTCCACCACCTGCTCGGGGCGTACCCGGACCAGCCATTCCCCCCGCTCGACCGCCAACCCCAGGAACCGTTCGGTCTGCCAGCGCAGCACCTCGTCGGTGAGCCCCTTGAACGTCTTGCCGAGCATCACGAACCCGCCGGTGGCCGGATCCCGGGCACCGAGATGCAGGTTGGAGAGCCAGCCCCGGCGCCGGCCGCTGCCCCACTCCACGGCCAGTACCACCAGGTCGAGGGTGTGCCGGGGCTTGACCTTGATCCAGGCCGCACCCCGCCGGCCGGCGTCGTACGGCGCGTCGGGTGCCTTGACCACGACACCCTCCTGGCCGGCGTCGACGGCGGCGGCGAACGCCTCGGCCGCCTGCTCGACCCGGTCCACCTCGACCCGGCCGACCAGCAGCGTCGGGTCGACGACGGCCGCGAGCGCCGCCCACCGGTCCCGGCCGGGCTGGTCGAGCAGGTCGGTGCCGTCGAGGTGGAGCAGGTCGAAGAAGTACGGGGTGAGCACCGTCGCACCGGTCGTGTCGGCTGCCGCGAGCACGGCCGGCGCGACCGGGGACGTGCCGTTGGTACTGGGGGTGGTCCGGCGGGCCGCCCGGCTCGACGTCTGCTGGAAGGGCAGCGGACGGCCGGTCTCGTCGAGCCCGATCGCCTCGCCGTCGAGGACCAGTTCCCGGGCCGGCAGGGCCCGCACGGTAGCCACCACCTCCGGCACCCGGGTGGTGATCTCGTCGAGACTGCGGGTGAACACGGCGATGTCCGAGCCGGAGCGGTGCACCTGGATACGGATCCCGTCGAGCTTGACGTCCACCACGGCGGGGGTACCGGTCGCGGCGAGCGCCTCGTCGACCGTGGGTGCGCTCTGTGCCAGCATCGGCGCCAACGGCCGCCCGACCCGCAGGGTGAACCCCTGGAGCGCGGCGGCACCACCGGTCAGTGCGGCGACCGCCACCGCCCGCAGGTCACCGGCGACCAGCAGCGCCCGCCGGACCAGGCTCAACGGCACGTCGGCCGCCCGGGCGACGGCATCGGCCAGCAGGCCCGCCTGGGCGCCCTGGCGCAGTTCACCGCTGAACAACCCGACCAGCATGCGCTGCTCGTCGACGGTGGCGGCGGCGAAGAGCGCCTGGAGCAGCTCCCGACGCCGGCTCTGCGAGCCCGGTCCGTGCAGCCCCGCCAACTCGGCGACGGCCGCGTCGACAGAGGCGACGGTCAGGGTCGGTACCGCTGCCGGCGGGGGCAGTTCCCGCAGGCTGGCGTACCCCACGCCGGTCTGCCGTTGCCGCAGCTCCCCGGCGAGGTAGCCGGACCCGGCGGGCAGCTCGTCGGGGTCGAGGTCCCGCAGGGCGGCGGCCAGCAGGTCGACCTTGGCCCGTCGACTGGTGGTCGCGCCGACCGCGGCGGAGGTGGCTGCCAGATCGAGGAACCGCACGGGCCCCATCCTGCCAGCCACCACCGACGGCGGTGTCGCCTCCGCGCAGGTCAGGCGGAGACGGGCTCCTCGATCCGCAGCCCCCGGGCCCGCACCTCGTCGGCGATCCGGGAGAGCAGCGCATCGAGCGTGCAGAGGGCGACGGAGAGCTCACCGAGCTGCTCCCGGAGCGTGTCCTCTGACCACGCGGAGACGTGGACGTCCCCCAGGGCACTGATCGCGGCGTCGAGCCGCGCGATCGCTTCATTCGAACGCATGTTCGACAGGGTAACCCAGCGGACCGCTCCGTGCCCCGTTTTCGCCCGCGTTTCTCCAGGCCAGTCCACATGTCCGGGCCGGTCCACGCGGAGCAGCAGGGCCTGGAGGAGGGCCGGACCGTCCGGTCCGACCCCCTCCGGGCGGATCAGTCGGCGCTGCCTCCCGCGCGGGCCACGTTCGCCAGCAGCAGGGCCTCGGCCAGGCAGGCGCGGGCGAACTCCCCCAGGTGCAGGCTCTCGTTCGGCCCGTGCGCCCGGGCGTGCGGGTCCTCCACACCGGTCACCAGGATCGCGGCCTGCGGGAACATCTCCTGGAAGGTGGCGATGAACGGGATCGAGCCACCGATGCCGATGTCGACCGGGTCGGTGCCGTCCCAGGCGGACCGGAATGCGGCCCGGGCCGCGTCGAACATCGGACCGGAGGCGTCGATGACACACGGGTCGCCGTCGTGCTCGAAGGTCACCGTCACCTGCGCGCCCCAGGGTACGTTCTTCTCCAGGTGCGCGGTGAGTGCCGCGTACGCCCGCTTCCGGTCGTCACCCGGGGCGAGCCGCAGGCTCAGCTTGGCTTTGGCCGTCGGCACCAGGGCGTTCGGCGCCTCGTTGGTGGGCGGCGCATCGATGCCGAGGACGTCCAGCGCCGGCTTCGACCAGATCCGGTCGGTGAGCCGGCCGGAACCGATGAAGGAGACCCCGTCGGCCAGGCCCGCCTCGGCCCGCAGCCGGTCCTCCGGATAGTCGACGGTCGCGGTCTCCCGGGCGACCAGCCCGGCGACCGCGACGTTCCCGGCATCGTCGTGCAGGGTGGCGATCAGCCGGGCCAGCGTGGTCAGCGCGTCCGGGACCGCCCCGCCGAACATGCCGCTGTGCACGGCCTGGCCGAGGGTACGGACCTCTACGAAGCAGTTGACGATGCCGCGCAGCGAGGTGGTCAGGGCCGGTACGCCGACGTCCCAGTTCGTCGAGTCGGCGATCACGATGACGTCGGAGGCGATCTCGTCCCGGTGCTCGGCCAGCAGCCGCTCCAACGAGTCGGAGCCGTACTCCTCCTCGCCCTCGATGAACAGGACCACGCCGACCGGCAGGGCGTCACCGAACGCCCGCAGCGCCGCGACGTGCGCCATGATGCCGGCCTTGTCGTCGGCGGCGCCGCGCCCGTACAGCCGCCCGTCCCGCTCGACCGGCTCGAACGGCTCGCTCTCCCAGAGCGCGCGGTCACCCACCGGCTGCACGTCGTGGTGGGCGTAGAGCAGCACGGTCGGCGCACCGGGCGGCGCCGGACGCTTACCGATCACCGCGGGCTGCCCGCCCGAGCGGACGATCCGTACGTCCAGGTTGCAGCCACGCAGCAGCTCGGCCACGGCCTCGGCGGAGCGCTCGACGTGCGAGTGGTCGAAGCCGTCGAACGCGATGCCCGGGATACGGACGAGTCGTTCCAGGTCGGCGCGGACGCCAGGGAGTTCCCGCTCGACGGCGGCCCGCAGCTCGGCTTCGGTCAGGGTCGGAATGGTCATGACCGAGATGGTATTCCGGCCTTACCTCGCCGTAGGGGGCCGGACCGACCGACGCGAACCGCAGGACCGCCCGGACGACCCGTCGGACCGCCCGGAGAACCCGTCGATCTGGCCGGGCGACCCGTCGGACCGACCTGCCGGGCCGGCGATCCGGACGTAGCAGCGTTCCGGATCGTGCGGCACCTCCGGCGCACCGTCAACCACGAGGTCCGCGTGTCGCCGGGTGGCCTCGGTGGCGAAGTGGGCCCGCTCGTTGCGGCGCCAACGGACCAGCGCGGCGGCCACCTCCGCCCCGTCCCGGGCCAGGGCACGCGCCACCCGCAGCCGGGTGGGCGCGGTGACGAAAACCGCGAGGCTCAGCTCCGCCCGGATCGCGGACCGGGCCACCCCCACCCCCTCCAGCAGCACCACCGGCGCGGGTGGCACCGGCACCCGGCGCGGGGTGAAACACCGCCGGACCCAGCTGTACCGGTGGTAGCCACCGGGTTGCCCGCCTCGCAGCGGAGTCAGCACCGCCTCCTCCAGCCGGGGCCAGAAGGTGAACTGATCGGTCCAGCCGTCCAGCAGGTCGTCGGTGTGCACCACCGGGGGCGGGCCGCCGGGCAGGGCGGCGAGGGCGACGGCCAGCCGGGCCGCGAACACGGTCTTGCCGGCCCCGCTCGGCCCGTCGACGGCGACCAGTCGGGTACGCCCCAACCGCGCCGGGGCCGCCAGCACCCGCTCGGCGAGTCCGGCGTACGACTCGACCACCCGGACCGACCGGCCGCTCATGCCCCCGGCCCGCTCGTCCCAGCCGGCCCGCGCCGCACCGTCGGCCGGCTCCGCACCGTCGGCCGGCTCATGTCTCCGGCCCGCTCATGTCGGCAGGGGCGGTGCGCCGGGCGGAACGAACGGCAGGCCGGCCGGGCAGCCCTCGTCGACCAACCGCCACAGCGCGGCGGTGTCGAGGTGTTCCTCGACCAGGTCCCCGAGCAGGTCGAGGGCCCGCTCCCGGACCGCCTGGAACGAGGTGTCCGGGGCGACCCGGAAGCCGGTACGCCCGGCCTGTCGGGCCGCTTCGGCGAGGAACCGGCGACGGAACCCGTCCCCCTCGAAGGCGCCGTGCCAGTGGGTACCGGCCACGTTGCCGAGGACCGCCCCTTCCCCGCGCCCGTCGGCGTACCTGAGCAGCGGCACCAGCCCCGGATCGGCCCGGGAGACGTACCCGTGGTGGATCTCGTACCCGGAGACCGGGACGTCCCCGCCGGCCGTGCCGGACGACCGGGTGACGGTCTTTTGCGCGGCAAAGGTGACCTCGACGGGCAGCAGGCCCAGCCCGGGTACGCTGCCCCGCCGGCTCTCCACCTCGTCGTGGATCGCCCGGCCGAGCATCTGGAAGCCACCGCAGATGCCGAGCAGTGGCCGCCCGGCGGCGGCGTGCGCGCGTACCGCGTCGGCGAGGCCGGTCTCCCGCAGCCAGGCGAGATCGTCGACGGTGGATTTGCTGCCGGGCAGCACGACGAGATCGGCGGCGGCGATCTCGGCCGGTTCGACGGTCAGCCGTACCCGGACACCCGGCTCGGTGGCGAGCGCCTCCACGTCGGTGGCGTTGGAGATGCGGGGCAGCCGGACGACGGCGACGTCCAGCCACTCGGTGCCGACGGGTGCCGCCGGTCGACCGAGTACCCGTCCGTAGGCGAGGGAGTCCTCGGCATCCAGCCAGAGGTCGAGGTGCCAGGGCAGCACCCCGTACGTCGGCCGCCCGGTGACCGAGGTCAGCATGTCCAGTCCCGGGGCGAGCAGGCCCCGGTCCCCCCGGAACTTGTTGATCACGAAGCCGGCGACCAGGGCCTGGTCGGCCGGCTCCAGCAGGGCGACCGTGCCGAAGAGGGCGGCGAACACCCCACCCCGGTCGATGTCGCCGACCACGATGGTGGGCAGGTCGGCGTACCGGGCCAGACCGAGGTTGACGTAGTCGCTGCTCCGCAGGTTGATCTCCGCCGGGCTGCCCGCCCCCTCGCAGACCACCACGTCGTACGCCTCGCGCAGCTCGTCGAGCGCCGCGAACGCGGTCTGCGCCAACCGGGGTCGCAGACTGCGGAAGTTCCCGGCGGTGACCGTGTCGACCGCCGCGCCGAGCAGTACCACCTGACTGGACAGGTCGCTGCCCGGTTTGAGCAGGACCGGGTTGAACCGCAGGTCCGGTTCGACCCCGCAGGCGGCGGCCTGCATGGCCTGGGCCCGGCCGATCTCCCCACCCCGGCCGTCCGGTCCGACCACCACCGCCGAGTTGTTGGACATGTTCTGCGCCTTGAACGGCGCCACCTTGACGCCCTGCCGGTACAGCCACCGGCAGATGCCGGCGGTGAGCACGCTCTTACCGGCGTCCGAGGTGGTACCGGCGACCAGCAGTCCCCCGCTCACGGGGCCGGCCGTCCCGTGCCGCCCCGGACGCACCGGACGAGCCGGGCGAGCCCGGGGGTCGCCACGGCGACTCCGGGTACGGTCCTGGCGAGTCGGCGGACCGTCACGGCGAGCCCGGGGAGCGCCACGGCGAGCCCGACCGAGCCGGCCAGTGCCGCCAGCCCCACCGCGCCCGAGAGCCGGGTCGCCCGCCTGATGTACCGGGCCTCGGGCCGGGGACCGTCCCCGAGGAACGGCCGCACCTCCGAGCGTCCGAAGTAGACGTTGCGCCCACCGAGCCGGACCCCGAGCGCGCCCGCCATGGCCGCCTCGCACTGCCCGGCGTTCGGGCTGGGATGGTCGTTCCGGTCCCGCAGCCAGACCCGCCAGGCCCGGTCGCGGTCCCCGTCGGCGACGGGCGTCAGCGCGATGGTGAGCAGCCCCGTCACCCGGGCCGGGACCAGGTTGAGCACATCGTCCAAGCGGGCGGCCGGGGTACCGAACCGGGCGTACCGCGCCGACCGGTGCCCGACCATCGCGTCCAGGGTGTTCGCCGCCCGGTACCCGAGCAGTCCGGGCAGCCCGGCCACCGCACCCCAGAACAGCGGCGCCACCACCGCGTCCGAGGTGTTCTCGGCCACCGACTCGATGGTGGCACGGGCCAGTTCCGACTCGTCCAGCGTCGACGGGTCCCGGCCGCAGAGGTGCCCGAGCCGGCGGCGGGCGGCCGGCAGGTCACCGCCGGCGAGGGCGCGACGCATCAGGTCCGCCTCACGGTTGAGGGTCCGGCCGCCGAGGACCGTCCAGGTACCGGCGGCCACGAGGGCGGCCCGCGCCACCGGATGCCGACGGGTGACGGCGGCGGCAACCGTACCGGCCAGCACGGGCACCCCGACCGCCAGCGCGGTGAAGGACGCTCCGGCCCGCCGCTCCGGCCGGTACAGCCGCTGCTCCAGCAGCCCGGCGAACCGTCCGAACCCGGCCACCGGATGTCCCCGCCGTGGGTCCCCGAGCCATGCGTCCAGCGCGTACCCGGCCAGCAGCCCGGCAGCGTTCGCCACTGCGGCTGTCCTCCTGCGCACCCCTACCACCCCCGCCCGGAGCCTAGACGAGTAAGTCCTAACGGTCCCGGGGCTGCGGCATAGGCGAAGGGTGTTGAAGATCCGTTTGTGACGACAGACCTCAACACCCTTCTGACCGCACTGTACGTGAAGATCGACGACTGGCTCGG
>NZ_WVUH01000354.1 GCF_017614955.1 Micromonospora echinofusca
GCGGCGGGGCGGGGCGGGCGACAGAGGCTCGCCGACAGCCGGCCGTGGTCCACGGTCCGCCGACGGATCAACGCCACTCCGGTCACGACGGCACCCCGACGAGCAGCGGCCGGATCGCACGCACCAGGTCGTCGCGTCCCGGTACCCCCGACACCCGCTGGACGACCCGCCCGGTGGCGTCCACCACCAGGACCGTGGGGGTACGCCAGACGTCGAGTTCCCGGACCACGTCGAGGTGCTGCTCGACGTCGATCTCGACCACCCGCACGCCCCCGGTCCGGTCCTCGATCTCGGTGAGGATCCGCCGGGTGGTACGGCACGGGGCGCAGTACGCGGACGAGAACTGCACCAGGGTGACGGCCCCGGCGGGTACCCCGAGCGCGGCGAGTGCCGACGACGGCGTCGCGCCGGTGGCGTCGGCGGGTACGCCGACGGTGGTGGTGCCGGGCACGGGGCGGATCCGGCCGTCGCGTCGGCGCCGCCACAGGCCGAGGACGGTGGCGAGCGCGAGGACGCCCAGGACCACCGCGAGCCCGGTCAGGGTGGAGTGCCGCACCGGCCCAGCCTGCCACAACAGCAGGTGATCGACCTCCACCGTCCGGATGACGGGAACCGTCACCAGCAGGGTTCCCGCGCGATCAGGGCCTACCGCCGGACCGCCGGGACAGCCCGCCGCCACGACGGCGGCAACCCGCCGGACGACACCCCGCCGGACCACCGGCAGCCGGGCCGGCGACGACCCACCGGCGCGGTTCCGCGCACCCCGGCCGACGACCCCGTCTGATCCATATTCGTCGAACCCTTGCGTGGTTATTGATCTCCATAGATACTCACTGCCACGACGACCGTCAGGATCATGCACCGATCGACCCGACGTGCCGCCGCCCGACCACAACCTGCGGACCCCACCACAACCTGCGGGCCCGACCAGGGGGACCACCGCTTCGAGGAGGATCAGTGAGGATCACCAAGACCACCGGCCGGATCGGCCAACTACTCGCCGCCACCATCGGCCTGGTCACCGCCGGAGCCCTCACCCTGCCCACGTCCGCCTCCGCCGCCCCGGCGACCTTCGACGCCACCCAGCTCGCCCAGGTGAGCAGCACGGTCGAACTGTCCGGAGTCGACGGGATCGCCTGGCACGTCGACGCCACCTCCGGCCGGGTGGTCGTGACCGCGGACGACACCGTCTCCCGCGCCGACCTCGCGAAGCTCACCAAGAGCGCCGGCAACCGGGCCGGGGCCATCCGTGTCGAGCGGACCGCCGGGGAGTTCCGCCCGCTGCTCGGTGCCGGCGACGCCATCTACGGTGGCGGCTACCGCTGCTCCCTCGGCTTCAACGTGGTCAAGGGCGGCGCCTACTACTTCCTCACCGCCGGCCACTGTGGTGACGTCGTCGACACCTGGTACAGCGACTCCGGGCTGAAGACCGTGATCGGCCCGACCACCGGCTCCAGCTTCCCGGGCAACGACTACGCCCTGGTGCGCTACGACAACGCCTCCCTCAGCCACCCGGGCGGCTTCACCGCCGCCAACGCCTTCGTCGGCGAGTCGGTCAAGCGCAGCGGGTCGACCACCGGCACCCACAGCGGCACGGTGACCGCGCTCAACGTCACGGTCCGCTACTCCGGCGGCGGGACCGTGCGCGGCATGATCCAGACCAACGTCTGCGCCGAGCCCGGCGACTCCGGCGGCGCCCTCTACGACGGCACCAAGGCGCTGGGTCTGACCTCCGGTGGCAGCGGCAACTGCCGCACCGGTGGCACGACCTTCTACCAGCCGGTCGTCGAGGCGGCCAACGCGTACGGCGTGACCGTCTACTGATCCACCCGGTGTGGCCGGTCACCGGAGACCCCGGCGACCGGCCACACCGGACCACGGCCACGGCCACGGCCACGAAGAGGAATTCCCCGGTACTGCATCCAGCCGCCCCGTCCCCGACGAAGCAATGGTCGTGACACCAGTCACGACCCGGTTGCTTCGCTGAAGGGGCTCCTCAATGAACATCGGACGACTCACCGCCCGGATCGCCGTGGGTACCGTGGCCACCGCCCTGGCCGCCACCGCCGTCGCCGCGCCGGCCCAGGCCGGCGGTACCGCCACCGGCACGACCTCGCTGGCGCAGGTGCTGACCGCCGACACCCCGGGGTTCGACCGGAACCGGCACGACTTCGACATTCTCCGGGCCGCCGTCCTGGCCGTCCTGGAGGCCAAGCCGAACTCCCCGGTCAAGGTGCTCACCGACGGCACCGTCGCGTTGACCGCGTTCATCCCGACCGACGCCGCGTTCCAGCAGCTCGTCAAGGAGATCACCAACGCGGCACGGCCCGCCGGTGAGAAGCAGGCCTTCGCCGCCGTCGCCGGGCTCGGCATCGACACCGTGGAGAGCGTGCTGCTCTACCACGTGGTACCCGGCGCCACCATCGACGCGAAGACCGCGCTGAAGTCCAACGGCGCCCACCTGACCACCGCCCTCGGCCCGGCCATCGAGGTCGAGGTCCGGCCGAACTCGCCGTACGGGGTGCTGCGGCTGGTCGACGCCGACACCGACGACCGCAACCCCCGGGTGGTGGCCACCGACATCAACCAGGGCAACCGGCAGATCGCCCACGCCATCGAGCGGGTCCTGCGCCCGATCGACCTGGCCTGAACTGAGCTGATCCGTCGACCGGCCGGTCCGGCCCGCCCCACCGGGCGCCGGACCGGCCGGTTCGTCAGCGGCGGATGAGGCCCTGCCGGCGGGCGGCGGCCACCGCTGCGGTGCGGTTGTCCACACCGAGCTTGGTGAAGACGTGCACCAGGTGGGACTTGACGGTGGCCTGGCTGAGGAACAGGGCCCGGCTGATCTGCTGGTTGGACATGCCGTCGGCGACGAGCTGGAGCACCTCCGTCTCGCGGCGGCTCAGCGCGGCCTCCGGGGTACGCATCCGGCCCATCAGCCGCTGGGCCACCGCCGGCGCGAGGGCGGACCGGCCGGCGGCGGCGGTGCGTACGGCGGCGGCGAGGTCGTCGGGGCTGGCGTCCTTGAGCAGGTACCCGGTGGCCCCGGCCTCGATGGCGGCCAGGATGTCGGCGTCGGTGTCGTAGGTGGTCAGGATCAGCACCCGGGGCGCGTCGGGCCGGGCGGTGATCTGCGCGGTGGCGTCGGCACCGTGACTGCCGGATCCGAACTGGAGGTCCATCAGTACCACGTCGGGCGCCAGTTCCCCGGCGAGCCGGACCGCCTCCGACGCGGTGGCCGCCTCCCCGACCACCTCGATGTCCGGTTCGGCGTCCAGGACGGCCCGCAGGCCGGACCGCACGATGGGATGGTCGTCGGCCAGCAGGAGACGGATCGGGGCACGGTCAGTCATGGTCTCGGACACCATCCCGGTTGTCGGCGGCGTACCGCTCGGCGGAGAACGGGAACGACACCGCCAGCGCGGTGCCCTGCCCGGGGGCGGACTCGACGGTCAGGGTGCCGCCGAGTTCGGCGGCCCGGGTACGCATCGCGGTCAGACCGAACCCGCCGTCGCCGTGCCCGGTGGTGGCACCCGGGTCGAAGCCGACCCCGTCGTCGACGACGTCCAACGCGACGCGGTCGGGCATGTAGGTGACGGTCAGGTCGGCCCGACCGGCCCGGGCGTGGCGGACGGTGTTGGCCAGCGCGGACTGCGCGATGCGCAGCAGCGCCACCTCGTACGGGGTGGGTAGCGGGACCGGGTTGCCGTCGACGTGCAGGCGGGTGGGCAGTCCGGCCTGTCGGCTGGTCGTCGCGCACAGCCGGTGCAGAGCGGCGGGCAGGGAGCCACCGGCCAGCCCCGGCGGCACCAGCGCGCGCACGAAGCGACGGGCCTCGGCCAGGTTCTCCTGGGCGCTGCCTCGGGCCTGGTCGACGTACCCGGCCGCCGCCTCGGGCCGCTCCGGCAGGTGGCGGGCCGCCGCGCCGAGCAGCAGTTGGATGCTGGACAGCCCCTGCGCCAGGGTGTCGTGGATCTCCCGGGCCAGGCGCTCCCGTTCGGCCAGTACCCCCCGGGCGTGTTCGGCGGCGGCCAGGTCGCTGCGGGTCGCTTCGAGCTGCTCGATGAGCCGGCGCCGCTGTTCGCTCTCCCGGTGCAGGGCCTGGTAGCCGAGGACCACGGCGACGGCCACCGCCGCGCCCAGGGTCGGTCCGATCAGCGCCGCCGGGGTGAAGCGGTGCGCGTGCCAGCTGTAGCCGACGACGGCAGCGACGGTCGTGCCGGCCACGGCCGCCAGTCCCCAGCGGGCTGGCAGCAGGTGCATCTGGAGGAAGAACAGCGGGAACGCCAGCCACACCCCGTCCGGGGTGGAGGCGAGCAGCAGCAGCCAGGCCAGGCCGACCGCCAGCAGCCACCGCCCGGCCGCCGCCGGGGACCGCTGCGGCCGGCCGGTGCCGGCGCCGACGGCGTACACCACCGCGAACACCGCCACCGCGAACGGCACCACCACCGGGTGCGCCGAGGCCGGGTCGGAGCCGGTCAGCGCCCGCACGGCGGTCACCGTGAGCAGCACCAGCACCAGGCCGTGCAGCAGTACCGGCAGCAGCCGCGCCGGGGAGTACGGTGCGCGGCCGGTCGGGCTGCCGGCCCGGGGCGCGGCGGCCGGCACCGGTGGCGGGTCCGCTGACGTGTTCACCGGTTGACCAGCCTACGAGCCGGACCGGTGCCCGGAGTCCGGTCCGGCCATCAACCGAAAGGTTGACTTCCTGGTCGACATCTCGACGCGGACCGGCCCGGCCGCAGAGCGATGGCAGCGGCCCGGTGAGCGACCAGCCTTGGTACCGGACGTCCGACCGGTGCGTGTCGTGGCGTACCACCGGAGTCGTCGAGGAAGGTGCCGTCTGTCGTGTTCGTGGCCTGGAGAGACCTGCGTTTCGCCCGGGGGCGGTTCGCCCTGATGGGTACCGTCGTGCTGCTGATGACCCTGCTGGTGACCCTGCTGTCCGGGTTGACCGCCGGGCTGGGCCGGGAGAGCACCTCGGCGGTCACCGACCTGCCCGCCGACCACCTGGTCTTCGCCGTACCCGCCGGTCAGGAGCCGTCCTTCACCGAGTCCGCCGTCCGGGAACCGCTGTGGCAGGAGTGGGCCCGGGTACCCGGGGTCGCCGCCAGCGGGCCGCTCGGCATCACCACGACCAGGGCCACCGCCGGGCAGCGCAGCGCCGCGCTGTCGGTCTTCGGGATCACCCCCGGGTCGTTCCTGGATCCCGCCGCCGGGCAGCTCGCCGACGGCCGGGTGGTGCTCTCCACCGGTGCCGCCGAGGCGCTGGACGTGCAGCGCGGGCAGTCGCTGACCCTGGCCGGGTACCCGGTGCAGGTGGCCGTCGTCTCCGGGGACGCCTCGTACAGCCACACCCCGGTGGTGTGGGCGAGCCTGGCCGACCTGGCCCGGTTGACGCCCGGTCCCGGCGACGGCACCGGACGCACGGCCACCGTCCTCGCGCTGCGCACCACCGGCGACGCCGACCTGGCCGCCGCCGACGCGCGGCTGGGTACCACCACGGTCACCCGGTCGCAGGCGCTGTCCGCGATCGGCTCCTACACCTCGGAGAACGGCTCGCTGCAACTGATGCGCGGCATGCTCTTCGCCATCTCGGCCCTGGTCATCGGCGCTTTCTTCACGGTCTGGACGATCCAGCGCAGTGCGGACATCGCGGTGCTCAAGGCACTGGGTGCCACCACCGGTTACCTGCTGCGCGACGCCCTCGGGCAGGCCGTGGTCCTGCTGGTGGCCGGTACCGCGCTCGGCGCGGCCATCGCCGCCGGCCTGGGCGCCGTCGCCGCGTCGACCGTGCCGTTCGTCCTCGACGCCGCGTCCGTCCTGCTGCCCGCCGCGGTGATGGTGGTCCTCGGTGCCGTCGGTGCCGCGCTGTCCGTCCGCCGCATCACCTCCGTCGACCCGCTGACCGCACTGGGGAGTGCCCGATGAGCCTGGACCTGACCGACATCGTGTTGACCTACCCCGACGGTGACGGTCGACTGACCGCCCTGGACCGGGTGGACCTGCACGTCCCGGCCGGTACCACGACCGCCGTGGTCGGCCCCTCCGGCTCCGGCAAGTCCAGTCTGCTGGCCGTGGCCGCCACCCTGATCACCCCGGACTCCGGGCGCGTCGTCGTCGATGGCGTGGACACCACCGGCCTGCGCCCGAAGCAGCTCACCGCGCTGCGCCGGGAGCGGATCGGGATCGTCTTCCAGCAGCCCAACCTGATCGCCTCGCTCACCGCCACCGAGCAGCTCCAGGTGATGGCCCACCTCGACGGCCGGTCCGGTCGGGACGCCCGGCAACGGGCCCGGCACCTGCTGGACACCGTCGGCCTGGCCAGCCGGGCGGACCGCCGCCCGCACCAGCTCTCCGGTGGGGAGCGGCAACGGGTCAACATCGCCCGCGCCCTGATGAACGACCCGGCCGTGCTGCTGGTCGACGAGCCCACCAGCGCGCTGGACCACGAACGCGGGTCGGCCGTCATCGACCTGCTGACCGACCTGTCCACCGAACGCGGGATCGCCACGGTGATCGTCACCCACGACACCCACCACCTGCACCGCACCGACCGGGTCGTCGAGGTGGTCGACGGCCGGCTGCGCCTCGGCGCTTCCCGCTGAACCGGCCGTCCCGGAGCGCACCATCGTCCCGGTTGTCACCGGCGTCCCGATTGTCACCGGCGTCCCGGAGGGCGGTGTGGTCCGGGGAGTCACTGGCGTCCCGGAGGGCGCCATCGACGACTCGTCTTGTTGCCGGCCGTTCCCTGGAAGTCGGGGTCTCCGCCCCGCCCCGACAGCCCGGTCTCCGGAGAACCGCGCGGGACCGGGGGCGGCATCGGCAACGGACGCCCGCCACCTCGGCCCACTGGGGGGATATGCGACTATCTGAGATTTATGTCCGGTTGGCTCCGGACCCGACAGCCGCCCGGGCGGAATGGCCGGGGGCATGGCGGCGTTGAAACCTGGTACGACCGACCGACGACCCGCCCCGCTCCGGGGCGACGCCGGGCCCGACGGAATGTCGACCCACCCCCGGTCGTTACACCTCCCTGACGCCCGCCGCGACGGCCGGATGC
>NZ_WVUH01000355.1 GCF_017614955.1 Micromonospora echinofusca
GGTCAGCGGACGATGCGGCCACGCAGCACGATCCGGCGGGGTTCCCGGACCACCCGCAGGTCGGCGCGCGGGTCACTGTCGTAGACGACCAGGTCGGCCGGTCCCCCCTCGACCAGGCCGGCGAAGCCGAGCCACTGCCGCCCCTGCCAGGAGGCGGCGGCGAGGACGTCCACCGGGGACATCCCGGCCCGCTCGTGCAGGAGCAGCATCTCCTCGGCGGCCAGCCCGTGGTTGATGCCGCCGCCCGCGTCGGTGCCGACGTAGACCGGCACGCCCGCCTCGTACGCCGCCCGGACCACGTCGGGGAAACCGTCCCGCAGCGCGAGCATGTGCTTGGCGTACCCGGGGAACCGCTCGCGGGCCCGGTCGGCGATGTCACCGAAGGTGGCGATGTTGATCATCGTGGGTACCAGGGCGGTGCCCCGCCGGGCCATCTCGTCGATCAGGTCGAGGCTGAGCCCGGTACCGTGCTCGACCGAGTCGACGCCGGCCCGCACCATGATCTCCACGGCCGACTCGGAGAAGGTGTGCACGGCGGCGCGTACCCCGGCGGCGTGTGCGGCCTCGACGGCGGCGGCCATGGTCGCCGGGTCCCAGGCCGGCGCCAGGTCCCCCGCACCCCGGTCGATCCAGTCGCCGACCAGTTTCACCCAGCCGCTGCCGGCCCGGGCCTGCGCGGTGACCGCTGCCGTCACGCCGGCCGCGGCCACCTCCACCCCGATGTCCCGCAGGTAACGTCTCGGCGGGGCGATGTGTCGGCCCGCGCGTACCAGGCGCGGCACGTCCGGGTCGTCGTCCAGCTCCGGGTACGGGAAGGGCGAACCGGCATCCCGGATGGCCAGTACCCCGGCATCCCGGTCGGCGGCGGCCAGTCCCCTGGCCTCGTCGAGGGAGCGGACCGGCGCCCCACCCGGGGCGATCCCGATGTGGCAGTGCGCGTCCACCAGGCCGGGCAGGACGAAGCCCCGGTCGGCGATCGTCTCGGCGCCGGGCACCGGCTCGAAGGTGACCCGGTCACCGACCAGGTAGATGTCGCGTACCTCGTCGTCGGGCAGGACTGCTCCGCGAACGTGCCAGGCCATCGGTCCTCCGTCGTCTCACGCATCGGTGCGTGGGCCATTGTCACCGGTCCGGCCGGCGTGCACACCGGCAACACCACCGGGGGCCGACCGGCATACGCCCCGGCGGCAGTACCGGCCGGACGGGCATCGCCACGATCACCTCGATCGGGCCGCCGTGGTCACCGACCGCCCCGGCCGGGCCGCCGTGGCGACCGGTCACCTCGGCTGGGCTGCCATTGTCGCCGACCACCCCGATCGACCACCCCGACGACCCGCCGGTAACCCCTGATCGTGGGTCGACCAGGAAAGGTGATTGACAAATTTATTTATTTCCATAGGTCTTGATGGAGGGAACCTTCAGGCGGCACGATTCTCCGATCGTCCGAGTAGGCCTCGGACTTTCGTAGTCTCGCCTCACCACAAAGGAGTGTCGAGTCAGTGTCACCAAAACGATGGCGTATCGCGGTAGCCGGCCTGGCGGTCGGTATCGCCCTGCCGATCGGCATCGGCGGTAACCCCGCCACCGCGGCCAGCCCGGAGCAGACCGAGGCGAAGGCCGTGGCCAGCAAGACGGACAAGAAGGTCACCGCCCGGCTGGCCCGGGACGGCAAGACCAGCTTCTGGGTCTTCCTCGACAGCAAGGCCGACCTGGCCGGCGCGAAGAAGCTCCACCGCAAGGCCGACAAGGCCGCCCACGTCTACCGCGCCAAGACCGAGCACGCCGACCGCAGCCAGGCCGGCCTGCGCGCCCTGCTGAACAAGCGCGGCGCCGATTACAAGTCGTTCTGGCTGGCCAACACCATCAGGGTGACCGGTGACGCCGACCTGCTCGGTGAGATCGCCGTCCGCGCCGAGGTCTCCGAGATCCTCGCCGACGACCCGGTCAGCATCCCCGAGCCGCTCCCCGGCGACGTCGTCCCGGCGCTCGACGGCGTCGAGTGGAACATCGACCGGATCAACGCACCCCGGGTCTGGAACGACCTCGGTGTCCGGGGCGAGGGCATCGTCATCGCCAACATCGACACCGGCGTCAACTTCCAGCACCCGGCGGTCAACGCCAGCTACCGGGGCCGCAAGGCGGACGGCAGCTACGACCACAACTACAGCTGGTACGACCCCTCCGGGGCCTGCGGTTCCGCCGCCCCCTGCGACAACAACGACCACGGTACCCACACCATGGGCACCATGGTCGGCCTGGACGGCGCCAACGTCATCGGGGTGGCCCCGAACGCCACCTGGATCGCCGCCAAGGGCTGCGAGTCCAGCTCCTGCTCCCGGACCTCGCTGATGGCCTCCGGTGAGTGGATGATCGCCCCCACCGACCTGACCGGCGCCAACCCGCGCCCGGACCTCGCCCCGGACATCGTGAACAACTCCTGGGGCTCCTCCACCTACGACCCGTGGTACACCGAGATCGTGTCGTCCTGGGTGGCCGCCGGCATCTTCCCGGCGTTCTCCAACGGCAACAGCGGGCCGAACTGCAACACCTCGGGCAGCCCCGGCTCGTACACCATCAGCTACAGCTCCGGCGCGTTCGACGTCAACAACGCCATCGCCAGCTTCTCCAGCCGGGGTACCGGCGAGAACGGCGACATCAAGCCGAACATCGCCGCCCCGGGCGCCAACGTGCGCTCCTCCACCCGGACCGGGTACGGCTCGTTCAGCGGCACCTCGATGGCCTCCCCGCACACCGCCGCCGTGGTGGCGCTGATGTGGTCGGCCTCCCCCGCCATCCAGGGCGACATCGCCGCGACCAAGGCGATCCTGGACGACACCGCGATCGACGTGGACGCGCTCACCTGCGGCGGCACCGTGGACGACAACAACGTCTTCGGTGAGGGCCGGCTCGACGCGTACGCCGCCGTCAACGCCACCCCCCGGGGTGCGCTCGGCGCGCTCGGCGGTCAGGTCACCTCGGGCGGCGCCCCGCTCGCCGGAGCCAGCATCACCGTCACCGGCCCGATGAGCCGTACCGCCACCACCGCCGCCGACGGCTCGTACGCCTTCGACCGGCTGATGGTCGGCGACTACACCGTCTCGGTGGGCAAGTTCGGCTACCGCACCGCCACCGGCTCGGCCACCATCGCCGAGAACCAGACGGTCGACCTCGACATCACCGTCGAGCAGGCCCCCTCGGCCGTCCTCAGCGGCACGGTGAGCACCTCGGCCGGTCCGGCCGGCGGGGCGAAGGTGACCGTGCTCGGCACCCCGCTCAGCACGGTCGCCGACGCGGCCGGCCACTACACCGTCACCGTGCCGCAGGGCGGGTACGACGTCCGCTTCGAGCACGCCTACCGGTGTGCCGACGCGGTCAGCCGGGCGGCCACGGTGAACGCCGACACCGTTCTGGACGTCACCCTGCCCGACCGGGTGGACGCCTTCGGGTACGCCTGCGGCGCAGCCGGTGGTTCCTTCACCGCCGGTACCGACCTGGTGGCCCTCACCGGGGACGACCGGACCGCCCCGATCACCCTGCCGTTCCGGGTCCCGCTCTACGGCAAGTCGTACCGGGACGCCTGGGTCAGCACCAACGGTGTGCTCGGCTTCGGCACCGCCTCGACCAGCCGCGCCAACACCACGCTGCCGAACACCGGGGTCCCCAACCTGGCGCTGTACCCGTTCTGGGACGACCTGTACGTGGAGGCCGACTCGGGCATCTACACCACGGTCACCGGCGCCAAGCCGAACCGCACCTTCACCGTGGAGTGGCGCAACGTCTCGCTCTTCGCCGACCGGTCGCAGCGGATCACCTTCAGCGCGGCCATCAGCGAGAACGGCGCGATCACCTACCGGTACGCCGACATCGACGGCACCGGCGCGGAGACCGGCACCGGCGCCACCATCGGCCTGGAGAACGCGGCCGGCACGGTCGGCTTCGAGTACGCGTACAACAGCGCGGCGGTCGCCGACGGTACGGCGCTCGCGTTCCGGTCCACCCGGACCGGCGTGCTGACCGGCGTACTCACCGACGCCAACGACGGGCAGCCGGTGGCCGGTGCCACGGTGACCGCCCAGGTCGGCGACGCCACCGTCACCGAGACCACCGACGCCGAGGGCGCCTACCTCGTCCAGGCCCCGGCCGGCGCGGTCGCGCTCGGCCTGGCCAAGGAGCACTACGAGTCGGCCGCCGCCAACGTGACCCTCGCGGCGGGCGGTGCGGACACCCGCTCCGTGGTCCTGCGTACCGCCCGGGTCAGCACCCCGGTCACCGCCCTGTCGGTGATCGCCCCGGCGGGACAGACCCGGTCCCGGGAGATCGGGCTGAGCAACACGGGCGCGCTCGGTGCCGACTTCACGGTCACCGAGCTCGGTGCCGACGGCCAGCCGCAGGACATCGGCTGGCTGACCCTCACCGGGGCGTCCGGCACGCTCGCCACCGGTGGCCGGCACAGTGTCGGCGTGGCGGTCAGCACCGCCGGGCTCACCGCCGGCACCTTCCACCAGGCGAAGCTCCAGATCACCTCGAACAGCGGCCGGCGTCCGGTGATCACCGTGCCGGTCACCCTGGTGGTACCGAGCTACACCCTGGCCGTCGACGCCGGCGCGACCGCCGGGCGGGCCGACGTCGAGGGGCAGACCTGGTCGCCGGACCAGCCGTACGTCGCCGGTGGGGCCGGCTACCTGGGTACCTCCAGCCGGCAGTCGACCAGCACCACGATCACCGGCACCAACGACCCGGCCCGCTTCGCCAACCAGCGGGAGGGGATGTACGAGTACCGGGTCGACGGGCTGGCCGACGGTTACTACACCGTCGAGCTGGACTTCGCCGAGGTACGGGCACAGGCCCCGAACAAGCGCCTCTTCGACGTGCTGATCGAGGGGCAGGAGGTGCTGCCGTCGCTGGACGTCGCCAACGAGGTGGGCAGCTTCGCCGCGCTGACCAAGACGTACACCGTGCAGGTGGTCGACGGTCAGCTCAACGTGCGGTTCGTGACGCACAAGGGCTTCGGCAAGCCGATCGTCAACGCGGTACGGGTGACCAACCGGCCGGACCTGGTGTCCTGACCTGACCCGCGGTGCGCAGAGCGCCCGGTAGCAGGGCGGTGGAGGCGAGGCGGGTCCTGGCCGAGGGTGGCAAGGCGGAGGAGGAGGCCATGCCGGTGTGGCATGGCCGACGACGACAACGCCGCCAGCCGACGCGCCAGGGCACGCCGCAGCCCCGCCAGTCCTGCTACCGGGCGCTCTTGGTGGGGCCCGGCCGTTCCCGGCCGGGCCCCACGTCGTCGTCACCACTCCCCGTCGCGGCGCACTTCCTGCCGTCATCGGGGCTCACGCACTGCCGCCGTCGCGGGCGCACTTGCTGCCGCCGTCGGGGCTCACGCACTGGCGCCGTCGCGGCTCACTTCTTGTCGTCGTCGCGGCGGGTCAGCTTGTTGAAGTCGAGCTTGGGCAGCTTGAAGCCCGGCGGCAGCCCCTGCCCACCGGCCAACGCGTTCGGGTCGACGCCCGGCGGCAGTTGGGGCATCCCGCCGGGGAAACCGGCCGGCAGCCCGCCCGCCGGGGCACCCGAGCGGGGCCGACCGCCGCCCTTGGTGCCCTTGCGCTTGTTCTTCGGGGACTTGGTGGCCTTGCGCCGCCCGGCCCCGGGCAGGCCCATCATGCCGCCCATCTGCTTCATCATCTTCTGCGCGTCGGTGAAGCGGTTGAGCAGCTGGTTGACGTCCATGACGGTGACCCCGGAGCCGGCGGCGATCCGGGCCCGACGGGACCCGTTGATGATCTTCGGGTTGGTGCGCTCACCAGGGGTCATCGACCGGATGATCGCGGTGACCCGGTCGAAGTGCTTGTCGTCCAGCTCGGCGAGCTGGTCCTTCATCTGCCCCATGCCGGGCATCATGGCCAACACGTTCGCGATCGGGCCCATCCGCCGCACCGCGATCAGTTGGTCGAGGAAGTCCTCCAGGGTGAACTGCTCGCCGCCCATCAGCTTGGCGGTCATCTTCTCCTTCTGATCGGCGTCGAAGGCCGCCTCGGCCTGCTCGATCAGAGTGAGGACGTCGCCCATGCCGAGGATCCGGCTGGCCATCCGGTCGGGGTGGAAGACGTCGAAGTCCTCCAACTTCTCGCCGGTGGAGGCGAAGAGGATCGGCTGGCCGGTGACCTGCCGGACGGAGAGGGCGGCACCACCACGGGCGTCGCCGTCGAGCTTGGAGAGGACCACGCCGGTGATCCCGACGCCGTCCCGGAACGCCTCGGCGGTCCGGACCGCGTCCTGACCGACCATCGCGTCGATGACGAAGATGACCTCGTCCGGCTGGACCGCGTCCCGGATGTCGGCGGCCTGCTGCATCATCTCGGCGTCGATACCGAGTCGACCGGCGGTGTCGACGATCACGATGTCCCGGGCCGCCCGACGGGCGTGCTCGATCGAGGCGCGGGCCACCTGCACCGGGTCACCGACACCGTTGCCGGGCTCCGGGGCGTACACCTCGACCCCGGCCCGACCGCCGAGCACCTGGAGCTGCCCGACGGCGTTGGGGCGCTGGAGGTCGGCGGCGACCAGCAGCGGCTGGTGGCCCTGGGCCTTGAGCCAGCGGGCGAGCTTGCCGGCGAGGGTGGTCTTACCGGAACCCTGGAGACCGGCGAGCATGATCACGGTCGGTGGCTGCTTGGCGAACTGGAGCCGGCGTCCCTCGCCGCCGAGGACCGCGATCAGTTCCTCGTTGACGATCTTGACGATCTGCTGAGCCGGGTTCAGTGCCTGCGAGACCTCGACCCCGCGTGCCCGCTCCTTGACGTTGGCGATGAAGCCCTTGACCACCGGCAGGGCGACATCGGCCTCCAGCAGTGCCAGGCGGATCTCGCGGGCGGTGGCGTCGATGTCGGCGTCGGTGAGCCGGCCCTTGCCACGGAGCTTGGTGAAAATGCCGGAAAGGCGGTCACTCAAGGTGTCAAACACGCGAACATCCCGTTTTGTCAGGTTTCGGCGGTCACGAGGCGACCGGCATGCCACGTCCGGCCACCGCTAGGGTAGCCGCCCGCCTCCGTCC
>NZ_WVUH01000356.1 GCF_017614955.1 Micromonospora echinofusca
CGCCCGCACCGCTGCGGCCCCGTGTCCGGGCCGGTGCGCCTCCTCCCCGACGGTTCCGCCCTGCTGCCGGTTTGCTCCGACCCTGCCCGGGCAGTGAGCACCCGCAGGTACGCACGCGAGGGGGAACCGACCGATGCACCACGACGACGCGCCGAGTGACGACGACGCCCGGGCCAGGATCACCGAACTGGTCCGGGACGCCCGGATCTGCATGCTGACCACCACCGACCTGGACGGCCGGCAGGTCAGCCGGCCCATGGTCCTCCAAAAGGCGGAGTTCGACGGTGACCTGTGGTTCTTCACCCACGACCACTCCGCCAAGATCCGCCAGATCCGGGTGAACCCGCAGGTCAACATCGCGTTCTCCAGCCCCGGCCGGAAGGCGTGGGTGTCGGTCTCCGGTACCGCCGCAGAGGCCTGGCGCCGGGACCGCGCGGAGCGGCTGTGGCACCCGCTGCTGGGGGAGCTGTTCCCGGACGGGCCGGACACCCCCGGCATCACGCTCCTCAAGGTGCACGCCGGTTCGGCCGAGTACTGGGAGTCACCGGGCGGCACGGCCACCAGTCTGCTCGGCTACGCCCGGGCGGTGGCCGCCGACCGGCGGGCCGACGTGGCCGACGTGGCCGAGAACCGGACGGTCGGGTACTGATCGGGTGCCGTTACCCGGGGCGCGCTGTCATCGCCCGAGCAGGGCTACTACAGTTCGCAGTGACGGCCCGCCCCGGGCCGGCAACGGCGCCGACGGTCTGACCGACTCTTATCCTGGGGCTTGATTGGGCTTACCTGAAGCTCCAGGAGGATGAGCAGATCATGCGTATCGGCGTGCTCACCGGCGGTGGCGACTGCCCAGGTCTCAACGCGGTGATCCGGGCGGTGGTCCGTAAGGGCGTCGCCAGCTACGGCCACGAGTTCGTAGGCTTCCGGGACGGCTGGAAGGGCCCGCTGGAGGGTCTGAGCCGGCCGCTGGGCATCGCGGAGGTGCGGGGCATCCTGCCGCGCGGCGGCACCATCCTCGGCTCCTCGCGGACCAACCCGTTCAAGATCGAGAACGGCGTCGAGCGGATCAAGGACAACCTGGCCGAGCAGGGCGTGGACGCGCTCATCGCGATCGGCGGTGAGGACACCCTCGGGGTCGCCACCAAGCTGCACGAGCTCGACGTCAAGGTGATCGGCGTGCCGAAGACCATCGACAACGACCTCGGTGCCACCGACTACACCTTCGGCTTCGACACCGCCGTCAACATCGCCATGGAGGCGATCGACCGGCTGCACACCACCGCCGAGAGCCACCACCGCACCCTCGTCGTCGAGGTGATGGGCCGGCACGCCGGCTGGATCGCCCTGCACGCCGGCCTCGCCGGTGGCGCCAACGTGATCCTGCTGCCGGAGCGGCAGTTCGACGTCGAGCAGGTCGCCGGCTACGTCGAGAAGCGCTTCCAGCACCAGTACGCCCCGATCGTGGTGGTCGCCGAGGGCGCCCAGCCGCTCGACGGTCAGATGGTGCTGCACAACCAGGAGCTCGACGCCTTCGGCCACGTCCGCCTCGGCGGCATCGGCCAGTGGCTCGCCGAGCAACTGGAGGCGAAGACCGGCAAGGAGGCCCGGACCGTCGTCCTCGGCCACATCCAGCGCGGTGGCACCCCGACCGCCTTCGACCGGGTGCTCGCCACCCGGCTCGGGCTCCAGGCGATCGACGCCGCGCACGAGGGCGACTGGGGCAAGATGGTCGCCATGCAGAGCACGGACATCGTCCGGGTACCGCTCGCCGAGGCGACCCGGGAGCTGAAGACCGTGCCGCTGGAGCGCTACGAAGAGGCCGAGGTCTTCTTCGGCAGCTGACGCCGTCCGTCTCCGGCGTGTTCCTCCCGGCAGTTCCGGGCGGGAGCACGCCGGAGCGGTCACGGGTACGCCGGGCAGGCGGACGATCGGGTACGCGGGAAGGACAGGCAGGATGGCACCGGGTACACCCACGGTCGCGGTGATCGGCGCCGGCAAGATCGGTGAGCTGATGCTCTCCGGTCTGCTGCGGGCCGGCTGGCCGGCGACGAAGCTGCTGGCGACCGCGCGGCGGCAGTCCCGGGCGGAGGAACTGGCCACCCGGTACGGCATCCGGGTGGTGGACAACCTCACCGCCGTCGACGAGGCGCAGGTGCTCGCCGTCTCGGTCAAACCGCAGGACGCCGGCACGCTGCTCGACGAGATCGGCCCCAAGGTGCCCGCCGACAAGCTGGTCATCTCGCTCTGCGCCGGCCTGCCCACCACCTTCTTCGCCCGGCGGCTGCCCGAGGGCACCCCGGTGGTCCGGGTGATGACCAACACGCCCGCCCTGGTCGACCAGGCGATGAGCGCGATCTCCGCCGGGGCGCACGCCACCGGGGAGCACCTGGCCCTGGCCGAGGAGATGTTCACCCCGCTCGGATCGACCATCCGGGTACCGGAATCCCAGCAGGACGCGGTGACCGCGCTCTCCGGCTCCGGTCCGGCCTACTTCTACCTGCTCGTCGAGGCCATGATCGACGCGGGCATCCTGCTCGGCCTGCCCCGGCAGATCGCGCACGAGTTGATCGTGCAGACCGCGATCGGGTCGGCGGTGATGCTGCGCGACTCCGGCGAGCACCCGGTGAAGCTCCGCGAGGCGGTCACCTCGCCGGCCGGTACCACCATCTCCGCCATCCGTGAGCTGGAGAACCACGGCGTCCGGGCGGCGCTGCTCGCCGCCCTGGAGGCGGCCCGCGACCGTGCCCGCGAACTCGCCGCCCAAGCCGACTGAGATGTAAGGAAGGGCCCCTTCCTATCGTTTTCGGTATAGGAAGGGGCCCTTCCTAACACCCCGGGTCCACCGCAGCGCGAACAGTGCCCTCACCGATCTGACCGTGGTGGGCAGGGCCGGAACGCACTACACGGCCCAACGGCAGCGCTGCTGACCGGAGAGCGGGCGGTCCCCACCCACCACGAGCGGCCGGGACGCCGACCGGTCAGGTGCCGGACGGGTCGGTACGTGGTCGGGTCTCCAACGGCCATTCGAGGTTGACCGTCTCGTTGCGGCCCTGCCGGTCGAAGTGCGCCTGGAGATCACGACCCTGCGCGGCGTGCCAGTCCGCCTGCGCCTTGTGCAGCACGTCCAGCGGCATCCGGGCGATCCGCTCGTGCCGGGCGGCGATGGCCCGCGCCAGGCCGGCAGCCGCCTGCGCGTCGCTGGCCGCCTCGTGCGCCGCGTCCAGCCGCACCTGGTAGTACCCGCAGAGATCACCGAGCCGCGCCGGGGCGTACCACTTCGGCTCGACCTCCTTGTGCAGCACGTACGGGTCGACGATGCGGGCCCGGTCCCAGTCGATCGCGGGCAGCCCGTGCCGGGCGAGTTCGGTGTGCAGCGCGGTCACGTCGTACGTGGCGCGGAACGCGACCAGCGGGATACCGTCGGCGACCAGTTTGGCGACCGCCGCCCCGAGCTGGGCGAGCGCCTCGCGCGGCGGTCGGCCGTTACTGCGGAGCATCTCGTCGGTGAAGCCGTGCAGGGCGGTGGCATCCGCCGGGATCGGTACGCCCGGATCGATCAGCCAGGTGTCCCGCGTGCCGTCGGCGTACACCAGGGCGGCGGAGACGATCCGGGTCTCCATCGGCTCGGGCAGAGTGCCTTCCAGGTCGAAGCCGACCAGCGGCAGGTCGTGCCATCCGGTGTGGGTGCCCGGTGCCGGTGCGATCCGGACCGGTACGCAGTCGTGGTGGTACGTCTGCCAGCGGCCACCGTCGTTGATCGCCTGGCCGGCGCCGGCCTCGACCCGCTGCCGGCACTTTCCACAGTTCCCGGCATATCTGTTGATCATCGATCTCCTGCTCTCACTGCCGGAGGGGAAGTCGACTCCGGCGGCAGGAATCGTTGATCATCTGAGGTTCCGGGCGCCACACCGCAACGCTGTCGAAGGGATCGATCCGCTGTCCTGGTGGATGGTTCGACCCTGACCGGTGGTGCCGGCCGGTGTCCGTTCAGCGGAATCGATCCTGGTGGCGGCAGGGAGAGAGGGCAACGGTCTGCTGAGTCAGCCCGGCACGGCTCGGTTCCCATGCCCTGGTACGCCTGCGCCTACCGGGCAAACCGGCAAAAGCCACAAAGCTCCGCTGGTGGGGTGTGCCGCGTCATGGACGCGGCAGGGGCTCCTGTCGAGGTGGGCCCGATCGGGTCGCCGTCCGACCGCTCCCCGATACGGGTGGGAGGTCGGTGCACTGTGGGGGAGCGATAATTCCGCTTCCATTGACACATGCCGATTAATAAGTCATAACCGGTGTAGCGGAATGCTTGCGGTGTCAAAGAGTTTACCCCGGCCCCTGCCGTCGTTCCATCGACCGGGCGTGGCGACGGATCCGTCGGGGTGGATGTGGGAAGGGCTGATGGCACCCGGGCACCGTCCACTCCACATCAGCACTGGCTGGAATCAGCCAGGGAAAGGTGCCTCCTGTGACTGCGAACCGACTCGCCGACCCGGTGATCACCCTGTTCCGGGTGGTCGTCGGGTTGTTGTTCGTGCTGCACGGCGCGGCCTCGCTCTTCGGTGTCTTCGGCGGTGCCCGGGGCAGCGGGCAGGCCCTCGAGTTCGGCGTCTGGCCGGGCTGGTGGGCCGCCCTGATCCAGTTCGTCGGGGGCCTGCTGGTCCTGGTCGGACTCGGTACCCGGATCGCCGCCGTCGTCTGCTCCGGCTCGATGGCGTACGCCTACTTCGTGGTGCACCAGCCGAGCGGCCTGCTGCCGATGAACAACGGCGGTGAACTCGCCGCCCTGTTCTGCTGGTCGTTCCTGCTCATCGCCGTCGTCGGCCCGGGTCGCTGGGCGCTGGACAGCCTCCTGGCCCGGCGTACCGGCACGGCCCGGCGTTCGGAACTGGTCACCACCTCCTGAGCCGTACGGGGTGCCGGGCCGGTGGAGAAGTGATCCACCGGCCCGGCACCCCGGGCGTACCGGTCAGCTGCTGCGGGCGAACCGCCGCTCGATGAAGTACTGGCCGACCGACAGCAGCGAGGTGAGGGCCAGATACCACAGGCTCGCCACCACCAGCAGCGGGATCTGCCGGTAGTTGCTGCCGTAGATGAGCTGGACGGTGGTGAAGAGATCACCGACGGCGATGACGCTCAGCAGTGAGGTGGTCTTCAACATCGAGATGGTCTGGTTGCCGGTGGGGGGCAGGATCACCCGCATCGCCTGCGGGAGCACGATCCGGCGCATCAGCGTCGCCCTGGTCATACCCAGCGCCTGGGCCGCCTCGGTCTGACCCCGGTCGACGGAGAGGATGCCCGCCCGGACGATCTCCGACATGTACGCGGCCTCGTTCAGGCCGAGACCGAGCAACCCGCCCACCACGATGGGGATCAGCGCGTTGGCGTCGAAGTAGACGAACTCCGGGCCGAACGGGATGCCCAGTGACAGCACCGGGTAGAGGAACCCGATGAAGGACCAGAAAATGATCTGGACCAGCACCGGGGTACCCCGGAAGAACCAGGCGTAGAGCCAGGCCACGGCGCGCAGCACCGGGTTGCCGGAGAGCCGGGTCATCGCCACCGCGACGCCGAGCACGATGCCCATGAGCATGGCGGCGACCGTCAGCATGACCGTCAGCACCAGCCCGTCGAGCACCCGCCGGGAGAAGAGGTACTCCCCGACGGTCGGCCAGTCCCACGCCGGATTGGTCAGCAGCGAGTTGACCATCATCGCGGCGAGGACGAGCAGTACCGCCGACACGATCCACCGTCCGGGGTGCCGGACCGGCACCACCTTGACCGGGAGCGGTGGCCCGCCCGGCGTCCGGATGTCGTCCCGGACCTTGTCGACGCCCGCGAGACCCATTGTCCCGGTCAGCCCTTCGTGGCCGCGTTGATCTGCGGTGCGTCGATACCACCGGCCGCGACGCCCCAGTTGTTGAGGATCTTCAGGTACGTTCCGGTGGACATCAGGTGCGCGATGGCCGCCTTCAGCGCGTCCTTCAGCGTGCCGGCGTCCTTGCGTACCGCGATGCCGTAGGGCGCCACCCCCTCGTCCCCGCCGGCCTTCTCGAAGACCTCCGGGTTACGGCTCAACGCGTAGTCGATGACCGGGCTGTCCGCGAGGAACGCCTCGATCCGTTCGGCCTCCAGCGCCGAGTTGGCGTCGGTGGCCTTCACGAAACCCATCGGTCGGGGCGGCTGCCGGCCGGCGTCCGTGCAGATCTTCACGATCGATCCCGGTTCGGCGCTCTTGGCCGGGTCGAGCCGGTCGAGGTGGTAGGTGCCCTTGACCGCGCCCACCGTCTTGCCGCACAGGTCGACGTAGGACGCGATACCGCTGGGGTTGCACTTGCGGATCATCACCGAGTTGCCGGCCTTGAAGTACGTGACGAAGTCGTAGCTCTTCTCCCGGGCGGCCGTGTCGGTCAGCGACGACATGCCGAGGTCCGCCCGGCCCGACTGGACACTGGCCAGGATGCCGTCGAACGGCATGTTGCGGAAGGTCACCCGGAGCCCGAGTGCCCGGCCGACGGCCAGGGCCAGGTCGGGCTCCAGGCCGGTGATGGCACCGGTACGGACATCGGTGAACTCGTTCGGTGGCGCGGACGCGTCGGTGGCGACGACCAGTTCCCCCTTGGCGCGGATCGCCGCCGGCACGAGCGCCGCCGCGTCCGGTGCCGTCGCCACGTCGACCACGGTGGGCGAGGGGTACGTGTCACCGGCACCACGCCCGGGCGTGCAACCCGTCGTGGCGGTCGGCTTCTCGGTCACCGCGCCGCAGCCGGTGAGCAGCGAGGCACCGACGGAGAGTACGAGCGCCGCCAGGGCGGCCGATCTGAGGGGACGGGGCACACTTCCTCCACATGTTCTTTATGGTCAGCGCGGTACGCGCGGTGGGTCGGACGGACTCCCGCCCGGACCGGACCGGATCGGTTGCCGCCGGTCGGCGAGGAGCGTCAGCACGGTGCGGGCCGCGCGGCGGGCGGCGGCCGGGGCGGACTTGAACCCGGCTCCGGAGCCGGCGGTGGCGAGCACCGTCGGCGGGTGCGGGGCG
>NZ_WVUH01000357.1 GCF_017614955.1 Micromonospora echinofusca
TCCGAGCGTGGGACTGCCCGTGCGGCAGCCACCACGACCGGGACGTCAACGCCGCGAAGAACATCAAGGCCGCCGGACAGGCGGACTTCAACGACCGTGGAGCGCAGGTAAGACCAGCATTCGTGCCGGCACCGCGCGGCGAAGCGGTAACCCACCCGGACGCCGCGTGTTCCACACGCAGCGTGGAGGGAACCTCCGTCCTTTAGCGCGGAGAGGATGTCAAGGGCCACCCACACCCGCGACCAGGGCGTGCGGCACATGATCGCCGCCCTGGACCTGACCACCGGCAAGCTGCACTACCACATCCGCGACCGGAAACGCTGGCGCGAGTTCCCCGCCTTCCTCAAGGTGCGCCGCCGCTGGCCCGACCAGACCCTCTACCTGATCCTGGAGAACTTCTCGTCGCACAAGCACCCCGAGGTCCGTGCCTGGTGCGCGGCCAACCCGGTGGAGTTGGTGTACCTACCGACCTACGCGTCGTGGCTGAACTGGATCGAGGCCGAGTTCGCCGCCGTACGGTAGTTCGCCCTCAACGGCACCGACCACCGCACCCACGCTGAGCAGGATGCCGCCATCGGCGGCTACCTCCGCTGGCGCAATCAGCAAGCACGCCCGAATGCCGGATTCGCGGACAAATCCAAGATCCGTCACCCGGATGACCCGTCCAAGGCTGCTTGACATTCAGCCCGTCCTTCAGGACGGGGAGAATGTCACTGGTCCTGTGCAGGATCCGCGTGAAGCGGGTTGGCGGTCGCCGCCCACTGTTGGGTCAAGGGATCCGAAGGTGGCTGGTGTCGGCGTACGGCTTCGAGTGCAGAGCCGGGTACACCGCCGAGCACGCGGCAGCTATCGACATCTGCGAGTGCGGCTGCGGCTCGCGGCCGCGCTTGCTCTGCAACGATCAACTACAGTCAGTTATGTTGGTCGACCCGGCGGCGTCCGGATCTGCCGATGAGCGCGCGGAGGACCGTGACCGTTCTCTCCCTCGGTGCGCCCGGCTACCGGGTCGGCAGGACGTGGGCGGTACGGATAGCCGCACCTGCAAAGTTCGGGCCGCCCGGATGTCCGTGTCGCCGCCAGCGCCGAGGCTGGTGCGCATGGAAAACGTGGTGGAACTCGATGGAGTGAGCCGCAGCTATGGCTCGCGCCGCCGGCCGATCAATGCTCTTCGCGGCGTCTCGCTTCTGGTGCCGGCCGGCGTATTCGTGGCGGTCATGGGCGCGACCGGGTCGGGTAAGAGCACACTGCTGCACTGTGCGGCCGGGCTGGACCGGCCCACATCGGGCCGGGTCCGGCTGGTGGGTCGGGACGTCACCCGGATGCGCGAGGGCGCGCTGACCCGGCTGCGCCGCGACCGGGTGGGTTTCGTCTTCCAGTCGTACAACCTGCTGTCGGAGCTGACGGTGCGGCAGAACGTCCTGCTGCCCCGGCGGCTGGGTGGGCCGCGCCCGCGCCCGCTCGACGAGGTGCTGGCCGAGGTCGGGCTGGCCGGGCTGGCGGATCGGCCGGTCGGGGAACTCTCCGGTGGCCAGCGCCAGCGGGTCGCCATCGCCCGCGCGCTGGCCGGTCGTCCGGCCGTGGTGTTCGCGGACGAGCCGACCGGGGCGCTGGATCCGGCCACCGGCGGGCAGGTGCTGCGGCTGTTGCGTACCGGGGTGGATCGGGCCGGCGTGACGGTGGTGATGGTGACCCACGACCCGACCGCGGCGGCCTGGAGCGACCGGCTGATCCTGTTGCGGGACGGCGAACTGGTGGCGGACGGCCCGACACCCGACGCGGCCACCATCGCGCAGCGACTGCGCGCCGAGGCGAGCGAGCCGGTGGTGGCCCAGTGAACGCGGGGCTGACCAGGCAGGCGCTGCGTAAGCAGCCGTGGGCGTTCGCCGGTCCGTTCGTCACGCAGTGCCTGGCCGCCGCGCTGGTGTCCGGCGCGCTGGGTGCCAACTCGTCAATGTCGGGAGCCCGGTTGGACCCGGCCGCCCGGCAGGCGCTGACTGACAGCGGCATCCCCCAGATGGCCGCCCTCTTCGTGGTGCTGGCGGTGTACCTGACCGCGCTGATCGTCGGACTGACCATGACGTCCTCGATCGCCCGGCAGGGGCGGGACATCGCGCTGGTGCGCGCCGTCGGCGCCACCCCGGGCCGGGTGCGCCGGGCGGTGGCGGCTCAGGCCGCCGCGGTGGCGGTGCCGGCGACGCTGCTCGGGGTGCCGCTCGGGGCGCTGCTCGCCCGCGCCTGGCTGGCGGGCCTCACCGGGCACGCGGTGATCCCGCCCGGCGTCACGTTCCACCCGTCGGCTGCGGCGCTACCCGCCGCGCTGGCCATCACCGTCGGCACGTCGCTGGTGGGTGCGCTGGTCGCCGCGCTACGGCCGGCCCGGGTACGCCCCGCGACGGCGCTGATCGAGACGGTCGTCGTGCGGCGGCGGGTCAGTCTGGTGCGTACCGCGATCGGGGTGTTGCTGGTGGCCGGCGGGGTGGTTCTGTCGGTCCGGATCTCAAACGGCGACCCGGCGAAGGCGGACCGGGCGAGCTTCTTCACCATGCTGGCGATGTCTGTAGGGGCCGGCTTCCTCGGCCCGGTCCTGCTGCGGCTGACCGCGCCGCTGGCACGCCTGCTCGGAGGCACCGGCGTACTGGCTGCGGAGAACCTCGCGGTGCGTGCCAAGGCTCTGTCCGGCGCCCTGGTGCCGCTGGTCCTCGCGATCGCGTTCGCCATGGTGAAGGTCGTGGTGCACACCACTTCCGGGCACGTGCATGGCAGGCCCGACCGCGCAGCGGAGGTGTGGACCGACTACTCCGGGACCGCCGTCTACGTCGCGTTCGCCGCGGTGGCTGCGGTCAACACGCTGGTGACCGTGCTGCTGTCCCGACGCCGTGAACTCGCGGTGACCCGACTGGTCGGGGCGAGCCGGGTACGGGCCCTGGCCGTGATCGTCTGCGAGGCGCAGATCGTCACGCTAACCGCCGTCGTGGTGGGTACGGTGGTCGCGATGGTCACTATGGTACCGATGTTGCACGGCATGCTGGGTACGTGGACGCCGCACCTGCCGCCCGGGCAGCTGACCCTCGGCCTGGCCGTGGTGGTCGGGCTGGTCCTGCTGGGCACGGTGGCGCCGGCGCTGGTGGTGACGCGCCGCCGGCCGGTGGAGTCGCTGGTCGTGGACCCGTGAGATCGGTCGCCGTCGCGATCCTGCGCGCGCCGGTGGCCGCCCGGACCTGGCGTGAGGTCGGGTACACGGTCACCGGCACCCTGCTGGCCGTGCCGACCTTCGCGATCGCGCTGCTGGGGCTCGTGTTCGCCGTACTGTCGCTGTTGACGATCGGCCTGCCGCTGCTTACCGGTGTGCTGGTGCTGGCCCGGCTGACCGTTCGGTACTTCCGCGGGCCGGCCCGGCTGTTCCTCGGCTGGAGCTGGCCGAACCCTCCGCCCGTACGCCAGCGGGGCCCGGGGCCGGTGCGCTGGGCCAGGGCGGTGCTGACCGATCCCGGCGCCTGGAAGGCGCTCGCCTACTGCTTCGCCCGGCTGCCGCTGATGACCGTCGCCACGTACATCGGCGGGATCCTCGTCGTCGGAGGGCTGCTAAGCGTCAGCTATTCGGTGTGGGTGCATCGGTTCCCCGACCAGTCACCGTGGGGCGGATCCTGGGGTCTGCTTGCCCAAGGGCTGGCCGCGCTGCTGGTGTTTCCGTGGTACTTCCGGCTCATCGTGTGGCTGGACCGGCGGTTGGTGCGGGCGCTGCTGGAGCCGAGCCCGGAGCGGTCCCGGATCGCGGCGCTGGAGCTCAGCCGGGCCGCGCTGCGGGCAGACGCGGCAGCCCTGCTGCGGCGGGTGGAGCGGGATCTGCACGATGGCACGCAGGCCCGGCTGGTCGCGCTGGGGGTGACGCTGTCCCGTATCGAGCGTCGGGCCGACGAGCCGGAGCTTCGGGCGATGGCGGCGCAGGCCAAGGGGGCGGTGGTGGAGGCGCTGACCGAGCTGCGGGACATCGTGCGGGGCATTCACCCGCCCGCACTGGACGCCGGCCTGAGCACCGCGATCGACACCCTGGCCGCGCGCAGCGCGGTGCCGGTCGACGTGCACGTGGACCTGCCCCAGCGACCGGCGCCCGAGATGGAGTCGGCGCTCTATTTCAGCGCCGCCGAACTGCTCACCAACGTGGCCAAGCACGCCGGGGCCAGCCGGATCCGGCTTGACCTGCGCGCGCTGGACGGCGCGCTGCGCCTGACCGTTACCGACGACGGGCGCGGCGGGGCGCGGCCTGGGAGCAAGGGTACGGGCCTGACTGGGCTGGTCCGGCGGTCCGAGTCGCTGGACGGCGCGCTGCGGGTGCACAGCCCACCCGGTGGGCCGACGACTATCACCGTGGAGCTGCCATGCGAGTAGTGATTGCCGAGGACAACCCGTTGCTACGCGACGGGATCAGGCTGCTACTGACCGATCACGGAATCACCGTCGTGTCGACGGTGAACAACGGTGACGACCTGCAAGCGGCGGTCGACGAGCACTCGCCGGAGGTGGCGGTGGTCGACGTGCGGATGCCCCCGACCTTTACCGATGAAGGTCTGCGGGCGGCACTGGCGATCCGGGCGGCTAACCCGCACACCGGTGTGCTGGTCTTCTCGCAGTGGGTGGAAACCCAGTACGCGCGGCAACTGATCGCCGAGCATCCCGAGCGGGTCGGGTACCTGTTGAAGGACCGCATCGTCAGCACCGACGACTTCGTCGACGCGCTGCGCCGGGTGGCCGCCGGCGGAACAGCACTAGACCCGGAGGTGGTGCGGCAGTTGCTGGCGGCGCCGGCGGTGGACGCGGGCCTGGCCCGGCTCAGCGAACGGGAACGGGAGGTCCTAGGGATGCTGGCCGAGGGCCGGTCGAACGCGGCCATCTGCGAGTCGCTCTACCTGGCCCCTCGCAGCGTGGAGAAACACGTGACATCCATCTTCACCAAGCTGGACCTACCCCAGGCGCGGACCGACCACCGGCGAGTACTCGCCGTGCTGCGCTACCTGAACGCGGCGCGCTGAACCGTATCGCACCAGGCCGCCGGCCGGATCTGCCATCACGCCGATAGGGCACGTGACATCTGGATCTAGCCGCAATCCGGGCGATGGCCCACGTCCACCGGTTACTCATCGTGAGCAACGGACGCGCGTCGCCGGGGCGACCGGCGCCGCAAGGTCCCCCAGCGCCACTCGCCCAGGCCTGTGCACATTTGGCGTACCTGGCTCTGCACCGGAACCCGGATGCCGACAGCTGGCCGCGTTCGAGCCGGTCGTCTACTGGCAGCGTCACCTAGCGGACGCGTAGGCCGGCGACGAGGAGGTCGACCAGGCGGCGTGCGTCGTAACGGGGATCGGTGCCGGCGCCGATGCAGAGATTGCCGACGCCGCGTAGCAGGCCGTAGGCGTCCAGGTCGGGGCGGATCTCGTCGGCGGCGACGGCGGCGTGGAGGATCTGGTCGCAGACCGGGACGAGCCGGTCGAGGAAGTAGGTGTGCAGGGTTTGGAAGGCGGCGTCGTCGGACTGTAGTGCTGCGGCGAGTCCGTGTTTGGTGGCCAGGAAGTCGACGAACAGGTCGATCCACTGTGCCAGGGCGGCGTGCGGTGTGTCGCTGTCGGCCAGTAGGGCCGGCCCTGCCTCGGCGCACGCCTCGATCTGGTGCCGGTAGACGGCGACGATGAGGTCGGCTCGGGTGGGAAAGTGGCGGTAGATCGTGCCCACGCCGACGCCGGCTCTGGCGGCGATGTCCCGCACGGGCACGTCGACGCCGGAGGTGACGAACGCTGCGGCGGCGGCGTCGAGCAGGGCTCTCTCGTTGCGTCGGGCGTCGGCCCGCTTGCGCGGGACCGGTTGCTCCGAGCCGCTGTCGGTGTCGGCCACGTCGCGTTACCTCCGTCACTCCACTTGGCATCCGGAACATTGTTCCGTACGTTGGCTACCGGAACGGCGTTCCGCTTAATCAGCGTACTGACCGGATGAGCTACCACCAAATCGAGGAGAACAACCATGCAGTACCGCACGTTGGGTCGCACTGGTGTGCAGGTCAGCACCCTCGTACTCGGCGCGATGAACTTCGGCAGAATCGGCAACACCACCCAGGCGGAAGCCACCGCCATCGTCGACGCCGCGCTCGAGGCGGGGATCAACCTCATCGACACCGCCGACGCCTACAGCGGCGGCCAGTCCGAGGAGATGGTCGGCAAGGCCATCGCCGGCCGCCGGAACGACGTCGTCCTAGCCACCAAGGCGACCCTGCCGATGGGCGACGAACGCAACCAGCGGGGCGGCTCGCGCCGCTGGCTGGTCACCGCGCTGGAGAACAGCCTGCGCCGCCTCGGCGTCGACCACGTCGACCTCTACCAGATGCACCGGTGGGATCCGACGACCAGCGACGACGAGACACTGTCGGCGCTGACGGACCTGCAGCGCGCGGGAAAGATCCGCTACGTCGGCTCCTCGACCTTCCCGGCCTACCGCATCGTGCAGGCGCAGTGGGCCGCCCGCGAGGGACGTCTGAGCCGTTACGTGACCGAGCAGCCGAGCTACTCGATCCTGCAGCGTGGCATCGAGACCCACGTGCTGCCCGCGACACAGGAGTACGGCATGGGCGTGCTCGCCTGGAGCCCGCTGGCGTCGGGCTGGCTGTCCGGCGCGATCCGCGCCGGACAGGACATCAGCACCAACCGCGCGGGCTTCATGCAGCAGCGCTACGACATCAGCATCCCCGCCAACCGCGCCAAGCTCGACGCCGTCGAGCAACTCGCCACCGTCGCCGACGAGGCCGACCTCAGCATGATCCAACTCGCGCTCGGCTTCGTCACCGCGCACCCGGGCGTGACCAGCGCGATCATAGGCCCCCGCACCATGGACCACCTCCGCTCGCATCTCGCCGCCGCGGACACGGTGCTCCCGGCCGACGTGCTGGACGCGATCGACGCGATCGTGGCTCCCGGCGTCGACCTCGCCGCCCACGAGAAG
>NZ_WVUH01000358.1 GCF_017614955.1 Micromonospora echinofusca
GCTCATGACGGGGGTGTTCCGGTGGCGCCGGGTGGCCGTGATGGTGACCGGGTTGACCCTGATGGCAGGGGTCGGTGCCTGCGACGGTCTGGCTCCACCGGACCAGGATCCGTGGCTGGGCGGGGTGTCCCGCGAGGGGCCGGCCGCCGCCTGGACCGTCCAGGTGGCCACCGGCGGGCACCAGGTCGCCGTGCTGGGTGACGTGGTGGTGGTCACCGACGAGGGGACGCTGCTCGGCCTCGACCTGACCACGGGTCGGGAGCGGTGGCGGCGGGACGTCACCGGGGAGTACAGGATCAGCGTGGCCGGCGGTCTGGTCGCCCAGCAGACCACGGACGGCCCGCTGGAGGTGGTCGATCCGGCGACCGGCGCGACCCGCTGGCGCGACGACCGGCCGGGCTGGCGGCACGTCGTCCGGCAGGAGGCGGTGTACGCCGACGACTGCGCGGTCCGGCGGGAGGCGGAGCAGCCGGGTTGTGTCGTCGAGGCGCGGGCGTTGGCGGACGGGGCCGTCCGGTGGACGCTGCCCGCCACGGTCAGCGGGGTCCGGGACGATCGGATCGGCACCCGGGAACCCGTCGCGCCGGCCTCCGGGAAGTACCTGCTCGCCGGTATCGGCGACCGCGGCGCGCCGTTCGGGGCGGTCGACACCCGGACGGGCCGACCGCTGAAGGGGCGCATCGGCGTGCGCGGCTGGTACGCGTTCGTGGTCGGCGACGTGCTCGTCTCTACCGACCACGACCCGCCCCGGGGCGACCGGCGGTGCACGGTGACGGTCACCGGGGTGGCCGCCGCCGACGGTGCCGCCCGCTGGTCCGGGGCAATCTACAGTGGTCGGCGCGCCGACAACGAGTGCGCGAAGACGTTGGCCGACCGGGAGAACGGCGCGGCCCTGATCGGTACCGGTTCCCGGGTGGCCGCGGTCACCGAGGGCGGCCGGCCGCAGCTGGTCGACCTGGCCACCGGGGACACCGTCTGGACCGCCGACGGACCGGGCGCTCCGATCGACGGGTACGGGACCGCGCTGCTGGTCCGGCAGTTCGCCGACCAGGGACCGTTCCGGCTGCTCGACGTCGAGTCCGGCCGGGAGCGCTGGACGGTACCCGACACCGGGCTGCCCGGCACCTCGGCGAGCTGGGCGTCGGCGGTGACCGGCGGCCTGGTCGCGGTCAGCGGCGCCACCGGCGACCGCCCGTTCGTGCTGGTCCACGAGGTCGACAGTGGGAAGCAACTCGGCCGTTTTCCCAGTTGGCTCGCCGGGGCGGGCGACGACTGGGTGGCGGTCACCCGGGGCACCGGGGTGCGGGAGTTGACCCTCGAGTTCGTCCGGTTCTGACCGGCCCGGTCCGGGTGGGCGGCGCCGAGCGGCCCCGCCCACCCGGACCGGGCCGAGCGGCCCCGCCCACCCGGGACCGGTCAGTAGAGCAGGTACGGCTGGCGCTGCCGGTCGAACGCCGCCAACTCGTCGGACCAGGCGCCGACCACGTCGGCCACGTCCGCCCCCGCGTCGATCATCGTGCGCAGCCGGGGCGACCCGGTGAGCTTGTCGATCCAGTACGGCCGGACGGTGTCCCAGGCGTCCTGCCGCCAGGCGAACGCCGGGTACTTCCGGGCCTCCACCAGCATGGCGACGGCCGTCCGGATCGGGTCGAAGGCGGACCGGTCGACGATCTTCACCTCGACGCCCGCGCAGAGCTTGTTGAGCAGGGCCGGCTTCTGCCCGGCGGCGGTCGGTGAGAAGTACGCCTCCCGGAACTCCACGCCCGGCAGGTCGCGGGCGTTGAGCCGATCCCCCCAGTGGTAGTCGAACTCGGTAGCCAACCCGCCGATCAGTTCGAACGGGCGGCAGGTGCCGCGTCCCTCGGTGATCGAGGCGACCCCCTCGAACAGGCAGGTGCCCGGGTAGACCAGGGCGGTGTCGGGGGTGGGCATGTTCGGGCTGGGCAGCACCCACGGTAGGTCGGTGTCGGCGGCCAGCAGATCGCGTTTCCAGTTCCGGCACTGCACCACGTGCAGTTCGACCGGGCCGCCCGCGTCGGCGGACAGGAATTCGGCGTTGAAGAACCGGGCCAGCTCGCCGACGGTCATGCCGTGCTGCTGGACGATCTCCTTCAACCCGACGCCCGAGGTGTAGCCCGGGGTCATCATCGGCCCGTACGCCCGACCGCCGACCGGGTTCGGCCGGTCGAGGACGACGTAGCGCAGGCCGACCCGGGCCGCGGCGACCATCGAGGTGTACATCGTCCAGATGTAGGTGTAGAAACGGGCACCCACGTCCTGGATGTCGAAGACCACGGTCTCCACCCCGGACCGGGTGTACATCGACTCCCACCTGGCCTGGGTGGCGCCGTACGCGTCGTACACCGTGATGCCGGTGCGGGCGTCGACTCCCGTGCCCTCGCTGCCGCCGGCCTGCGCCGACCCCCGGAAACCGTGCTCCGGACCGAAGGCGGCGACCACCTGCACGCTGCCGGAGCCGTGCATCAGGTCGACCAGGTGCCGATACGCGGAGTCCACCCCGGTCGGGTTGGAGATCACCCCGACCCGTTGCCCACGCAGCTCGGCGAAGTCGGTGCGGACCAGTGCGTCCAGGCCGGTCCCGACCCGCCGCACCCCCGGCTCCGGGTCGGGGACGCTGCCGGGCGGGGCGGCGAGGGCGGGCGCGCCGACGGCGGTGGTGGCGAGCGCGCCGGCGGTGACCGCCCCGGCACCGGTGAGGAAGGTTCTGCGTTCCAAGGGGATGCCTCCCGGGTCAGCCCAGATCCGACCCCTGAAAGTTAGCTACAGCATCCTATTCGGTCAAGGAAAGTTAGCTACAACTGCGCGTCGTCGGCGGTCCCGGATGGCTAGGGTCGCTCTGTGCGCATCGGCTCCGCAGGCATGGATCAGGGCGGGATCGACGGTGGCAGCATCAGCCGGCCGCCGGTCCGCATCGACCCCTGGTGCCCCGACGACCTCGACCTGCTGCGCCGGATCAACATCCCGGAGATGAAGCGGCACCTCGGCGGACCGGAGACCGCCGACCAGGTGCTCGCCCGGCACGAACGGTACGTCGGCTTCTCAGCCACCGGCCAGGGCTGCATGTACCGGGTCGTCCTGCTGCCCGGACCCACCCCAGCCGTCGGCGACGACGCACACGGGGCTGGGATTGTGGAGAAGGTGGGCAGTGTCGGGTACTTCGAGAAGGTCTGGCACGACGAGACGATCTACGAGCTGGGCTGGGCGATCCTCCCGCCGTACCAGGGCAGAGGGCTGGCCACCGCCGCGGTGCGGGCGGCGCTCGACGCGGCCCGTACCCGGCGGATCCACCGGTGGGCCCACGCCTTTCCCTCGGTGGACAATCCGGCGTCGAACGCGGTCTGCCGTCGCACCGGCTTCGAACTGGTCGGTGAGACCGACTTCGAGTTCCCGAAGGGACGACTGATGCGTTCCCACGACTGGCGCATCGACCTGACCGCAGGCGTGTAAGGAAGGGCCCCTTCTTATCGTTTCCGGTATAGGAAGGGCCCCTTCCTAACACCCTCAGTCGGGTACGTAGTCGAAGGTGTCCGGATTCGGGCCCTGCCGACCGGCCCCGCCCCGGTCCAGGTTGGTGATCCGTTCCATCGCCGTGTCGTCCAGTTCGAAGTCGAAGATCCGGAAGTTCTCCTCGATCCGCTCCGGCGTGTTCGACTTCGGGAAGACGATGTCGCCGCGCTGGACGTGCCAGCGGAGCACGACCTGGGCCTGGGTACGGCCCACCTGCTCGGCGATGTCCACGATGGTGGGGTCGCCGAGTACCCTGCCCTGTGCGATCGGCGACCACGCCTCGGTCGGGATGCCGTGCCTGTGGCCGTACGCCCGGACCTCCTCGTTGCCGAAGTACGGGTGCACCTCGATCTGGTTGACCGCCGGTACCGTCTCCGTCTCGGTGGCCAGTCGCTCCAGATGGGCCACCTGGAAGTTCGACACGCCGACCGACCGGGCCCGCCCGTCCCGCTGGAACTCCTCCAGCGTGCGCCAGGTCGAGACGAAGTCGCCGTCGTACCGGGTGGGCAGCGGCCAGTGGATCAGGAACAGGTCGACGTAGTCCGATCCCAGCGCGGTCAGCGTGGACTCGAAGGCGCGCCGGGCGTCCTCCGGCCGGTGGTACCCGTTGTTGAGTTTGCTGGTGATGAAGACCTCGGACCGGTCGAGTCCGGAGGTCCGTACCGCTTCGCCGACCTCGGCCTCGTTGCCGTACATCTGGGCGGTGTCGACGTGCCGGTAACCGACCTCCAACGCCTTGCGTACGGCGGCCACGGTGTCCCTCGGTTCGACCTGGTAGACCCCGAAGCCGAGCTGCGGGATGGTGTTTCCGTCGTTGAGCGGGACGTCGGGAATCGCACTGCCGGCCATTGCACTCCTCGTTCCTCGTCGTGGGGCACCGGGTTGTCGGGCACCGGGTTCCGGTCACGTTTCCGCAGTTCCGTCCATGCCCACCGGGGGTGGTACCCGTCGACCGGCTTCCCGTACCCCCGGACGGGAGGCCAGCACGACAGTTCCGGGGGTGATCCACGCGACGCCGGCCGGGCGGACGGGGCACGGGCCCGGGAACGAGGTCGGTACCTTGTCCCCGCGCCGAACCGTTGGTCACTGCCCGCGTCCTGCGCACCGTCGACCACCGCGCCGTCCGGCTAGGGCTGTTTCATCCGACTAGGGGTGGCTTATCCGGCTAATGGTGTTTCCTCCGGTAAGGGCTGCGCTGTCCGGCCATCCTTACCTGGCTAGCGGGCGACGAGGAGGAGGACGGCGCGGGGGCGGAGCAGGTAGCCGGTGCCCTGACCGCCGATCGGCGCCTCGGTGCCCGGGGCGGCGACCTGGTTGGCCCCCTCGGCCCAGTTCGAGGTGTCGGTGACCCGGTACCACTGCTTCCCGGCCGGCGGTGCGGGCAGCACGAAGTTCACGTCTCCGGACCAGCCGTTGTACCCGACGTAGAGGGCGGCGGCCGGGTCACCGAACTCGGTACCGTCGATCCGCCAGGCCAGGGCGTGGTTTCCGGCGTTGCCCCAGTAGCCGGCGTCCGGGGCGGTACCGGCCGGGGTGTGCCAGGACAGTTGGGGCAGCCCGTTGCCGTTGCCGTCGGTGTCCCGGTAGAAGTCGACCGGGCGCAGGGCCGGGTGGGCGCGGCGGAACGCCGCCAGCCGGGCGGTGAAGGTGTGGTAGTTCTGCTGGTCGGTGTCGGGGCTCCAGCCCAGCCAGTTCGCCGACGAGTCCAGGTTGTACGGGTTGTTGTTGCAGCGTAGCCCGCGCAGGTACTCGTCGCCGCCGGTGATCATCGGGGTGCCGGCGGAGAGCAGCAGGAGGGCCTGCCCGGTGCGCGCCGCCCGGCGCTGGTCGGCCGCGATCCCACCCTGGTCCCAGGAGATGTTGTCGTCGCTGCCGCCGTCGCTCGGCCCGTACGGCCACGGCTGGGTGTTGTTCTTGCCGTTGCAGGCGTACAGGTCGCGCAGGGTGAACCCGTCGTGGGCGACCACGAAGTTGACCGAGTTCCACGGTCGGCGCCCGTCGTCGCCGTACAGGTCGGAGGAGCCGGCGAACCGGGTGGCGAGCAGGCCCGGGGTGACCGGGTCGACGCCGAGCTTGTTCTGGTCGCGGCGCAGCGTGTCGCGGTACTGGCCGTTCCACTCCGACCAGCCGGCCGGGAAGTTGCCGACCTGGTAGGTGCCGGTGCCGAGGGCCCACGGCTCGGCGATCCAGTCCACCCCGGCGCCGCCGCCGGCCGGTCGGGGGGCCATCTCCCGGGTGATCCGGTTCAACGCGGTACCCGGGTCGGTCCGGCTGAAGGCGAAGCAGCCGTGCTGGCAGGTGTTGCCGAGGACCGACGCCAGGTCGTGCCGGAAGCCGTCCACCCCGAGGGTGTCCTTCCAGTACGCCAGCGAGTCGACGATCAGGTCCTGGGCCGCCGGGTGGTAGGTGTTGTAGTTGCCGCCGACCCCGGTGTTGTCCCAGGAGCGTTGCCGGTCGGCGGTCAGCGAGTAGTAGCTGGGGTTGTCCAGCCCGCGCCAGGACCAGATGTCGTACCGGCCGCCGTCGTACTCGCCGTCCTCCCCGGTGTGGTTGTAGACCACGTCCAGCAGGACCTTGATGCCCGCGTCGTGGAACGCCTTCACCATCTGCTGGAACTCGCGGGTCGGCCCGCCGGGGGTGCGGTCGTAGGCGTACCGGCGGTCCGGGGCGAACCAGTTCAGGGTCATGTAGCCCCAGTAGTTGTCCCCGGCGGTGCCGGTCGGGTCGACGTCGTTGGTGTCGTTCTGGGTCTCCTGCACCGGCAGGAACTCCACCGCGGTCACCCCGAGCGAGGCCAGGTATGCGGCCTTCAGCGCGGCGCCCCGGTAGGTGCCCCGGTAGGCGGCCGGCACCGCCGGGTCGTTCATGGTGAGGCCACGGACGTGCACCTCGTACACGATGTCGTCCTTGAGCGCCCGGGCCGGGCGGGTGCCGACGTCCGCGGTGGGCGTGGTGAGCACGGCACCCTTGGGCGCGTGCGGGCCGCTGTCCCGGTCGCGGTACGTCGGACCGGAGGCGTAGACGGTGCGGTCGGTCATCCCGGGGCGCAGCGGGTCGTGGCTGATCTCCCGGGCGTACGGGTCGACGAGGAGCTTGTTGGGGTTGAACCGGTTCCCGGCGGAGTCGACGTCGCTGACGAAGCCGGCCGACGAGCCCGGTGTCCAGGACGCGTGGTACGGCCAGTTCGGTCCCCAGGCCCGGTAGCCGTACCAGACGGTGCCGGTGATGCCGTACGTGTCGCGCAGGGTGGCCACACTCACCGTCCGGCTGAACAGGTCGGTGCTCTCCTCGGTCAGCACGTAGCTGGCCCGTTCCGCCGCGCCGGTGGGACTGGCGTAGAGGTGGACCGCGATCCGGGTGGCGGCCACGGAGTGGACCCGGAAGGTGATGTTCGTGCCGGTGGCGTCGTACCGGGCG
>NZ_WVUH01000359.1 GCF_017614955.1 Micromonospora echinofusca
GGCCGTGCCGTACCCGCCGGAGCCCAGCACCCACCCCGGGCCTGTCGGGTCGCTCCTCTGACGGGGGGAGCGTTGTGACGGGTGTCGGGACAGCGCAGTCAGGCCGTTGGCTATGGGGGAGAACAACGCCCTGACCTGCACTGCCCCGACTCATCCGGGTCGGATCGTCCCGGGGGGTGAGGCCACCCTTGTTTGCCGACGAGAGCGCCTCGCAAGTCAACATATGATGCTTAGTATCACGAGCGCAAGTCTTGGGATCCTTGGAACTTGATGTCGTAAGAGAAGAGTGGTCAGATGGTGGTGCCGACGAGGGAGCACCACCATGCCTGCAACGCCGTTCTACGAGCGGATCGTCAACGACATCCGCACTCAGATCAAATCGGGCGAGTTGAAGCCCGGCGACAAGCTGCCATCGATCTCCGAACTGTGCGCCCAGTACGAGGTGTCAACTCAGGTGATCCGGTCCGCGATGCTGATCCTCCGCGCCGAAGGGCTGGTCGAGGGTCACCAGGGCCGGGGAGTCTATGTCCGCCCGCAGGGTGCGGCTGGATAGACCTGTACGACGGATCGCGCGTACCGCGAAGCCGACATCCTCGGCGGTCACGTACGGCGGTAGTGGTAGCTCGTCCAACGGTTCGACGGCCCCGGCCATGGTCCTCCTCTGGATGTGCGTGGAGCGCGGGTAGGGCCGGGAGAGCGTTCGTGCCAGCGCAGATGGGGGAGCATCTGGACAGGGCCGCCGCCCTCCCGGCCGAGGGTCGACCGCAGTGCCTAGCTGGGAGGGCCCTGCGGCAGACTTTACCGATAATGTCGTTAAAGTCAACGATGCGCTTGAAGTTCTCCCACTGTCCGTGATCAGATGGTCATGCCTAGCTGGGAGTCCTTCGCATGCCCGCACCACGGAAGTTCGAGCCGCACTACCGGCGGATCATCGCCGACATCAGGGGTCGGATCGCCTCTGGTGAGTGGCAGCCTGGTCACAAGTTGCCGTCCACGAAGGCTCTTGCCGAGCTTTACGAGGTGCGTAGCCAGTCAACGGTCCGCCAGGCGATCACGATCCTCATCGAGACCGGCGAGCTGTACGGGCATCAGGGCCTGGGCGTCTTCGTCGCGGAGCAGGTCACACAGCGCTGATCGGTCGGCTCGCCGCTGGATGCCGGTGGCGTGTGGGATGAGCGCGTCAACTGGTGGCCTGGCTGGCTGGTTGGGGCATCAGGATCGACGCAAGATGCAGGATATCGGGGTGTCGGCCGTCTACGGACACCCCGATATCCGGGAAACTGTCGACGTCGGCAGCGGTCGGCTCAGCGACGTACGCGGTAGCTGACGTGGGTGACGAGCGAGGCGGCCCGTGACCCGATCAGGTCGAGGCGCAGCGGCGGTACCCGGTCGAAGAGGCGTTCGCCGCCGCCGAGGGTGACCGGCGCGATGTGCGTGCGCAGCTCGTCGATGAGGCCGGCGGCCAGGTACTGGTTGACCGTGGCGGCGCCCCCGGCGATGGCGACGTCGCGGTCGCCGGCTGCGGCGCGGGCCTGGTCGAGGGCGGCGTGGATGCCCTCGGTGACGAAGGTGAAGGTCGTGCCACCCTTCATGGTCAGCGGGGCCCGCGCGTGGTGGGTGAGCACGAACACCGGCCCGTGGTACGGCGGCTCCTCGCCCCACCAGCCGCTCCAGTCGAGGTCCCACTCGCCGCGACCTGGGCTGAACATGTTGCGCCCCATGATGAATGCGCCGGCCGCGACGATCCGATCGATCTCGGCCTGATTCTCCTCGGGGGTGTCGAACATCCAGGCGTGCAGCTGGTCGGCCTGCCCGCCGCCGAGCGGGCTGTCGATGCTCTGATCCGGGCCGGCGACGTAGCCGTCGACGGAGATCCCGATGTCGCAGACGACCTTGTTGAGCATGGGCTTCTCACTCTCGTAAATCGACGACAGGGGTCACGGGCTGCCGGTGACCGGCCCGCACGGCTCGCCCGGCGCCGCGAACCAGGTGTCGCCGTGCGCCACCAGTCCCTGGGTGATGACGAGGCGGGCGTGCCCGTCCAGCGCCGGCAGCCGGTCCGGGGCGAACCATCCGACGGCGGTCGACTCGTCGTCGTTGACCCGGGCGGTGCCGCCCACCAGCCGGCACCGGAAGCCCATGTTCAGGAAGACGCACCGGTCACCGTTGGGGTAGCGGTGCGGATGGTTGGTCACGCAGCACAGCCGTTCCGGCTCGACGTGCAGGCCGGTCTCCTCGCGTACCTCCCGGACCACCGCCGTGGCCGGTTGCTCGTCCGGCTCGACGATGCCGCTGATCACCGACCACCGGCCGTCGTCGGCCCGCCGGCCCAGCAGTACCTCACCCGCGTGGTTGTACACCAGCGCGCTGACGCTGGGCAGCCAGAGCAGGTCGTGGCCGATGTGCTTGCGCATCCGCAGGACGTAGTCGGGAGTACCCATCGGTCGACCCTACGACCGACGGCCGACAGGGCCGGAGCGCGGTCGGCGTACCACGTCGACGGGTCACGGTTCGGCGGGTGGGCAGGGTGTCTCGCGTACCGCCTCCGCCGGGCCGCCCGGGACGGTCTGCTGGTAGCAGGAGACCACCCTGCTCTGCTGGTACCCGAAGAGGGTGGTGCCGGTCTTGACCACCCGTACCTCGAAGAGCAGCCGCAGCCCGTCCCGGTCGGGTTCGAGCCGGAGCACCCGTACCCCGCCGGTCCGCTCCGCCGCCTGCCGGAACCGGGCGGGCGGGACGGTCGACGTGGCGCCCGACGCCTGGGCGGCCGTGTTCAGCAGGTCGGACCGGACGAGGTGGGCCCGGCGGTCCACCTCCCGCCGGGCCCGGTCGTCGAGCTGCTGCTGGGACCGGTCGTGCAGCGCCGGCACGGTGACCGCCCCCGCGATCGCGAGCACCGCACCGACCAGCGCACCGCCGACGAGGACGCCGAGCAGTCGACGTGCGGTGGAACCCCCGTACTCCATGTCCGGATTGTGCGGGACGGGCCGGTGCCCGGGCGGCGCATCGCGTCGACGGTGCCAGTTTCGCCAGCCTGTTCACTTGTCTGGTGCGAATTTTGCGGTTTCTGCCGGTAATGCCGGGAGCCTCTCTACAGTGGATGACACGTGGACATCCCTCGCGAACCGGTGGCGCCTGTCCGGTTCGCGGTGCACAGTGATCGTATGAGCGACAGCGGAAGCGGTACCCGGTACTACTGGTGCGTCCGACACCAGCGGGTGGAGACCGATGCGGACGTGTGCCCGGCCAAGCACGTTCTCGGCCCGTACGCCTCGGCGTCCGACGCCGAGCAGGCGCTGCAACGGGTGCAGGAACGTAACGAAGCATGGGAGGCGGAGGACGCCCGCTGGGCCGGGGAGGAGAGCTAGACCAACGGTCCGGGCCCGCGTCGGACACTCCGTGCTCTCCGTACGAGACATCCGAGAGCATGTCCCCAAGGAGGGAACCGAGATGGCCGAAGCACAGCAGGCCACTGCCCGGCCGGCCACCAACCGGACCACCGCCCGCAAGACCGCTGCGGTGAGCAGGAGCGCCGGAGCCAGCCGGACCAACCCGGCACGTAAGGCTGCGGTGGCCGGTGCGACCGCGCGCCGGAGCGCGACCGGGACGGCTCCCGCCGGCAAGGCGACCGCCGCCCGGACCGCCGCGACCGGACCGGCCCGGAAGGCCGCCGGCGCGACCCGGACGGCCGGTACGGCGAAGGCGACCACTGCACGGGCGACCGGTACGGCGAAGGCGACGGCGGCACGGGCGACCGGTACGGCGAAGGCGACCACGGCACGGGCGGCCGGTACCGCCAGGACGGCCACGGCGAAGGCGACCGCTGCGAAACGGGCCACGACCGCCAAGGCGACGACCGCGAAGAAGGTGGCTGCGGCGAAGGCGACGGCGGCGAAGAAGACCGCCACGGCGAAGGCGACCGCTGCGAAACGGGCCACGACCGCCAAGGCGACGACCGCGAAGAAGGCGGCTGCGGCCAAGACCACGGTTGCCAGGAGGACCGCGACGACGAAGGCGGTGACCGCGAAGCGGGCCACCCCGGCGAAGGCCACGACCACCGCCGCGAAGCGAACGGCGGCGGCGGGGACGGCGACCGCGCGGAAGAGCACGGTCGCCCGGCCGACGACCGGTACGAAGAAGGCGGTGACCGCGAAGAAGGCGGCCACGGCGAGGACGACCGGGACCGGGCGGCGTACCCCCGCGAAGCGGGCCACCACCCCGGCGAAGGCTGCCACCGCGGCGCGGCCGACCACGACGGCGGCCGTCGCGAAGGCGGTCGCGGGCAAGACCACGGCGGCGGCGGGCCAGCGGAACGTCGTCACCCGCAAGCCTGCCACGGCGAAGAAGACCACCGTGGCGTCGAAGCGGACGACGGCGGCGAAGCGCACCTCGGCGGCCAAGCCCGTGGCGAAGCGCTCCACCGCTGCGCCGACGGCCGCTGCGAAGCGGGCACCGGCCCGGAAGGCCGCCGCCAGCCCGGCGGCCCCGGCGAAGAAGGCCACGGCCCGCAAGACCACCACCCGCAACACCACGACCCGGAAGAGCACCGCCCGCAAGAGCACCGCCCGCAAGACGGCGGCCCGCAAGAGCACCGCCCGGAAGGCCGCCGGCTGACCGTCGGCGGCCGGGGGCGGCAGGTCACGGGCCGGTTCCGGTACCGGCCGGCAGGAGGCGGATCCGGGTACCCACGGATAAGAATGGTCCGTGGTCATCCGACGCGTACTCGCACCCCGCATCGACTTCACCGCGCTGCGGCGTGAACTGGACCTGCCCGACGGGTACCCAAACGATGCGCTCCGTGAGGCGGACGCGGCGGTGGCGGCGGATCCGGGACCGTCGACCGACCGGACGGACGTACCCTTCGTCACCCTCGACCCGGCCACCTCACGGGACCTGGACCAGGCGATGCAGCTGGCCCGGCGGCCCGGCGGCGGCTACCGGGTGCGGTACGCGATCGCCGACGTCAGCTCCTTCGTCCGCCCCGGCGGGACGCTGGAGGCCGAGACCTGGCGCCGGGGGCAGACCATCTACCTGCCCGACGGCAAGGTGCCCCTGCACCCGGAGACCCTCAGCGAGGGGGCGGCCAGTCTGCTGCCCGACGTCGAGCGGCCCGCCGTGGTCTGGACCATCGACCTGGACGCGGACGGGGCACCCGGGACGGTACGGCTGGAACGGGCCCGGGTCCGTAGCCGCGCCAAGCTCGACTATGCCACCGCGCAGGCCGACGCGGAGGCCGGGCGGCTGCCCGAGCCGATCGCGTTGCTGCCCGAGATCGGCGCCCTGCTGACCGAGCGGGGGCTGGACCGGGGAGCGATCAACCTGCCGCTGCCCGAGCAGGACGTCGAACCCGACGGCGACGGCTGGCGACTGGTGCTCCGCCCGCCGGTGCCGATGGAGGACCACAACGCGCAGATCTCACTGCTCACCGGCATGGTCGCCGCGCAGCTCATGATCGCCGGCCGGGTGGGTCTGCTCCGGACGATGCCCGCGCCGCGACCGGAGGCGGTACAGCGACTGCGGACCGCCGCCGTCCCGCTCGGCGTGGACTGGCCGGCGCAGACGAGCGTGGGCCGGCTGATCGCCGGACTGGATCCGGCCCGGCCCCGGAACGCGGCCTTTCTCGACCAGGCCGCCGAACTGATGCGCGGGGCCGGCTACACCGCGTTCGACGGTACCGTCCCGGAGGACCCGGGCCACGGCGGCGTGGGCGGCGCGTACGCGCACGTCACGGCACCGCTGCGTCGGCTCGCCGACCGGTACGCCACCGAGGTGTGTCTCGCCCTACACGCCGGTACGCCGATCCCGGACTGGGCGCGTGCCGCGCTGCCGAAGCTGCCGGAGGTGATGGCGGGTACCGACCGGGTCGCCTCGGCCGCCACCCGGGGCGCGATCGAGTTGGCCGAGGCGGTGCTGCTCGCCCACCGGGTCGGGGAGACCTTCGACGCGGCGGTGGTCGACGTGGACGCCCCGGCGGCGGACGGTCGGGCCCGCCGTCGGCCCGGTGGGGCGGTGGCGATCGACGACCCGCCGGTACGGGCCCGCTGCGACGGGGACCTGCCGCTCGGCGAGCGGATCCGGGTACGCCTGGTGACCGCCGACCCGGCCACCCGGAAGGTGCGCTTCGAACGGGCCTGACCGCTCAACCGGCTGACGCGTCGACGTCCGGTCACCGTACCGGTGGGTAATGTGTCACAGCGGTCGACCCTGCTGCCGGCCGTCGGAGTTTGCGAGGATGGGTGCCATGGCTTACGACGCGAGCACACTGCCCGACGTGTCCGGGCTGACCGTCGGCATCATCGGCGGCACCGGTGACCAGGGACGGGGGCTCGCCTACCGGTTTGCCCGCGCCGGCCAGCGGGTGCTGATCGGCTCACGGTCGGCGGAGCGCGCCGAGCAGGCCGCGCGGGAGATCGCCGCACTCGACGGGGTGCCGGCCGACGCCGCGATCTCCGGCGGCGACAACACCGGGGTCGCCCACGACTCGGACATCGTGATCATCGCGGTGCCCTGGGACGGGCACGGGGCCACCGTCGCCGCGCTCGCCGGGCCGCTGACCGGCAAGATCGTCATCGACTGCGTCAACCCGTTGGGTTTCGACAAGCAGGGGCCGTACGCCCTGACGGTCGCGGAGGGCAGCGCGGTCCAGCAGGCGGCGGCCCTGCTCCCCGGCTCCCGGGTCTGCGCCGCGTTCAACCACGTCAGCGCACCCCTGCTGGCCGACCCGACCGTCGACCGGATCGACCTCGACGTGCTGATCTGCACCGAGGACCGGGACCTGGTGGAGGTGGTCGGGGCGTTGGCCGCGCGGATCCCCGGCATGCGGGGCGTCTACGCCGGCCGGCTGCGGAACGCCCACCAGATCGAGGCGTTCACCGCCAACCTGATCGCGATCAACAAGCGGTACAAGGCCCACGCCGGCATCCGGGTCACCGACCTCTGACC
>NZ_WVUH01000035.1 GCF_017614955.1 Micromonospora echinofusca
TGCCCACCCTGCTGCCGGCCGCCGACCCGGGCACCCCGCCGGTCCGGGTGCAGCTCGTGCTCTCCGGGGTGCCGGCCCCGGCACCCGGCGCCGGGGGCGGGCCGGCGGGCACGTCGTACCGGCAGCTCACCGGGGGACGGCTGCTCGGGCAGAGCCGGGCGGTGCTGGCCGTCCGGGTGGTACGCGCCGACGGGTGGTCGGATGCCGAGCAGCTCCGGGCGCTGTCCAGCACGGTGCGCTGGGTACGCCGTCGACTGGCGCCGGTCGGGGCACGTCCGCTGGGGGCGGACGCCGCGCTGCGCGTACTCGCGGAACTCGCCCACCACGACGGCGGGCAACCGGCCCGGGAGAGCTGGCCTGCGGTGCGGCTGGGTGGGCTGGTGCAGGTGTCCTTCCGGTTGCGGCCGGCGCGGACGGACGACGCCCTGCGCCGGCTGGTGCCGCGTCTGCTGGTGCTGCCGGCCACCGCGACCACGGTGGCGCTGGGTGTCGGCGCGGGGCAGGCCGGCGGGCCGGGGTCGCCTGCGGCGGAGCTGGCGGTCCGGGTCGCCGCCGACGGACCGGCCGCGCTCGCCGTCGCCACCGGGGCGCTACGCCGGCTGGTGGCCGCCGAGGGCGGTCAGGTGCAGCGCCTCGACGGGGAACAGCTCGACGGCCTCGCGGCCACCCTGCCGCTCGGCACCTCCGACGCGCCCCGACCCGTGCCCTCGACCATGTTCGACGGTCTGGAGCTGCCGCTGGACGCCGCCGGGTTGATGCTCGGCACGAACCGGCACGGCGCACCGGTGACCGTCCGGCTGTTCCGCCCGGAGGCGACCCGGGTCGTGCTGGTCGGCGGGGTACGCGCCGCGCAGCTGGTCACCCTGCGCGCGTTGGCGCTCGGCGCCCGGTTGGTGGTCCGGACCGGCCGACCCGGAGTCTGGGAGCCGTTCGTCCGGGCCGTCACGGCGCCCGGTGAGCTGATCCCGGTCATTCCCCCCGGACGTCCGGTCGGGGGTCCACCGGGCACCCCGCTGCGCCCGCTGCTGGTGGTCACCGACGTCGCCTCACCGGAGGTGGACGTCCGACCGGTGCCGGGCTGGCGGACCACCCTCGTGGTACGGGAGGAGCTGACCGCACCGGACGTGGAACTGCTCGCCCGGGCCGACCTGGCGGTGGTGCAGCCGCTCCGGGCGGACGAGGCGGCGCTGGCCGGTACCGCGCTGGGGCTGGGCGACTCGTCGGCCTGGCTGACCCGGATCCGGGACGACATGGTCGCGGTGGTCAACCGGCAGGCCCTGCGTTGGGTGCTGCTCTCCCCGACGCCGGTCGAGACCCGACTGATCGGGGTACCGGTCCGCTGACGGTCGTAAGCCGGACCTCGGTCCGCCGGGAGTTCCGCCGCACGCCGGGAGTTCCGGGTGTTCCGGGTGTTCCGCCACCCGCCGGGTGTTCCGCGCCTGGCCGGGTGTTCCGCGCCTGGCCGGGTGTTCCGCGCCTGGCCGGGTGTTCCGCGCCTGGCCGGGTGTTCCGCGCCTGGCCGGGGCGTGACACCATCGCCGCCATGGGTTTCGTGAAGGGTGCTTTGATCCGGCTCGGTAGCACCGCGCTGGCGTTCTGGCTGGCCACGCTGATCATCCCCGGCATCAGCCTCACCTCGGACGCGTTCTCCGAGACGGTGTTCACGCTGGTCCTGGTCGCGGTGATCTTCGGGGTGGTCAACGCCGTGCTCCAGCCGATCATCAAGACGGTCGGCTGCGGGCTCTACCTGCTGACACTCGGCCTGATCGCACTCGTGGTCAACGGGCTCCTCTTCCTGCTGACCAGTTGGATCGCCGACCAGGCCGACCTGCCCTTCCACGTGGACAACTTCTGGCCGGCGGCGGTGCTCGGCGCGCTCTTCGTGGGCATCGTCACCTGGCTCCTGGGCGCCGTACTCGACCGCGACTGACCGCAACCGTCGACGCGGGTCAGGGGTCGGACCCCGGCGGGGCGCAGACCAGCGGCCGGGAATTGGCTGGTGGCGGGTACCGTGACCGGGGTTAGCGTCGGATCATGCTCAACCTGACCCGCGACGACGGCTACCAGCTCTCCACCGACCCGGCCCGCCTCGATCTGGCCCGGGTGCACCGGTGGCTCTCCACCGACGCCTACTGGGCCAAGGGGCGTCCCCGGGAGGTCGTCGAACGGTCGTTCGCGGCGTCGCTGCCGTTCGGGATCTACCGGCCGGACGGCCGGCAGGTGGCGGTCGCCCGGGCCGTCACCGACCGGGCCACCTTCGCCTGGCTCTGCGACGTCTACGTGGACGGCTCGGAGCGCGGCCGTGGGCTGGGTACCTGGCTGGCGGGCGCGGTCCGCGACGAGTTGAGCGCCCTCGGGGTGTACCGGATCATGCTCGGCACCGCCGACGCCCACGACGTGTACGCGAAGGTGGGTTTCACGCCGCTGAGCGACCCGGAACGCTGGATGGTGTACGGCCGACCGGTCGACCCGGCGTGAACCCGCTCCGGCTCGGCTACCTGTACGGCTTCGGGGCGTACCTGCTCTGGGGTTTCTTCCCGCTCTACTTCAAGCTGCTCCGCCCCTCCGGTCCGGTGGAGATCCTGGCGCACCGGGTGGTCTGGTCCCTGGTCTTCGTGTCGCTGCTGCTGGCCGCCCTGCGCAACTGGGGTTTCCTCCGCGAACTCCGGCACCGGCGGAGCACGATGGCCGGCATCGGGGTGGCGGCCCTGCTGATCGCCGTCAACTGGGGCACCTACATCCACGGGGTCAACGCAGACCGGGTGGTGGAGACGGCCCTCGGCTACTTCATCACCCCGCTGGTGTCGGTGCTGCTCGGGGTGGCCGTGCTGCGGGAACGGCTGCGCCCCGCCCAGTGGGCCGCCCTGGCGGTCGGCACCCTGGCGGTGGCGGTCCTCACCGTCGACTACGGTCACCTGCCCTACCTGGCCCTGCTGCTGGCGGTCAGCTTCGGCGGGTACGGGCTGGTCAAGAAGCGCCTCGGGCTGCCCGCCGCCGAAGGGCTCTTCGTGGAGTCGGCCGTGCTGGCCGTACCCGCGCTGGGCTATCTCGGCTGGCTGGCCTGGCGGGCGGAGGCGACCTTCGGGCAGGTCTCGGCCGGACACACCGCGCTGCTGGTGCTGGCCGGGGCGGCCACCGCCATCCCGCTGCTGCTCTTCGCCGGGGCGGCCAACCGGTTGCCGTTGAGCGTGCTGGGCCTGTTGCAGTACCTCGCGCCGGTGCTGCAACTCGGCTGCGGCGTACTGGTCTTCCACGAACCGATGCCCCCGGCCCGGCTGGCCGGGTTCGCGCTGGTCTGGCTGGCGCTGGCGGTCTTCACGGTCGACGCCCTGCGGGTCACCGGACGCCGCCGCCGGGAGACCCGTAAGGAAGGGCCCCCGCTTATCGCTTCCGGTATAGGAAGGGCCCCTTCTTAACACCCCAGCCGGGGTACGCCCCTCGATGGGATCCGGTGGCCGGCGGCGGCCGGACCGGGCGTGGGCTGGAGCTGTTCACGTCCGGTTCACGCCACGTCCCGGCGCCGCTCACCGGGCCCTCCTAGCGTCCGGCACGCACGCGTTTCCCACTGGTGGACACGGGCGTGCCACCAGACCACCTCAGGAGGCTCCTCCCCATGAGCGACCGCCCCCGGCTGCTTCCGCTGCTCGGCTCGCCCCGGCACGGCAACCGCGACTCGATGACCTGTCTCTACCGGTGCGGCAACGCCTGTGACCACCCGGTACCCAACAACTCCGACAACGCGTACTTCGGTGACGTGGTCAGCACCGAGGTGAGCCGGCGCGGCGTGGTCCGGGCCGGCGCGGTGGGCGCCCTCGTCCTGGGCTTCGCGGGCGCCGCCGGTGCGGCCCCCGCCAGCGCGGCTCCGGCCGCCCCCGGCACGGCCGGCGCGGCCGGGGAGGGTGCCGTGCCGGCGGTACCCGAGGTGGCGGACTTCTCCGCCCGCCAGCGGGCCGGCAGCGGCGCGCTCAGCTTCAAGCCGATCCCGCCGAACCAGCTCGACAACCTGGTCGTCCCCAACGGGTACGACCACTCGGTGGTCATCCGGTGGGGTGACGAGGTGGTGCCCGGCGCGCCGGACCTGGACGTGCACCAGCAGACCGCCGCCAGCCAGTCGAAGCAGTTCGGCTACAACAACGACTTCGTCGGGGTACTCCCGCTGGACCGCAAGGGCCGGCGGGCGCTGCTCGTGGTCAACCACGAGTACACCAACGAGGAGCTGATGTTCCCCGGCTTCACCGGCCACGACGCGCTCAGCGTCGAGCAGGTCAAGGCGGCGATGGCCGCGCACGGCCTGTCGGTGGTCGAGCTGGAGCGGGTCGACGGTACGGGTCAGTGGCGCCCGGTCCGCAACGGTCGCCGCCCGTACAACCGGCGGATCACCGCGCTGGCCACGAAGTTCGAGTTCACCGGCCCGGCGGCCGGCTCGGTGTGGCTGCGTACGGCGGCCGACCCGGCGGGGCGTACCGCGATCGGCACGCTGAACAACTGCGCGGGCGGGGTGACCCCGTGGGGCACCGTGCTCAGCGGTGAGGAGAACTTCAACCAGTACTTCGTCGGTGGCGACGGCGCGCCGGCCGAGGCGAAGCCGAAGCTGGCCCGGTACGGCATCTCGACCAGCGCCCGCTACCCGAGCGGGAGCCGCAAGTGGGAGCGGGCCGACGAGCGCTTCGACCTGGCGAAGCACCCGAACGAGGCGAACCGGCACGGGTGGATCGTCGAGGTGGACCCGTTCGACCCGGATTCGCGCCCGCGTAAGCACACCGCGCTGGGCCGGTTCAAGCACGAGGGCGCGAACGTCATCGTCGCCTCCGACGGGCACGTCGTGGCGTACATGGGTGACGACGAGCGGTTCGACTACCTCTACAAGTTCGTCTCGGACAAGAAGTACCTGAAGGGCAACTCCTGGGTCGCCCGCCGGCACAACCTGACCCTGCTGGAGTCGGGCACCCTCTACGTGGCGAAGCTCGACTACACCAGCGCCGACGAGATCGACGGTTCGGGCAGGCTGCCGACCGACGGCGCGTTCAACGGACGCGGCCAGTGGATCAAGCTGGCCCGGGGTAACCGGTCGTACGTCGAGGGGATGACCGTCGAGGAGGTGCTGACCTTCACCCGGCTCGCCGCCGACAAGGTCGGTGCGACCAAGATGGACCGTCCGGAGGACGTCGAGCCGAGCCTGGCCACCGGCAAGGTGTACGTGGCGCTGACCAACAACAGCAACCGTGGGGTGGGCGCCAACCCGAAGGCCGACGAGGCGAACCCGCGTACCGCCAACAAGCACGGTCAGGTGCTGGAACTGGTCGAGGACCGGGGCAACAACTCGGCGGAGTCGTTCGCCTGGTCGCTGCCGATCGTCTGCGGTGACCCGACGGACCCGTCGACCTACTTCGCCGGGTACGACAAGACGAAGGTCTCGCCGATCTCCTGCCCGGACAACGTGGCCTTCGACGGCGCCGGCAACCTCTGGATCTCCACCGACGGCAACGCGCTGGGCAGCAACGACGGCCTTTTCGCCACCGCCGTCGAAGGACCGGAGCGGGGGCACCTGAAGCAGTTCCTGACCGTGCCGATCGGCGCGGAGGTCTGCGGCCCGTTCATCACCACCGACGACCGGTCGGTCTTCGTCGCCGTGCAGCACCCGGGCGAGATCAACGGCGCCACCATCGACAAGCCGGCCTCGAATTGGCCGGACGGCGACTTCGCCAAGCCGGCCGTGGTGGTCGCGTGGCGGCTCGACGGCGGCCCGGTCGGTAGCTGACCGGCGGTGCCCGCCACCCGTCCGGTAGCTGACCGGCGGCGCCGGCCACCCGGTCGGTAGCTGACCGACCGTGCCGGCCACCCGTCCGGTAGCTGGGCTGCCCGACGCGGTCGACCCGTCCGGGTAGCCGATCCGACCGCTGGCCGGCCTGTTAAGAAGGGCCCCTTCCTATACCGAATGCGTTAGGAAGGGGCCCTTCCTTGCCTCTCAGGTGTCGGCGGCGAGGCTGTCGGCGATGCTCTTGGCCACCGTCATCAGCCTGGTCCGGACCACCCGGGCCGAGGTCATCATCTCGCCGGCCGGCAGGGCGCAGGCGAGTACCACCCGACGCTCGATGTCCTTGTCCGGGGTGACGATCACCGCACCGCAGGCCACCCCGTTGCGGAACTGCCCCAGCTCCATCTGCATGCCCCGGCGTTCACCGGCGGCCAGGTCCGCCTCGAAGGTCTCCGCCGTGGTCAGGGTCGCCGGGGTGAACGGGCGCATGCCGTACTCCCGCAGGTAGCGGAAGCGCTGCTCGGGGGTGAGGGTGGCGAGCAGCGCCTTGCCGAGCGCCGTCGCATGGGCACCCTCGTCGAAGCCGGGCACCAGGTCCTCGACGTACGGCGACCGTGCACCCTCGGCGACGGCGGTGATGGCGACCTGGCCCCCGACGAACCGGCCGAGGTAGTGGCTGTACCCGCTGTCCACCGCCGCCCGGCGCAGGCACTCACCGACGGCGGGCGGGCCACGGAACGCGGTGACGAGTTCGCGGTACCGGTCGGCCACCTCCAGCCCGACGAGGTACGTGCCGTCCTCGCGCCGGATCACGTAACCCTCGTACGCCAGGGTGCGTACCAGGTGGTAGGTGGTGGCGACGGTCAACTCGCATCGTCGCGCGATCTGCTTGACGGTCAGCCCCTTGGGGGCACGACCGACCGCTTCGAGCACGCGTAGCGCACGCGACACGCTACGGATGAGATCCGAAGGTTCCGCCAAGGGGTCGCGCACAACCACCTCCGCCGCCGGGGACTTACACCATATGAAAAACAGGCCGACCGCGAAATGCCTGTTCGGATCGAGAATGCCAGATACCCGGCGACAGTGCGTGCACCGACAGACACGATCTGTCAATGAACTTGATTCGCGTATGGTCGACCCATCATGCCCGAGCCCTCCGCGAGCGTCGCAGGAACACCCGTACCGGCCCATCCGGTCCGGGTCGCCACCGGTGCGGTGACCACCACCATCGCCGCCGTCCTCCCCGTCTTCCTGGTCAGCGGGCTCGCCGTGCAGATCGGTGCCGACCTGCGGTTCTCCCCGGCCGGGCTGGGCGCTGCGGTGGCCGGATACTTCGGCATCAGCGCGTTGGCCTCGGTACCCGCCGGAGCGCTCGTCGAACGATTCGGTCCGGCCGTGGTGGCGCGCGGCGGCATTCTGCTCTCCGCCGGCGCACTGCTGGCCATCGCGGGCCTCGCCCGGTCGTACGCCGCCCTGGTCGTCCTGCTGGCCCTCAGCGCCGCCGCGAACGCCCTCGGCCAACTCGCCAGCAACGCCGCCCTGTCCCGGCACGTCCCGCCCCGCCGGCAGGGTCTCTCCTTCGGCGTCAAACAGGCCGCGATCCCGATGTCCACGCTGCTCGCCGGTGCCGCCGTCCCGGCGATCGCCCTCACTGCGGGCTGGCGGTGGGCCTTCGTGGCAGCCGCAGCCGCCGCACTCGCCGCGCTGCCCGCCGTACCTCTCGACGGGGCGGCTCCGGCCCGCCGGTCGGCCGCCCGGGGCGGGCGCGCCAATGCGGCGCTGGCGGTCGTCGGCGTGGCCGCCACGCTCGCCGCAGCGGGCGCGAACGCCCTGGGCACCTTCCTGGTCGACTCGACCGCGACGAGCGGGCTCGACCCGGGGCTCGCCGGGCTGACCCTGACCTTCGGCGGCGCGGTCTGCGTCGCCGCCCGGGTCGGTGCCGGCTGGCTCGCCGACCGCCGGGCGGGCGGGCACGTCCTGATGATCGCCGTGATGCTGCTGCTCGGCGCCGGTGGGCTGGCGCTACTCGCCCAGCGCGGTACCCCGGCGCTGCTGGCCGGGGTGACCCTCGGCTTCGGTCTCGGCTGGGCCTGGCCCGGTCTGATGAACTTCGCCGTGGTACGACTGCACCCGCAGGCCCCGGCCGCCGCCACCTCGATCACCCAGACCGGCGTGTACGCGGGCGGCTGCGTCGGCCCGCTGGGGCTGGGCTGGGTCGCCGCGCACAACGGCTATCCGGCGATGTGGACGGTGGCCTCGGTGGCCATGCTGCTGGCTGCCGCCCTGATGCTCACCGGCAGCCGGATGCTCCACCCGGAGCGGGCGGTCAGCTCGCCCGGTCCGGGACCGGTCAGCTCGTCCGGTCCGCGATGAAGTCGCAGAGCGACTCCAGCGCCCGTCGCGGCGAGTTGTCCGGCAGCGGGGCGAGCCGCTGCCGCGCCTCCTCGGCGTAGCTGCGCACCGTCTCCCGGGCCCGCTTGAGGGCCGGCGACTCGCGCAGCAGGCAGAGCGCCTCGGCGTGCAGGTCGTCGTCGGTGACCTTGCCAGCGGAGAGGATCTCCCGCAGCCGCACCGACGAGGCGTCCGCGTCGTCCGAGGCGAGCGCGTACAGCACCGGCAGGGTGGGCACGCCCTCACGCAGGTCCGTACCGGGGGTCTTGCCCGACTGCACCGACTCGGACGCGATGTCGAGCAGGTCGTCGGAGAGTTGGAAGGCCACCCCGATCGTCTCGCCGTACCCGGCGAGCGCCTCGACGTGCTCGGCGGAGGCGCCACCGAACATCCCACCGAAGCGGGCCGAGGTGGCGATCAGGGAACCGGTCTTCTCCGCGATCACGCTCAGGTAGTGGTCGACCGGGTCGTCACCGGCCCGGGGCCCGACCGTCTCGGCGATCTGGCCGTGCACCAGCCGGGCGAACGTGCGCGCCTGGAGCCGGACCGCTTCCGGCCCCAGGTCGGCGGCGATGTCCGCAGCCCGGGCGAAGAGGTAGTCGCCGACCAGGATCGCCACCGAGTTGGTCCACCGGGAGTTGGCGCTCGGCGCCCCCCGGCGTACGGCGGCCTCGTCCATCACGTCGTCGTGGTAGAGCGTCGCCAGGTGGGTGAGCTCCATCACCACCGCCGCCGGCACGACCTGCGCCCCGGTCGGGTCGCCGAACTGGGCCCCGAGCGCGACCAGCATCGGCCGGAACCGCTTGCCGCCCGCCTCGACCAGGTGCCGGGCGGCCTCGGTGACGAACGGGTCGGCGCTGGCCACGCTGGCCCGCAACTCGTCCTCGACCGACTCCAGCAGGCCGAGCACGGACTCCTCGACCCGGGAGTCGACCAGGTCCAGCCCGAGCGCCCCGAAGCCGTACCGACTCGTGCTCGCCCGGCTCCGGCGGCTGCCGGAGCCGGGGGCGCCTGTCTGCTGGTCAGCGGGTCCTACCACGCCCTCAACCATGCCACACCCGTTCGAGTTGCCCGGCGCGGGGAGGTGCGGCGCGGGAGCGAGCGTCCGGGGACCCGGACCGGTCATCGCACGAATTCGGCGGCGCCGTTGGCCAGGTCGAGCAGCGGCCCCGGGGCCACACCGAGGACCAGGGTGGCGAGTACGCCGATCATCAGCGCGGCGGCGGTCAGCCCACCGGGCACGGAGACCGTCGGGGTGGACTCACCCGGCTCGGAGAGCCACATCATCACCACGACCCGCAGGTACGGGAACGCGAGGATCATGCTGGTCAGCACACCGGCGATCACCAGCCACGACTGGCCACCCTCGATGGCCGCCCCGAAGACCGCGAACTTGCTGGTGAAGCCGCTGGTCAGCGGGATACCGGCGAAGGCCAGCAGGATGAAGGTGAACAGCGCGGCGAAGAACGGCGACCGCCGGCCCAGGCCGGCCCAGCGGGACAGGTGGGTGGCCTCGCCGTCGGCGTCCCGGACCAGGGTCACCACGGCGAACGCGGCGAGCACCGAGAAGCCGTACGCGACGAGGTAGAACATCGTCCCGGAGAGGCCCTCCTTGTTCAGCGCGAGGACCCCGACCAGCAGGTAGCCGGCGTTGGCGATCGACGAGTACGCGAGCAGCCGCTTGATGTCGGTCTGGGTGACCGCCAGCACCGCGCCGACCAGCATGGTGAGAATCGCCACGGTGCCGAGCACCGGGGTGAAGTTCCACGCCGACCCGGAGAACGCGACGTAGAAGACCCGCAGCAGGGCACCGAACGCGGCGACCTTGGTGCAGGCCGCCATGAAGGCGGTCACCGGGGTGGGGGCGCCCTGGTACACGTCCGGCGTCCAGACGTGGAACGGGGCCGCCGCCGCCTTGAACAGCAGGCCGATGGCGAGCAGCGCCATGCCGGCGTACAGCAGCACCGGGCTGGACGGCGAATCGGCGACCGCCGCGTGGATGGTGGCGAAGTCGACACCGGCCGTACGACCCGGGATGCCCGAGGTGAAGCCGTAGACCAGGGCGACACCGAACAGGAAGAACGCCGAGGCGTACGCGCCGAGCAGGAAGTACTTCATCGCCGCCTCCTGACTCAGCAGCCGCCGGCGACGGGCCAGCGCGCAGAGCAGGTAGAGCGGAAGGGAGAAGACCTCCAGGCTGATGAACATGGTCAGCAGGTCGTTCGCCGCCACGAAGATCAGCATGCCGCCGATGGCGAAGGTGGTCAGCGGGTACACCTCGGTGGCCCCACCGGACTCCTCGGCCTGCCGGCGGTCGTCCTCCGAGCCGGCCACCACGGCGGCCTGGGCGACGAAGGCGCCACCCCGCTCGATCGAACGCTCGCCGATCAGCAGCAGGGCCATCGCGGCGAGGACCAGGATCGCCCCCTGGAGGAACAGCGTCGGCCCGTCGACCGCGATCGCCCCGCCGATGGTGATCTGCCGTTCCCCGGCGTTGTCGACCACGAAGTAGAGCGCGGCCAGCACCGCCAGCAGGGCGGCACCGAGCTGCACCGCGTGCCGCAGTCGACGCGGCACGAACGCCTCGATCAGGACACCGACCAGGGCGGCGCCCAGCATGATCAGGATCGGAGCGAGCGCCGCATAGTCAATCGACGGCAACTTCAGCTCGGTCATCGGACAGGCTGCCTTTCACTCGCGACCGCGGGGCTCACTTGCTGGCCTCCTGGACGCCGCCGTTCGTCGGTGCCGGGTCGGACTTGCCGACATCCTGCATGGTCGCCTGGACGGCGGGGTTGATGACATCGGTGACCGGCTTGGGATAGAAGCCGAGCAGCACGATCAGCGCGATCAGCGGTGCCACCACGACCTTCTCGCGCAGGGTGATGTCCCGCCGCATCCCCTCCGCCTGGGTCAGCGCCGGGTTGAGGGTGCCCTGCGTGGTGCGCTGCACCATCCAGAGCACGTACGCCGCAGCCAGGATGATGCCGAGGGTGGCGATCACCGCGACCGGCTTGTTCACCGTGTAGGTCCCGATCAGCACCAGGAACTCGGAGATGAACGGGGCCGTACCGGGCAGCGCGAGCGAGGCGAGACCGGCGAAGAAGAACACCCCGGCGAGGACCGGGACCAGCTTGCCCGCCCCACCGAAGTCGCTGATCAGGGCCGAGCCGCGCCGGGCCACGAACATGCCGACGACCAGGAAGAGCAGGCCGGTGGCGAGACCGTGGTTGAGCATGTAGAGCACCGCACCGGTACCGGCCTGCGTGGTGAAGGCGAAGATGCCGACCCCGATGAAGCCGAAGTGCGCGATCGAGGTGTACGACACCAGCCGCTTCAGGTCGTTCTGCCCGACCGCCAGCAGCGCGGCGTAGATGATGCCGATCAGCGCCAGCGCGATGGCGTACGGCGCGAACCACTTCGACGCCTCGGGGAAGAGCGGCAGGCAGTAGCGCAGGATGCCGAAGGTGCCCACCTTGTCCATGACGCCGACGAGCAGGGCCGCCGCGCCGGCCGGCGCGGCGCCACCGGCGTCCGGCAGCCAGGTGTGGAACGGGAAGAACGGCGCCTTGATCGCGAAGGCCACGAAGAAGCCGAGGAAGAGCCAGCGCTCGGTACCGGTCGACATGTCGATCTGGGTGAGCGCCTGCCAGTCGAAGGTCTTCCCGCCGACGACCCAGAGGCCGATCACCGCGGCGAGCATGAACAGCCCACCGACCAGCGAGTAGAGGAAGAACTTCACCGCCGCGTACTGCCGCTGGTGGCCGCCGAAGCTGCCGATCAGGAAGTACATCGGCACCAGCATGACCTCGAAGAACACGTAGAACAGGAACACGTCGGCGGCGGCGAAGACGCCGATCATCGTGGATTCGAGGATGAGCAGCAGGGCGAAGTAGACCGGGACGGACCGCTTCGACGACTCCGCGTCGTGCCAGGAGGCGAGGATCACCAGCGGCACCAGGACGGCGATCAGCATCAGCATGACCAGCGCGATGCCGTCGGCGGCGAAGGTGAAGTTCACCCCCCACTGCGGGATCCAGGAGTACGACTCGCGGAACTGGAGCCGGTCACCGCCGGCCTGGAACGCCCCCCACATGAAGACGGAGAGCACCAGCACGGCCAGCGACCAGCCGAAGGCCACCTGCTTGGCCAACTGTGGCCGGCTGCGCGGCAGAAGTGCCACGACCAGGGCGCCGACCAGCGGCGCCACGGTCAGCACCGAGAGGAAAGGGAAGTCGGACATTATGCGGCCTTACCTCCGTCGTCACTGCGCGATCCGCCGGGGGCGGCGGCCGGGAAGAGGTCGTTCACGCCAGCCACCCCGCCTGCACCGCCAGGAATGCCGCCACCACCAGCAGGGCGCCGGTGAGGATCGACATCGCGTACGACCGGACGAAGCCGGTCTGGAGTCGCCGGAGCCGGCCCGACCCGCCACCGACACCGGCGGCCAGCCCGTTGACCAGCCCGTCGACGCCCCGGCTGTCCAGGTAGACCAGCGCCCGGGTGAGGAAGATGCCCGGCTTCTCGAAGACCGCCTCGTTGAACGAGTCGGTGTAGAGGTTCTTCCGGGCGGCGGTGACCAGGACCCCGGCCGGCTGCGGCTCGGTGGCCGTGCCGTTGCGGAACAGGAACCAGGCGAGTCCGGCACCGATCAGGGTGACCAGGATCGACAGGATGGTGATCACCGTGTGCGAGAGCACGCCGTGCGCCTCGCCCTCCTCCGCGCCGCCCAGCCCGGCGGTGGCGGTCAGCCAGTCCGGTACCGAGGTGGAGAGCAGCCAACCGGCGGCGACCGAGCCGACCGCGAGCAGGATCAGCGGGATGGTCATCAGCTTCGGCGACTCGTGCGGGTGCTCGATGTCGTCGGTCCACCGCTTCGGCCCGTGGAAGGTGAGCACGAAGAGCCGGGTCATGTAGAACGCGGTGAGCCCGGCGCCGAGCATCGCCGCCCCGCCGAAGAGCCAGGCGGTCCAGTCGTCCCGCTCGAACGCCTTCGCGATGATCGGCTCCTTGGAGAAGTAGCCGGAGAGCGGCGGGATGCCGATGATGGCCAGCCAGCCGGTGGCGAAGGTGATCCAGGTGATCTTCATGTACTTCGACAGCCCACCGAAGCGGCGGATGTCCACCTGGTCCTTCATGCCGTGCATGACCGAACCGGCGCCGAGGAACATGTTGGCCTTGAAGAAGCCGTGCGCGAGCAGGTGCACGATGGCCAGCGCGTACGCCCCGCCACCCAGGCCGACGCCGAGGAACATGTAGCCGATCTGGCTCACCGTCGACCAGGCCAGGACCCGCTTGATGTCGTCCTTGGCGGCACCGATGATGCAGCCGAGCAGCAGGGTCAGCGCACCGACGCTCACCACGACCAGCTGGAGCGTCTCGTTGGCCGAGAAGATCGGGTTGGACCGGGCGATCAGGTAGACACCGGCGGTGACCATCGTGGCGGCGTGGATGAGCGCCGACACCGGGGTCGGGCCCTCCATCGCGTCCGGCAACCAGGCCTGGAGCGGGAACTGGCCGGACTTACCGGTCGCGCCGAGCAGCAGCAGCAGGCCGAGCACCAGCACCGTGCCGCCGGCCAGGCCGCCGACCCCGTTGAAAACCTCGTCGTACTGGGTGGTGCCGAGGGTGGCGAACATGATGAAGATGCCGATGGCCAGACCGGCGTCGCCGACCCGGTTCATCAGGAACGCCTTCTTGCCGGCGGTGGCGGCGGTCGGACGCTCGTACCAGAAGGAGATCAGCAGGTACGACGCCAGACCGACGCCCTCCCAGCCGAAGTAGAGCATCACGTAGTTGTTGCCGAGCACCAGCAGGAGCATCGCGGCGACGAACAGGTTGAAGTAGGCGAAGAACCGCCGCCGGCCGGGGTCGTGCGACATGTACTCGACCGCGTACAGGTGGATCAGGAAACCCACCCCGGTGATCAGGAGTACGAAGACCGCGGCCAGCGGGTCGAAGAGCAGACCGAAGTCCACCTTGAAGTCGCCGACCGCGATGAAGTCCCAGAGACTACGCTCGACGGACTTGTTCTCCAGCCCACGGAGCTGGAAAAAGTAGGTCAGGCCGAGCACGAACGCGGCGCCGATGCTGGCGACGCCGAGCCAGTGCCCCCAACGGTCCGCGCGGCGGCCCAGCAGCAGCAGGATCGCGGCGCTGACCAGCGGGATCGCCACCAGCAGCCAGACGCTGCCGAGCAGCCCCGTGGCCTCTGCGTAACGCACAGTCTCTTCCACTGGTGGGCCCCTCTAGTACTTGAGCAGGTTGGCGTCGTCGACGCTCGCCGAGCGTCGAGTCCGGAAGATCGACATGATGATGGCCAGACCGATCACGACCTCGGCCGCCGCGACCACCATCACGAAGAACGCCATGATCTGGCCGTTCAGGTCGCCGTTGATCCGGCTGAACGTGACCAGCGCCAGGTTGGCCGCGTTGAGCATCAACTCGACGCACATGAAGAGCACGATGGCGTTGCGCCGGACGAGCACCCCGACCGCGCCGATGGTGAACAGCACCGCGGCGAGGATCAGGTAGTAGTCGGGCTCCACCGAGAAGAACTCGTTCATTACTTCTCCGTCCCCTTCAGCGTCGTCTCCGACTCGGAGAGTTCCCGGGTGGGCAGGATCTCCGGGACGCTGCGCTCCGTCAGTCGGCCGTCCGGCAGCCGGGCCGGGGTGGCCACCGACGACGAGGTGGCGTAGACGCCCGGGCCGGGCTTCGGACCGGGGTAGTTGCCCGGGGCGAAGCGGGCCTTCATGGTGGCGATCTGGTCCATCTTGTCGGCCTTGCGGCGCTCCACGTGGGCCAGCACCATCGCACCGACCGCCGCCGTGATCAGCAGCGCCGAGGTCAGCTCGAAGGCGAACACGTACTTGGTGAAGAGCAGCCGGGCGATGCCCTGCACGTTGCCCTCGGCGTTCGCCTGCTCCAGCCCGACCGGGGTGCTGCCCTGGAGCGCCCGGTAGAGCCCGGTGCCGACCAGGCCGGCGAAGCCGAGCCCGAGCAGCACCGCGACCGGGCGCTGACCGCGCAGGGTCTCGATGAGCGAGTCGGAGGCGTCCCGGCCGACCAGCATCAGCACGAACAGGAAGAGCATCATGATCGCGCCGGTGTAGACGATGATCTGCACCATGCCGATGAACGGCCCGGCCTGGAGCACGTAGAACACACCCAGGCAGAGCATGGTCAGCACCAGCCAGAGCGCCGAGTGCACGGCGTTGCGGGCCCAGACCATGCCGATCGCGCCGACCAGCGCCAGCGGCGCGAGGATCCAGAAGGTGACGGCCTCACCGCCGGTCACCGCCCCCGTCGCGGCCAGCACCGCCTGCCCGCCGGTCATGCCCGTTCCCCCTTTGCCGCTTCGGCCCGCTGGGCCGCCTGCTCGGCACCCGGGAACGTCACGCCCGGGTGCTCCTCGACGGCGTACCGGCCGTTCGGCGAGCGCTCCGCGCCGGCCGAGGTGCCCGGGTTGGTCAACGCGCCGACGTAGTAGTCCTTCTCGCTGTCACCGAGCCGCATCGGGTGCGGCGGCTGCTCCATGCCCGGCAGCAGCGGCGCGAGCAACTGCTCCTTGGTGAAGATCAGATCCTGCCGGGAGTCGCGGGCCAGCTCGTACTCGTTGCTCATGGTCAGCGAGCGGGTCGGGCACGCCTCGATGCAGAGCCCGCAGAAGATGCAGCGGGCGTAGTTGATCTGGTAGATGCTGGCGTACCGCTCACCGGGCGAGAAGCGCTGCTCCTCGGTGTTGTCGCCACCCTCGACGTAGATCGCGTCGGCCGGGCAGGCCCAGGCGCACAGCTCACAGCCGATGCACTTCTCCAGCCCGTCCGGGTGCCGGTTGAGGATGTGCCGGCCGTGGTAGCGCGGCGCGGAGACCGGCGGCTTGAACGGGTAGTCAGTGGTGACGACCTTCTTGAACATGTGCGAGAAGGTGACCCCGAAACCCTTGAAGGTGCCCGTGATCGCGCCCATGTCACACCTCCTTCTCGACCGGGGCGGCACCGATGTTCGCCGGTTCCCGCTCGGCGACCAGGCGCCGGGTACGCGGGCTCGGCGGGACCTGAAGGTCCATGGGTGGCAGCGGGAAGCTGCCGTGCGGCCGGGCGTTGACCTGCTCCTGGACGGTCGGCTTCGGCTGCGGCCGACGGGTCGGCCAGAGCAGCGCGGCGAGCAGCAGGAGGCCGGCCGGGATGCCGACCGCGAGGTACCGGGCCGGGGTGTCGAGGTCCTGGACCTTGCGGAAACCGGAGAGCACCAGGATCCAGACCAGGTTGATCGGCAGCAGCACCTTCCAGCCGAACCGCATGAACTGGTCGTACCGGAGCCGGGGCAGCGTGCCGCGCAGCCAGACGAAGACGAAGACCAGGATCAGCACCTTGCCGAAGAACCAGAGCATCGGCCACCAGCCGGAGTTCGCCCCCGCCCAGAAGGTGGTGATCGGTGCGGGCGCCCGCCAGCCGCCGAGGAAGAGCGTCACGGTGACCGCGGACATGGTCACCATCGCCACGTACTCGGAGAGCATGAAGAGCGCGAACTTCAGCGAGCTGTACTCGGTCATGAAGCCGGCGACCAGCTCGGACTCCGCCTCGGGCAGGTCGAACGGGGCCCGGTTGGTCTCACCGACCGTGGCGATGAAGAAGATGATGAAGCTCGGCAGCAGCAGGATCGCGTACCAGCCGGGCGCCGGGATCTCGGTGCCGAAGATGGTCAGCCGGGTGGCGTCCGCCTGGGCGGCGACGATCCCGCTGGTGGACATGGTGCCCGCGGTCATGAAGACCGCCACGATGGAGAGCCCCATCGCGACCTCGTACGAGATCATCTGGGCGCTGGACCGCAGACCACCGAGCAGTGGGTAGGTCGAGCCGGAGGCCCAACCACCGAGCACGATGCCGTAGATGCCCATCGAGGAGCAGGCGAGCACCACCAGCACCGCCACCGACACGTCGGTGACCTGCAACGGCGTCCGGTGGCCGAAGATGCTGACCATCGGACCGAACGGGATCACCGACAGCGCGGTGACCGCGCTGATCACCGAGATGGTCGGCGCGAAGAAGTAGACGACCTTGTCGGCCTTCTTCGGGAGGATGTCCTCCTTGAAGGCCATCTTCAGGCCGTCGGCGAGGGTCTGGAGCAGACCGAACGGGCCGACCACGTTGGGGCCGGGCCGGACCTGCATCCAACCGACGACCTTCCGCTCGAACCAGACGCCGAGCAGCGTGGCGACCAGCCCGAAGGCGAACGCGAAGACGATCTTTATCAGGACCAGCCACCAGGGATCCCGGCCGAAGTCGGCCAGCGTGGGATCCTGGGCCAGGTAGAGCGTGCTCACTGGACACCCCCAGCGGTGTTGAGGAGCGGACCGGGCCGACCGGCCGCGTCCGCCGCGACCGGGGCCGGGGCGGCGGCGGAGATCCGCACCACGGCTCCGGAGGTCACGCCGAGGCTGCGCCGTACGGTCGCACCGGGCGAGTTGGTCGGCAGCCAGACGACACCGTCCGGCATCTCGGTGATCGCCGCCGGCAGGGTCAGCGCCCCCCGGTCGGTACCGACGGTCACCGCGTCCCCGTCGGCGACGCCGAGCGCCTCCGCGGTGCCCTTGCCGAGGCGGACCACCGGCGGCCGGGCGGTACCGCCCAGATACTCGTCACCGTCGGTGAGGCTGCCCAGGTCGATGAGCTGGTGCCAGGTGGCGAGGACCGCCTCGCCCGGGTTGGTACGCGGCACCGGGGCCGGCTCCACCACCGGGGCGCCGGGGCGGTCCTGCCGGGTCGCCGGCAGCGAGCCCAGCTCGCGGCGGACGCTGTTCACGTCGGCGGTGCCCAGCTCCACCCCGAGCTGCGCGGCGATGGCGTCCAGCACGCGACCGTCGTTCATCGCGGTGGTCTCCAGGACCGCCTGGAAGGTCCGCAGCCGGCCCTCCCAGTCCAGGAAGCTGCCGGCCTTCTCGACCACCGGGGCGACCGGGAAGACCACGTCGGCCCGGCGGGCCACCGCCGAGTTGCGCAGCTCCAGGCTGACCAGGAAGGGAACCGTGTCCAGAGCCTGCTCGGCCAGCCGGGGGTCGGCCAGGTCGGACGGGTCGACGCCCGCCACCACCAGGGCGCCGAGCTGACCGGCCGCCGCAGCGGCGATGATCTGGTCGGTGTCCCGGCCGGCCTGGCTCGGGATGATCCCGGCGGCCACGTCCCACGCCTCGCCCAGTTCGGCGCGGGCGCCCGGCTCGGTCACCAGCCGGCCACCGGGCAGCAGGTTGGGCAGGCAGCCCGCGTCGACCGCACCCCGGTCACCGGCGCGGCGCGGCACCCAGGCCAGCTTGGCGCCGGTACGCCGGGCGATGTCGGCGGCGGCGGAGAGGCCACCCGGTACGCTGCCGAGCCGCTCACCGACGATCAGGATGGCGCCCGGGGTGCCGAGGGCCTCCGCGACCGTAGCGTGCTCGGCGAGCACCTGCGCCTCCTCGCCGGGTACCACCCGGGCGAGCTTGGCGCCGAGCTTCTCCAGACCACGGGTGGCGAACGGGGCCAGCGCGTACACCTTGAGCGTGCGCTTGAGGTACGCCTTGCGCAGCCGCAGGAAGAGGATCGGGCACTCCTCCTCCGGCTCCAGCCCGACCAGCACCACGACCGGGGCGTTCTCCACGTCGGCGTAGGTCACGTCGGTGACCCCGGCGACGTTGCTGGCCAGGAAGTCGGTCTCCTCCCGGCTCACCGGCCGGGCCCGGAAGTCGATGTCGTTGCTGTGCAGGGCGACCCGGGCGAACTTCGCGTACGCGTAGGCGTCCTCGACGGTCAGCCGGCCGCCGGTCAGCACCGCCGTACCCTGGCCGGCGTCGCGGGCCGCGCGCAGCCCCTCGGCCGCCACCGCCAGTGCCTCGCTCCAGGACGCCTCGCGCAGCTCACCGGTCTTGGAGTCCCGCACCAGCGGGGTGGTGAGCCGGTCGAACGCGCGGGTGTACTGGAAGCCCCAGCGCCCCTTGTCGCAGTTCCACTCCTCGTTGACCGCCGCGTCGTCGCCGGCCAGCCGGCGCAGCACCTTGCCGCGCCGCCAGTCGGTGCGCTGGGCGCAACCGGCGGAGCAGTGCTCGCACACGCTGGGCGTGGAGACCAGGTCGAACGGGCGGGCCCGGAACCGGTACTGGGCGCCGGTGAGCGCCCCCACCGGGCAGATCTGCACCGTGTTGCCGGAGAAGTAGGAGTTGAACGGGACGTCGCCCTCATCCGAGTCGTCCGCGCCGTACGCGTCGTCCCGGTAGATGTTGATCTCCTCGTGCGAGGAGCGCCCCATCAGGTCGATGAACTTGTCACCGGCGATCTCCTCGGAGAACCGGGTGCAGCGCTGGCAGAGCACGCAGCGCTCCCGGTCCAGCAGCACCTGGGAGGAGATGTTCAGCGGCTTTTCGTACTCCCGCTTGTGCTCGTGGAAGCGCGAGTCGGTCCGCCCGGTGGACATGGCCTGGTTCTGCAGCGGGCACTCGCCACCCTTGTCGCACATCGGGCAGTCGAGCGGGTGGTTGACCAGCAGCAGCTCCATGATCCCCTGCTGGGCCTTCTTGGCCACGTCGGAGGTGAGCTGGGTCCGTACCACCATGCCCTCGGCGACCGGCTGGGTGCAGGAGGCCACCGGCTTGCGCTGCCCCTCCACCTCGACCAGGCACTGCCGGCAGGCGCCGGCCGGGGCCAGCAGCGGGTGGTCGCAGAACCGGGGGATCTCCGTGCCGAGCTGCTCGGCCACCCGGATGATCAGCGCACCCTTGGGTGCGGTCACCTCGACCCCGTCGATGGTGAGCGTGACGGTGTCGGTGTTCTTGGCAACGTCGGTCATCAGAGCCGCCTCTCATTCGCGACTGCGGGACTCGCAAGCTCGTGCCTCGCGCTCATCAGTGCGCACCCACCAGGGTCTTCTCCGAGAGCCTCGGAGTCTTCCGACCCTCGATGTAGTCGAGGTAGTCCTGCTTGAAGTACTTCAGCGAGGAGGTCACCGGGCTGGTCGCACCGTCACCCAGACCGCAGAACGCGCGGCCGAGCACGTTGTCGCACGTGTCCAGCAGGGTGTCCAGGTCCTCGTGGGTGCCCTGACCGGCGAGGATCCGCCGGTAGACCCGGACCATCCAGTAGTTGCCCTCCCGGCAGGGGGTGCACTTGCCGCACGACTCGTGGTGGTAGAACTCCAGCCACCGGTAGGTCGCGTAGACCGGGCAGTCCTGGTCGGAGAAGATCTGGGTGGCCGTGGTGCCGAGGATCGAACCGGCCGCCGCGACGCCCTCGAAGTCCAGCGGGACGTCCAGGTGGTCGGCGGTCAGCAGCGGGGTGGACGAGCCACCCGGGGTCCAGAACCGCAGGTTGTGCCCCGGCTTCATGCCGCCGGCCAGCTCGATCAGCTCCCGCAGCGTGACGCCCATCGAGCATTCGTACTGGCCGGGGTTGGCGATCCGCCCGGAGAGCGAGTAGATCATCGGACCGGAGGACTTCTCCGTGCCCATGGTCTTCCACCAGTCGGCGCCGCCGAGCACGATGTACGGCACGCTGGCGATGGTGCCGACGTTGTTGACCACGGTCGGGCAGGCGTACAGGCCGTGGGTCGCCGGGAACGGCGGGCGCAGCCGGGGCTGGCCCCGGAAGCCCTCCAGCGAGTCCAGCAGCGCGGTCTCCTCACCGCAGATGTACGCCCCGGCGCCGCTGTGCACCACCAGGTCCAGGTCGAACCCGGAGCCGAGGATGTTCCGGCCGAGGTAACCCCGGGCGTACGCCTCGTCGACCGCGTGCCGCAGCCGACGGGCCGCGTGCACCGCCTCACCCCGGATGTAGATGTACGCCCGGTTGGCGCGGATCGCGTACGACGCGATGATCACGCCCTCGACCAGCGAGTGCGGGTCGTGGGTCATCAGCGGCAGGTCCTTGCAGGTGCCCGGCTCGCCCTCGTCGGCGTTGACCACCAGGTAGTGCGGCTTGCCGTCGCCCTGCGGGATGAAACCCCACTTCAGGCCGGTGGGGAAGCCGGCACCGCCCCGGCCACGCAGGCCGGAGTCCTTGACGAGCTGGATCAGGTCGTCCGGGTGTGCCTTGAGCGCCTTGCGCAGCGCGGCGTACCCGTCGAGCCGCTCGTAGGTCCGTAGCTGCCAGGCGTCCGGCGAGAGCCAGCGCTTGGTGAGTACCGGGGTCAGCTTGGCCAGCGTCTCCGGTCGAGGCGTCGTCACTGCTGTGCCTCCTTCTCGCTCGCGACTGCGGGGCTCGCAAGCTCACTCCTCGCACTCGCCGATGCCTCGTCGAGCGAGCGCTCCTGCGCCTCCGACGAATCACCGGCGGGCTTGCCGTCGCCGGCCGGGGCGTTCTCGGCGACCCCGGCCGCCTCGGCGGCCTGCGCGTCGCGCGGTGCCGGGGCGGTGCCGTCGACCGGAACCCTGGTCCCCGGGGAGTCCGGGGCGGGGGTCTTCGCGTCGGGCTGGCGGGTTTCGGCCGCCCGCACCTCCGGGGACTTGGCGTCCGGCGCCTTCACGTCCGGGGCGGTGCTGCCGGTCGGCGCGGCCTTGGCCGGGGTGGCCGGGGCCGGGGCGTCCTTGCTGCGGATCGGGGTGTTCGGGTCGAAGCCCGGCACCGAGATGCCGTGCTGCTCGGCCAGGCGCAGACCGCGCAGGGTCGGCTCGCCCGGTACCCCGTCGGCCACCGCGCCCTCGCGGCTGTCGGCGAAGCCGGCGAGCTGCACCGACATCTCCCTGAGGGTGCAGAGCCGGGCGCCCCGCGACGGCGTGGGCCGGCCACCGGCCCGCAGCTCGTCGACGATCTTGACCGCTCCGGCCGGGTCGACGCCGTCGAAGAAGTCGTAGTTGACGGTCAGCACCGGCCCGTAGTCGCAGGCCGCGAGGCACTCGGCGTGCTCCAGGGTGATCTTCCCGTCGGCGGTGGTCTCCTCGTGCCCGACGCCGAGGTACTCGGCGACGGTGTCGTAGACCTCCTGCCCGCCCAGCACGTTGCACATGGTGTTGGTGCAGACGCTGACCAGGTAGTCACCGGTCGGCCGGCGCTTGTACATGGTGTAGAAGGTGGCGACCGCGCCGACCTGGGCCTTGTTCAGGCCGAGGACCTCGGCGCAGAACTCGACACCGGCCGGGGAGACGTAACCCTCCTCGGACTGCACCAGGTGCAGCAGCGGCAGCAGCGCCGAGCGGGACCGGTCCGCCGGATAGCGGGCGATGATCTCCCGCGCCCGCTCGCGCGTCTCGTCAGAGAAACCCATCAGCGATCACACCCACCCATCACGGGGTCCAGAGAGGCGCCGCCGGCGATCACGTCGGCGATCAGCCCGCCCTCGGCCATCGCCGGGATGGCCTGGAGGTTGACGAAGCTCGGCTCCCGGTAGTGCACCCGGTAGGGCCGGGTGCCACCGTCGGAGACCGCGTGTACGCCCAGCTCGCCGCGCGGCGACTCGACCGCGACGTAGACCTGGCCGGGCGGTACCCGGAAACCCTCGGTGACGAGCTTGAAGTGGTGGATCAGCGACTCCATCGACTGACCCATGATCTTGGCGACGTGCTCCAGCGAGTTGCCCATCCCGTCGACGCCGATGGCGAGCTGCGCCGGCCAGGCGATCTTCCGGTCGGCGACCATCACCGGGCCCGGCTTCAGCCGGTCCAGCGCCTGCTCGACGAGCTTCAGCGACTCCCGGATCTCGGCGAGCCGGACCAGGTACCGGCCCCAGACGTCGCCGTCCGGGTGGGTGGGGACGTCGAACTCGTAGGTCTCGTAGCCGCAGTACGGCATGGTCTTGCGCAGGTCCCAGGCGAGACCGGCGGAGCGCAGCACCGGGCCGGTCACCCCGAGCGCGACACAACCGGTCACGTCGAGCACCGCGACGTTCTTGGTCCGCTCGATCCAGATCGGCTGACCGGAGAGGAGGTCCTCGTACTCCTTGAGCCGCTTCGGCATCATCTTGAGGAACTCGCGGATCTTGACGATCGCCTCGTCCGGCACGTCCTGGGCGACCCCGCCGGGCCGGACGTACGCCATGTTCATCCGCAGCCCGGTGATCATCTCGAAGATGTCCAGGATGTACTCACGCTCACGGAAGCCGTAGAGCATGATCGAGATGGCGCCCAGCTCCATACCGGTGGTGGCGAGCCAGACCAGGTGCGAGGAGATCCGGTTGAGCTCCATCATCAGCACCCGGATGGTGTTGGCCCGCTCGGTGATCTCGTCGGTGATGCCGAGGAGCTTCTCCACCGCCAGGCTGTACGCCGTCTCGTTGAAGATCGGCGACAGGTAGTCCATCCGGGTGACGAAGGTGGTGCCCTGCACCCAGTTGCGGTATTCGAGGTTCTTCTCGATACCGGTGTGCAGGTAGCCGATCACCGACCGGGCCTCGCGGACCGTCTCCCCCTCCAGCTCCAGGATCAGCCGGAGCACGCCGTGCGTGGAGGGGTGCTGCGGACCCATGTTGACGACGATCCGCTCGTCGTTGATCGGGTCCGTACCGGAGACGACGGTGTCCCAGTCCCCGCCGGTGACGGTGAAGACGCGACCCTCGGTCGTCTCGCGCTCGGTGGCGTAGTTGGGAGTGGTCACTGGTAAGACCTCCGACGGTCCGGCGGCGGGATCTCGGCGCCCTTGTACTCGACCGGCACCCCACCGAGCGGGTAGTCCTTGCGCTGCGGGTGCCCCTCCCAGTCGTCCGGCATGAGGATCCGGGTGAGGGCGGGGTGGCCGTCGAAGACCACGCCGAACATGTCGTACGCCTCCCGCTCCTGCCAGTCGGCGGTCGGGTAGATGGCCGTCACACTCGGCAGGTGCGGGTCCTCGACGGAGACGGCGGCCTCCAGGCGGACCCGGTGGCGGTAGGTCATCGAGGTCAGGTGGTAGACGACGTGCAGCCGCCGCTGGTCCGCGCCGAGGTAGTCCGCGCCGGACACCGAGGAGCAGAGCTCGAAGCGGAGCGACAGGTCGTCCCGCATCACCTGGCAGACCTCGGCGATCCGCTCGGGGCGGACGTGGATGGTCAGCTCGCCCCGGTCGACGACCACCTTCTCCACGGCGTCGGCGAAGGCCGGGTACGCCTCCTCCAGCGCGTCGGTGACCTCGTCGAAGTAGCCGCCGTACGGGCGGGGGCTCCCCTCGACCTCCCGGCGCGGCCGGACCAGCCCGCCGAAGCCGGAGGTGTCCCCGCTGCCCTGGATACCGAACATGCCACGGCCGGCGGTGCTGGCCGGCGGGTACTCGGCCGGGGCGCCGCTGGTGGCGCCGACCGGCGGGGCCTGCGCCGGTACGCCGCCACCCGGCTTCTCACTCGGTGCCGGAGTCGTCACTTGTGGGCACCCCCTGCCAGGTGGTTCTGGGCGTTCATCCAGTTCTCGATCCGCAACTGCTCCTCGCGCCCCTCGCGGACCGCCTGGGTCCACTGGGCCCGCCGGGCCTTGTCCGAGCGGTACGAGGAGGGCATCGAGCCGTAGGGGACGACCGGCACGTCGCCGCGCGCCTGGCGGGCTTCGAGCATCTTGCGGCCGTTCGGGCCGAGCGGCTCGTGCATGATCTTCTCGCGCAGCTTGAGGATCGCGTCGATCAGCATCTCCGGCCGGGGCGGGCAGCCCGGAAGGTACATGTCGACCGGTACGACGTGGTCGACGCCCTGCACGATGGCGTAGTTGTTGAACATGCCACCGCTGCTGGCGCAGACGCCCATCGAGAGGACCCAGCGGGGCTCGGCCATCTGGTCGTAGATCTGCCGCAGGACCGGGGCCATCTTCTGGCTCACCCGGCCGGCGACGATCATCAGGTCCGCCTGCCGGGGCGAGGCCCGGAAGACCTCCATGCCCCAGCGGCCCATGTCGTAGTGCGGGCCACCGGCCGCCATCATCTCGATGGCGCAGCAGGCCAGGCCGAAGGTCGCTCCCCACACGGAGGACTTACGGGACCAGTTGACCAGCTTCTCCACCGAGGTGAGCAGGACGCCGGCGGGAAGCTTCTCCTCGATACCCATCTGCGTTCCTCCCTCAGTCCCAGTCCAGGCCGCCGCGCCGCCAGACGTAGGCGTACGCGACGAAGACCGCGACGATGAACAGGACCATCTCCACGAAGCCGAAGATCGGCAGGGCGTCGAACGAGACCGCCCAGGGGTAGAGGAAGATGATCTCGATGTCGAAGACGATGAAGAGCATCGCCGTCAGGTAGAACTTGATCGGGAACCGCCCGCCGCCGACCGGCTGAGGGCTCGGCTCGATGCCACACTCGTACGCGTCGAGTTTGGCCTTGTTGTAGCGCCGCGGTCCGGCGAAGCGGGCGGCGCCGACCGAGAAGAGCGCGAAGCCCGCGGCGAGGGCGAACAGCCCGATGATGGGTGCGTAAGGCGAGAGCGACATGGTTTTCTCCTGCTCGTCCTTCCCTGCCCTCGAAATGGTCAGCAAAAATCACAATATTCACAGCCGTAAGGGTCACCCCGCGCGGGGTGGACGTTGACCACTACACGGCCGGTGCCACCTTCGTCATCGCGTTGATGACCCGGTCCATCGCGTCCCCGCCACGGGGGTCGGTCAGGTTGGCCAGCAGCTTGAGCACGAAGCGCATCAGGGTGGGGTGCGGCATGCCGTGCCGGGTGGCGATCCGCATGATCTCCGGACGGCCGATCAGCTTGACGAAGATCCCGCCCAGCCGGTAGTACCCGCCGTAGCGGGCCTTCAGCTCGGCCGGGTACTGCGCCAGCGCGCGTTCCCGTTCGGCACCCGCCGGCCGGGCCAGCGCCTGCGCCACGACCTCGGCGGCCAGCGCACCGGACTCCATCGCGTACGCGATGCCCTCACCGTTGAACGGGTTGACCATGCCGCCGGAGTCACCGACCAGCAGCACACCCCGGGTGTAGTGCGGTACCCGGTTGAAGCCCATCGGCAGCGCGGCACCGAGGATCGGGCCGTCGGCGTTGGCGTCGTCGGTCATCCCCCAGTCCTCGGGGGTGGTGGCGAGCCAGTCGGTGAGCAGTCGGCGGTAGTTCGTCTTGCCGAAGGCGGACGAGGAGTTGAGCACCCCGAGGCCGACGTTGACCCGGCCGTCGCCCATGCCGAAGATCCAGCCGTACCCCGGCAGGAGCTTGTCCGGGTTCTCCTTGCTGCGCAGTTCCAGCCAGGATTCGAGGTAGTTGTCGTCGTGCTTGGCGGGCGAGCGGTAGTACCGCCGGACCGCGACCCCGATCGGACGGTCCTCCCGCTTGGCCAGGCCGAGGGCGAGCGGGAACCGGCCGGAGACACCGTCGGCGGCGACCACCAGCGGCGCGTGGAAGGCGGTCGGGACCTTGTCCGGGCCGACCTCGGCGTTGACGCCGACGACCCGACCGGTGGCGTCCAGCACCGGGGACATCACGTTGACGCCGGTACGCAGCTCGGCGCCGACGGCGACCGCGCGCTTGGCCAGCAGGTCGTCGAAGTCGAGCCGGGTGCGTACCAGGCCGTAGCTGGGGAAGCTGGCCAGCTCGGGCCAGTCCAGCTCCAGCCGGATGCCCCCGCCGATCACCCGCAGTCCCCGGTTGTGCAGCCAGCCGGCCTCGGGCGAGGTGTCCACACCCATGCTGACGAGCTGCTTCACCGCCCGCGGGGTGAGCCCGTCGCCGCACACCTTCTCGCGGGGAAACTCGGTCTTCTCCAGCAGCAGCACCCGTACGCCGTGCCGGGCGAGGTGGTACGCCGTGGCCGAGCCGCCGGGACCGGCGCCCACGACGATCACGTCGGCGTCGTGCTCCATCGCGGTCATCCGGGCCTCCTCCCAGCGCTCGTGAAATGCTTCACAAGCCAGTCGAGGAGGGAGTCTATGACCGCCACGACACCGCCCCGGGGTTAGGGGTACCTAACTTGCCGAGGTGACGGGGATCTCAGCCCTCGAAACAGGGGTCCGTGGGAGCCCTTCCGGCGCCCCGCGAAGCGATCCCCACGCTCACCCCGGGTACCCCGGACCGGAAACCGGACAGCATGGCCGAAAAACAATCGACACACAGTGACAACCGAGCGATGTTACGCGAATCACTCCCGGGTTGCCACCGACACGTCGGGTGCGATCACCGTGGCCCTGTCGGACCCGGCCGACTCGGCGTCCGCGACATCACGCCGGATCGCCTCGGGCAACTGGTCCCGGAGCACACCTCCGGCGGCCCGGTCGAGGGCGGCCAGCACCTCGGCGACGACCTGCCGCACCCCGGCCGGGTCGGCGCCGGCAAGCTGCCGCAGCTCCGCGACGAGATCGCTGGCGTCGGTGCCCTCCGCCGCCACGCCGGCCGGGTGCTCTGTGCCCGTCATGGGGGCCAGCCTACCGGCCAAATCGGACTAATTGCCGATAACCCCGGAAATCTTCGCCAGGCCGGAACCCCCGGTGGCGACGTCCGGTGACGGCGTCAGGGCGGTGGCGTCCGGTGACGGCGTCAGGGGCGGATGCCCCGGTGCAGCGCCACCACACCCCCGGTCAGGTTGCGCCAGGCCACCTTGCCCCAGCCGGCACCGCTGATCCGCCCGGCCAGGGCCTTCTGGTCCGGCCACGCGCGCACCGACTCCGCCAGATAGACGTACGCCTCCGGGTTGCTCGACACCGTACGGGCGACCGCCGGCAACGACCGCATCAGGTACGACAGGTAGACGGTCCGGAACGCCGGGTTCGTGGGCGTACTGAACTCGCAGACCACGAGCCGGCCACCGGGCCGGGTGACCCGGGCCAGCTCGCGCAGTGCCGCGTCGGTGTCGGCCACGTTGCGCAGGCAGAAGGAGATGGTCACCGCGTCGAAGCTGGCGTCGGCAAAGGGCAGCCGCAGCGCGTCCCCGGCGAGCAGGGGCACCAGTGGACGGCTCCGCTTGCCCGCGTACAGCATGCCGAGGGAGAGGTCGACGCCGACCGCGTACGCCCCGGAGCGGGCCAGTTCCTCGGTCGACACACCGGTACCGGCACCCACGTCGAGCACCCGCTCGCCGGGGAGGAGATCCAGTGCCTGCCGGGTGGCCCGGCGCCAGCCCCGGTCCTGCCCGAAGGAGAGCACCGTGTTGGTCAGGTCGTAGCGGGAGGCCACGCCGTCGAACATCGCGGCGACCTCGTGCGGCTGCTTGTCCAGGCTGGCCCGGTGGCCCTGCGGGATACGGCTCACCCCTCCACTCTGCCAGCCGCCCGTGGCGTACCGGCACCGGCCTCGGCCCGCGTCACGCCCGTCACGTGCCGACGGGGCGTCGGCGGCCTGGCCGCCGGCGCCCCGTCGGGTACGGATCCGCCGGTCAGACGGTCGGCTTCTCGTCGCCCGGGGTCACCAGCACGACCCGACGACGGCGGGCCAGTACGAAGAGCACCGCACCGGCGGCGAGGACGGCCAGGCCGATCCCGCCGATCAGGCCGGCCTGCGCCCCGGTCACCGGCAGCGGCCCACCGCCACCGGCCCCACCGTCACCGTCACCCGGTGCGGTCGGTGCGACGGTGGGCGTGGCCGTACCGGTCGGGGTCGGGCTCGGGGAGGTCTTCTCCCCCACGAAGATGTCGAAGACCGAGTTGTTGTCCGCCTCGTCGACCTCCTCGAAGGTCTTCCGCTGCGTACCCGTCGCCCGGCGCGGCTCCTCGGCCGGCTCCTCGCCGGTCGCCCGGTCCAGCCCCACCGCGAAGAGCACACCGGGGGTGAGCACCTTCCCGGTCACGTCCGCGCCGACCTTCACCCGGACCGCGTCGGTCCAGAACTCGCCCGGCTCCAGCACCAGGCCGCTCTCCTCGCAGTACGCGACGGTGAGGTCACCGAGCGACTGCTGCTCGCAGCTCTCCGGCAACTCGGCGAAGGTGGCGCCCTTCGGCAGGCTGAGGCCGTAGAGGACACCGGTCGCCCGGCTGCTGCCGCCGTTGTAGACCACCCAGTCCAGCGGCGCGGTGTCACCGGGCGCGACCGGCGTCAGGCCGGTCTCCCCGGCGGAGTCGGCGTCCACCACCACGTCGGCGTAGACGTCCTGGGACCAGGCGCTCAGGTCGTACCCCGGCTTGGTGACCGTGATGTCCACCGTCTCGCTGTTGTTCCCCTCCTGCGGGTCGGGGTTGTCCGACCGCACGGTGACCGTCAGGGACCCGCCGTTGCCCTTGCCGCCGGTGCTGAACAGCGGCAGACCGAACTCACCGGTCGTCCCGCCGGCCAGGTCGCCGAGGAGGCAGGTGAATCGGGTGCCGGAGACCGTGCACCCGTCGGGGATCAGGTAGCCGACCCGGTTGGCCTTGAGTTCGGCGGTGTCGACGGTGACCGTCACGTTCCGCGCCGTCACCGATTCGGTGAGGTTGTAGACGGTGAACTTGAAGGGCTTCAGGTTGGCCTCGGTGACGCCCTTGGCCAGCGCCGAGCTGACCGGTACGACCGCGAGGTCCGCCTGGTCGGCGGCGTGTGCCGGGGCGGCGACGGTGGCGAGCCCACCGGCGGCCAGCAGGGCGACGGCACCGAGGCGCGCCAGGGTGGAACGGTTGTGCGAAATCATCGATACCCCGGGGGAAAGGGAAGACAGAGGGCGAGCGGACGCTATCCGACGTGAACCCGTCACGCCAGCAGTCCACACCGGTGAGCAGGAAATTCATCCGACGGCAGCCCGACCGTCGGCCGTCCGGGCAACGTGATCGACAAACGACAGCGCCGGTTCACGGTGGGGTGCGGCAGCCCGGTCACGGTGGACGGACACCGCGGGCGGGGTGTCGACCACCCCGCCCGCAGTGCCGTGCATCTATATGAACGGCCCGCGCGGGCCGATGGAGGACGACTGCCGGAATCACCGGGCGCCGACTGGGTACGGCGCCGACAGCAACCGGGCTGACCTGCGGAAAGTAGCTTCCCACGGGCGGGTCCGCCATCGGTGTGATGGAGCCGTTATCAGCCTGACGTCATTCGTCCATCGAATCGACGACGAGCGCTACCGTGCGGTCACTGCGCGTCGACCAGCGGCAGCGACCGGCGGGCCCCGCCGCCCGGCAGGGCGATCGACGAGAAGTGCGACACGACCCGGTCGTCGGTCGGGTCGTCGGCCGGGGTGTGGTGCACGGCGAGCCGCCGGTACAGGGTGTCCCGCTGGGCCGGGATCCGGTCGGCGGAACGGATCATGCCGATCAGTTCGTGCAGGTTGGAGCGGTGCCGGGCACCGGCCGAGGAGATGACGTTCTCCTCCAGCATGATCGAGCCGAGGTCGTCGACCCCCATGTGCAGGGCGAGCTGGCCGACGTCCTTGCCGGTCGTCAACCAGGACGCCTGGAGGTGCGGCACGGTCTCGAAGAACAGCCGGGCCACCGCGACCAGCCGCAGGTACTCCAGAGCGGTCGCCTGGGTACGCCCCTTGAGGTGGTTGTTCTCCGGCTGGTACGTCCACGGGATGAAGGCCCGGAAGCCGCCGGTCCGGTCCTGCACGTCACGGATCATGCGCAGGTGCTCGATCCGCTCGGCGTTGGTCTCGCCGGTGCCCATCATCATCGTCGCGGTCGACTCCAGGCCCTGCCGGTGGGCCAGCTCCATGACCTCCAGCCAGCGGGCGCCGGACTCCTTGAGCGGGGCGATGGCCTTCCGTGGCCGGTCCGGCAGCATCTCGGCACCGGCACCGGCGATCGAGTCCAGCCCGGCAACCTTGATCCGGGCGATCGCCTCGTCCAGGCTCACGCCGGAGACCTTCGCCATGTGCAGGATCTCGCTCGGGCCGATCGAGTGGATGGCGAGCTGCGGGTACGCCTGCTTGACCGAGGAGAACAGCTCCTCGTAGTACTCGACGCCGTAGTCGGGGTGGTGGCCGCCCTGGAGCATCACCTGGGTGGCCCCCAACTCGACCGCCTCCCCGCAGCGGCGCAGGATCTCCTCGGTCGGGTGGGTCCAGCCCTCGCGGTGCTTGGGCGCCCGGTAGAACGCGCAGAACTTGCACGCCGTCACGCAGACGTTGGTGTAGTTGATGTTGCGATCGATCAGGTACGTCACGATGTTGTCCGGGTACCGGCGTCGGCGTACCGCGTCGGCGGCCTCGCCCAGCGCGTGGAAGGGCGCGTCGGTGTAGAGCAGCAGCGCCTCCTCGGGCGTGATCCGCCCGCCGTCCGCGCCACGCTGCAGGATGCTGTCGATCTCCCGGCTCGTCGTCACGGTTCCGAGGGTACGTCGCCCGGTTCCCGCCC
>NZ_WVUH01000360.1 GCF_017614955.1 Micromonospora echinofusca
CCGACCTCATCGAACTCGACCTCGACCTCGAAGCCGACCTCAGCATCGACAGCATCAAACGCGCCGAAGTCGCCGGCGAAGTCGCCCTCCGCCTCCAACTCCCCATCGAAGGCGACGAAGCCGAACTCGAAGACCTCGTCAAAGCCCGCACCGTCCGCACCATGGTCAACTGGCTCGACCACCGCATCAACACCGGCGCCCCGGCCGCCGTCAGCAACGGGAGCGTGGCGGCACCGGCCGCGCCGGTCGCGCCGGCAGGTACCCCGGCACCGGTCATCCAGGCCGCCATCCTCGCCGTCATCAGCGAACGCACCGGCTACCCCACCGACCTCATCGAACTCGACCTCGACCTCGAAGCCGACCTCAGCATCGACAGCATCAAACGCGCCGAAGTCGCCGGCGAAGTCGCCCTCCGCCTCCAACTCCCCATCGAAGGCGACGAAGCCGAACTCGAAGACCTCGTCAAAGCCCGCACCGTCCGCACCATGGTCAACTGGCTCGACCACCGCATCAACGACACCGGAGCCGACGGGTCCGCCACCGAGACCGCGCCCACCCCGGCGCCGGTGACCGCCCCGGCGCAGACCCGGGCCGGGATCGCCCCGAAGCGGCTGCTCCCCACCGAACTGCCGGTGAGCGGGGCGGAGACCGCCCCGGCCGGCACGCTGAACGGCACCCGGTTCCTGCTGACCGGTGGCGGACCGGTGCTGGCACAGCTCGCCGGACTGCTCGGCGAGCACGGCGCCAACGGTGCCACCGGCGCGATCAACGCCAGGTCGACCGAGCAGCTCACCGGGGTCGACGGGGTGATCATGCTCGACGGTCTGACCGCAGGCACCAAGCCGCTGCTGCCGGGGGCGTTCCCGTTCCTCAAGCAGGCGCTGGCCGGTACGCCGCGCTGGCTGGTCGCGGCGGTACCCGCCGGTGGCGGGGACCGGGTCGACGGCCTGCGCGGGCTGTTCCGGACCATCGCCCGGGAGTACCCCGAGCTGACCGTCCGACTGGTCGAGGTGGACCCGACGGCCGAGCCGGAGCAGGTGGCCCGGCAGCTCGTCGACGAGTTGCTGACCGGGGGCGGTACCCCGATCGTCGCCCGTCGGGGCGGCGACCGGTACCTGGTCGACCTGACCCCGGTCGAGCTGGGCGCGCTGGCCGCCGGTGGGGCCGGACCGGCCGGTGACGGGGTGGCCGAGGCCGACGCCCTCGGACTGTCCCGGGAGTCGGTGGTGGTACTGGTCGGCGGGGCCCGGGGGATCACGCCCTGGTTCGCCCGTACCCTCGCCTCGGCCAGCCGGTGCCGGATCGAGCTGGTCGGTCGGACGCCGCTGCCGGAGGGCCCGGAGGAGCCGGACCTGGCCGCCGCGACCGACAAGTCGGCGCTGATCGCGGCGCTGGCCAAGCGGGGGATGCGCTCCCCCGCCAAGATCGAGCGGACCGCGTCGGCGATCCTCGCCGGCCGGGAGGTCGCGGCCACCCTGGCCGAGCTGGCCGAACTCGGCAGCGAGGTGCGCTACCACAGCCTGGACGTCCGGGACACCGAGGCGACCCGGAAGCTGCTCGACGACATCCACCGCACGTACGGCCGGATCGACGGGCTGGTCTACGCGGCCGGCATCATCGAGGACAAGCTGATCGCGGAGAAGGACCCGAAGTCCTTCGCCCGGGTCTTCGACACCAAGGTCGACGGGGCCCGCGCGATGCTGGACGCCCTGGACGAGCTGCCCGGCGACCCGCGGTTCGTGGTGCTGTTCGGCAGCATCGCCGCCGCCTACGGCAACCGGGGTCAGGGCGACTACGCGGCGGCCAACGACGCGCTCGACTCGATGGGTACCCGCTGGGCGACCCGGACCGGTAACCGGTGCCTGACCGTCCACTGGGGTCCGTGGGCCCCGGCTCCCGGGCACGCCGGGATGGTCACCCCCGAGCTGAGCAAGGAGTACGCCCGCCGGGGCATCGAACTGATCGACCCCGAGGAGGGTGCGCTCAGCCTGCTCCGCGAGCTGGCCTGGGGCGAGCCCACGGTCACCTCCGTGGTCTACACCGCATCGGGCTGGTGAACCGATGAGCGCGCACACCGAGCAGATCGCCATCGTCGGCATGGCGGCGCTGATGCCCGGCGCCGGTGACCTGGAGAGCTACTGGCGCAACCTGGTCGACGGCCGGGACGCGATCACGGACGTACCGGCCAACCGGTGGGACGACGAGTTCTACGACCCGGAGCTGGCCCACCGGCCGGACCGGCTGTACTGCCGGCGGGGCGGCTTCGTGGACGAGCACGCCACGTTCGAACCGCTGAAGTTCGGCATCATGCCGTCGTCGATCGCGGAGATCGAGCCGGACCAGCTCATCGCGTTGGAGGTGGCCGCCAAGGCCATCGACGACGCGGGTGGGCCGGACCGGCTCCCCGCCGGGGACCGGGTCGGGGTGATCATCGGCCGGGGTGGCATCCTCAGCCCCGCCCAGGCCCGGTACGCCCAGCGGGTCCGGATGTCCAGCCAGGTCATCACGATCCTGCGGGACCTGATGCCGGACCTCACCCCGGAGCAGCTCGACCTGGTCCGGCAGAAGTTCGACGAGCGGCTCGGCCCACACCAGCCGGAGGGCACCATCGGCCTGGTACCCAACCTGGCCGCCTCCCGGGTGGCCAACCGGCTCAACCTGCGCGGCCCGGCGTACACCATCGACGCCGCCTGCGCGTCCTCGCTGATCGCGGTGGACCAGGGCATCACCGAACTGGTCAACGGTCGGCTGGACGCGGTCCTGGCCGGTGGGGTGCACCACGTGCACGACATCAGCTTCTGGTCGGTGTTCAGCCAGCTCCGGGCGCTGTCCCGGCAGGGCGAGATCCGGCCCTTCGACAGCAGCGCCGACGGCCTGCTGATCGGTGAGGGTACCGGGATCGTGGTGCTGAAACGGTTCCGCGACGCGGTCCGCGACGGCGACCGGGTGTACGCGGTGATCCGGGGCAGCGGGGTGTCCAGCGACGGCCGTTCGGCGAGCATGTTCAACCCGGCGGTCTCCGGTCAGGTGCTGGCGATCCAGCGGGCCTGGGAGATGGCCGGGCTGGACCCGACCGCGCCGGACGCACTCGGCATGCTGGAGGCGCACGGCACGGGTACCCCGACCGGGGACGCCGCCGAGCTGACCACGGTGGGCCAGGTGTTCGGCCCGTACGCCGGTGGGGAACGGCCGGTCATCGGGTCGGTGAAGTCGATGATCGGGCACACCATGCCGGCGGCCGGCATCGCCGGTCTGATCAAGGCGGTCCTCGCCGTGCACCGGGGGGTGCTGCTGCCCACCCTGCACTGCGACAACCCGCGCAAGGAGCTGGCCGGTACCCGCTTCGCACCGATCGCCACGGCCCGGCCGTGGGAGAGCGACGGCCCACGCCGGGCCGGGGTGAACGCCTTCGGGTTCGGTGGCATCAACGCACACGTCATCGTCGAGCAGGTACCGGAGCCGGTCGGTGGCCGCCGGTCGGGCGGGACCGGCCCGACCGTCGCCGCCGCGGTGATCGCCGAGCCGGACGAGGTGCTCTGGCTCGCCGCCCCGGACCAGGCCGCCCTGGCCGCGCTGCTGGACCGGGACGACCAGGCGGTACGTGCCCTCGGCACCGGGCTGGCCCGGGGCGAGCGGCCAATCGGCCCGGCGGACCGGTGCCGGCTGGGCATCGTCAGCCCGACCGACAAGCTGCTGGCGGTGGCCCGCCGGATCGTGGCGAAGGGCCAGCCGTGGCGGGGTGGCCGGGACATCTGGTTCAGCCCGGACCCGCTGCTGGCCGACGGGGGCAAGCTCGCCTTCGTCTTCCCCGGCCTGGAGGCGGAGTTCTCGCCGCGTACCGCCGACCTGGCCGCCCACTTCGGACTGCCGGACCGGGAGTGGTCCGCCGCCGACCTGGGCCGGCACGGTGCCGGGCTGATCGAGGTGGGCAAACTCCTCGACCAGGCGCTGCGCCGGATCCGGGTCACCCCGGACGCGGTCGGCGGGCACAGCATCGGCGAGTGGACGGCGGCGGCGACCAGCGGCCAGATCAGCACCGCCGCGATGGACGAGTTCCTGGAGATGTTCAACGCGGAGAGCGTGGAGATCTCCGGGTACCTCTTCGCCGCCGTCGGGGCCGGCGCCGACCAGGTCACCCCGTTGCTGCCGGACTTCCCGGGCGTGGTGCTCTCGCACGACAACGCCCCGGCCCAGTCGGTGGTGAACGGTCCGGAGGACCAGGTCGACCGGCTCATCGAGGCGCTGCGGGAACGCAACATCCTCTGCCAGAAGCTGCCGTTCCGGTCGGCGTTCCACACCCCGGCGTTCGCCGAGGGGCTGACCTCGATCGGTGCCGCGTTGGGCCGGTGGGAGGTGCACCCGACCAGCGTGCCGGTCTGGTCGGCGACCCTGGCGGCCCCGTTCCCGGCCGACGAGGCGCAGGTGAACGAACTCTTCGTCCGGCACATGATGGAGCCGGTCTGGTTCCGGCAGACCGTCGCGGCGATGTACCAGCAGGGCTTCCGGGTCTTCCTCCAGGTCGGTGCCGGTCAGCTCGCCTCGCTGATCAGTGACAACCTGCGCGGGCAGGAGCATCTGGCGATGCCGGTCAACGTGGCGCACCGCGACGGGCTCAACCAGTTGCGGCGGGTGGCCACCGCGCTCTGGGTGGAGGGGGGCGACCCGGACCTGCGGGCCCTCGACGTCACCCCGCCGGCCCCGAAGAAGACCGTCGGTAGCGGCCGGAAGGGACCGGTCGTCCGGCTCGACCTGGGTGGGCCGCTGGTCCGGCTCGGCGAGGGCGCGGCCGGCCTGCTCGGCGCAACGGGCCGCGCGGCGGCCGGCACCGGTGCTCCAGCGGCCGGGACCGGCACCGGCGGCCCGACCGGCGGCAACGGTGGTCCAGCGGCCGGCAACGGTGGTCCGGTGACCGCTACCGGCACCGGCGGTCCGGCGGGTGCCGGCGCCGGCCGGTCCGGCGGCGGAACGCCGGTACCGGCGGCGGAGCAGTCCGGTGATCCGGCCACCGCGCTCGCCGCCCTGCACCGGCTGGCCGGGCACTCCAGCGCCGCCGCCGAGTTGGCCGGTCTGCTCAAGGACGCGGCACAGGGCGCGGTGACGGTGCTGTCCGCCGCTGCCGGATCGCCCGCACCGGTCCGGGAGCGTCCCGCGCCGCCGGCACCGCCGGCCGTGACCCCGAGCCGGCCGGTGACCACGCCACCGGCACCCACGCCGGCGGTACCCGCCGTCCGGCCGGGTGCGCCGACGCCCGCCGCTGCCGCACCGGCCACCGCACCGGCCGTCCAGCCCGGCGCCAACCAGGTGATTTACAGGAGCATCCTGCGGGTCTCCACGCAGACCATGCCGTACCTGCTCGACCACTGCTTCTTCGTGCAGCCCGACGACTGGCCGGACCCGGAGGACCGCTGGCCGGTGGTACCGGCCACCACCCTGGTCCAGCACATGATCGAGGCGGCGGAGCAGGCGGTACCCGGGATGCGGGCGATCGCCGTCCGGGATGCCCGGTTCAACCGCTGGTTGATCGCCGAGCCGGGCCAGGACGTGGAGATCACCGTGAAGTCCGCCGGACAGAACGTGGTCACCGTCGTCCTCGGCGCGTACGCCCGGTCCACTGTGGAGTTGGCGGCCGACTACCCGTCCCGGACCCCCGAGGTCTGGCGGCACGATCCGGCGACCGAGACGCCGCCGACGCTGGGCGCCGCGGAGATGTACACCGAGCGGTTGATGTTCCACGGCCCGCAGTTCCAGGGCGTGACCGAGGTGCACGCGCTCGGCGAGATGCACGTCCGGGGTGTGGTCACCGCGCCGGTCCCGCCGGGGGCCTTGCTGGACAACGCGCTCCAGCTGATCGGCAACTGGTTGATCACCACCCAGCCGTTCCGGACCGTGGCGCTGCCGGTGGGGCTCGGGCACATCCGGTTCTTCGGTCCGCCCCCGCCGCCCGGTCGGGCGTTCGAGTGCGTCGCCCGGGTCCGGGAGATCACCGACGCCCAACTCGTCGCCGACACGCAGCTCGCCTACGAGGGCCGGGTCTGGGCCCAGATCGACGGCGCGGTCGACCGGCGGTTCGACAGCCATCCCCAGGCCCGTCCGGCGGAACGGTTCCCGGAACGGCACCCGATGTCGCTGCCGCAGCCGGAGGGCTGGGCGATGGCCTTCGACTGCTGGACCGACCTGGTCACCCGGGGCATGGCGGCCCGGGGCATCCTCGGCACCGCCGCGTACGCGGAGTTCGAGCGGCAGCCCACCGCGACCCGGAAACGGTGGATGCTCGGTCGGATCGCGGCGAAGGACGCCGTCCGCTTCCGGTTGTGGGAGAACGGCGCGACCGACGTGTACCCGATCGAGCTGACCGTGCGCAACGAACCGGACGGCCGCCCCCGGGTGGACGTCCGGCCCGGCCCGGGGCGGCTGGACTGCCTGGTCTCCCTCGCCCACTGCGCGGAGGTCGGGGTGGCCATCGCGGTACCCCGGCCGCCGGACGGGACGCCGGACCGGCCCGGTCCCGGCATCGACGTGGCGGAGATCCCGGCGCCGGGTACCGACCCGGCCCCGCTCGCCCTGACCGGGGCGGAGTCCGCCCTGCTGGCCGGCCTGGCCACCGACGACGCGCAGCGGGCCGAGTGGCTCACCCGGTTCCGGGCCGCCAAGGAGGCGGTCGGCAAGGCCGAATGCAGCCCGCTCGGTCGTACCGCCGAGGTGTACCCGGTGGTGGCGGCGACCGCCGACCACCTCACGGTCACCGTCGCCGACCGGGTCTACACGGTCGGCCATCGGGAGGTCCGCAACCCGGACGACCTACCGCCCCGGCGCTACGTCGTGGCCTGGACCTGGGGACCCGACCCGGCGACCGGACCGACCCGGAGTGCCCAGTGACC